>JBDZVF010000078.1:0-17385 GCA_040255575.1 Pseudomonadota bacterium | reverse complement strand
GGACACCGGCTCTTCCAACCAGCTCACGGCGAACGCCTCGAGCGCTTCGGCCTGCAACCGTGCTTCCTGCCGTGAGTACGCGCCGTTCGCATCGATAAAGAGGCCGGCCGTCTCGCCAATGGCCTCGCGCGCCGCCCGCACGCGTTCGATATCCGCTTCAGGATCCCGGCCGACCTTCATCTTCACTGCGGGCATGCCCGCATCGATCCAGCCTGACAACTGCTCGCGCAGCTGCGTCACCGTGTAAGACGTGAAGCCGCCGCTGCCGTAGACCGGCACCTCCCTGCGGGCTGCGCCGAGCAGCACGACGAGCGGCAGCTGCAACAGTCGAGCCTTCAAGTCCCAGAGCGCGCAATCGACGGCGGAGATCGCCATCGCGCACACTCCGGCCGCACCGAGATTACGTACGACGCGCCATTGGCGTTCCCAGCACGATTCGATGCTCCACGCGTCCTTGCCCGCGAGCTCGGGAATCAGATGATCCTCGATGACACGCGCCGTGGCGGCGTTCGCGTAGGTGAAGCCCAGGCCGTGCTCACCCGCCGCCGTAATGACCACCAGCACCAGCGTGGTCGAGTGCCACTCCAGCGTGCCATCCGACTCGGGCGCATCGGTGGGAACCGTGAAGGCGCGAACCGTGATCGCTTCGATGGGCGCGACCGCGTCTCGTTCTACCGCGATGTCAGGGGAAGAGCTCTTTGATGGTCGCGCGTACGACACCTGCGGCATCTGGATCACCTTTCAGGATGGCCGACGCATACGCCTTCGCCTGTTTCCATGTCACGTGGGGCGGCAGCGGCGGCACGTTCGGATCACTCATCACCTCGAGCACCGTGGGCTTGTCTGCCGTGAAGGCATTCGCCCACGCGCTCGCAAGCTCCCGAGGATCCGACACAAATAGCCCGTTCAGGCCGATGAGCTGCGCGAACTTCGAGTACCGCACGTCCGGCAGGTTCTGAGAACCTTCGAACTTCGGGTCCCCCGTCATCGCGCGCTCCTCCCATGTGACCTCATTCAGATCCCTATTGTTCAACACCATCACGATGAGGCGCGGGTCTTTCCATGTGCGCCAATATTTTGCGATGGTGATCAGCTCCGCCATCCCATTCATCTGCATGGCGCCGTCACCAGCGAGTGCGATGACCGGGCGGTGCGGATAGGCGAACTTCGCAGCGATAGCGTACGGCACCGCGGGCCCCATGGTGGCGAGCCCACCGGACAACGAGCCCTCCGTATCCTCACGGAAGCGCACGTCTCGCCCGTACCAGTTCGCAGCCGAGCCGGAATCGCACGTGAGAATGGCGCCGGCCGGCAGCTTCTCGGACAGCTCCCAGAAGACTCGCTGCGGATTCACGGGCTGCGCCGTGACCATCGCGCGCGCCTCGAGCTGCTTCCACCAGTCCTGCACCTGCTTCTCGATACTCTCCCGCCAACTTCGGTCGGTCTTCTGCTTCAGGAGCGGAGCCAGCAGCCGCAGAGTCGCCGCGCTATCGCCTACGAGGGCGACCTCCATGGGGTAACGAATCGACAGCATGCGTGCATCGATATCGATCTGCACGCCGCGCGCCGAGCCCTCCTTCGGCAGAAACTCCGAGTACGGGAAGGCGGAGCCGACCATCAGCAGCGTGTCGCATTCGAGCATCATCCGATAGCTTGGCTTCGTGCCGAGCAATCCGATGCAGCCGGTCACGAAGCCGTACGTATCGGGCACGACAGCTTTGCCGAGCAGAGCCTTGGCGACGCCTGCACCGAGGCGATTCGCAACGTCCAGCACCTCGGCGCGCGCGTTCAACGCGCCAGCGCCAACGAGCATCGCGACTTTCTTTCCTTCATTCAGCACGCTTGCGGCGCGCTCCAGATCTTCCCCTCTCGGAACGACGCGCGCGGGCGAATAGCCGGCGCCCGAATGCACGGTGCCGTGCTCTCTCGCGGGGGCTTCTGCTTCAAGATCCTGCAAGTCATTGGGAAGGACGATAGCGGTCGGCGTGCGCTCAGCGCGCGCGATGCGAACGGCGCGATCCACGAGATGGCGCATCTGTGACGGTACCGTTGCCATGTGCACATAGCTGCAAACGTCGGCAAACAGGCGGGTGAGATTCACTTCCTGCTGATAGTGGCCTCCCAATGCTGCCCGCGCCTGCTGACCCACGATGGCCAACACGGGTTGGTGGTCGAGCTTCGCATCGTAGAGCCCGTTCAAGAGGTGTATCGCGCCCGGCCCGGAGGTGGCGAGGCACACGCCAATCTCGCCCGTGAACTTGGCGTGCGCACACGCCATGAACGCGGCCATCTCTTCGTGCCGCACCTGGATGAACTCGACGTGATCACGAGCGCGTCGGAGCGCGCCGATCACGCCGCCGATGCCATCCCCGGGGTAACCAAAAATGCGACGCACGCCCACTTCGCGTAAGCGCTCGATCAGGAAATCGCTGACGGTCTGTGCCATACCACCGCGGCAGCAATCGCTGTTCCGCGGCATAACGGTTGCTGCTCGATCGTCATGCTCGCACGCAAGCATGTGCAGGAGTGGATGCCATGACAGACCGGGAAGCTTCGATCGGCCCCGACACCGTACGGGAACAGCCGTTCGATCATGAACACACAGACGCCTACGACCACCCGGCCGGCGGCTGGGGTTCGCTGAAGTCGCTCACCTCAGTGTTGGTTCGGGAGCACGTCGCCTGGCAGGGCATTCGCCTCCTCAGCCATCAGAACAAGCCCGATGGCTACGCATGTGTGAGCTGCGCGTGGGCCAAGCCAGCGCATCCGCATCCGGCGGAGTTCTGTGAGAATGGCGCGAAAGCCACTGCGTGGGAGATCACGCAGCGGCGCACGACGCCTGCCTTCTTTCTGGAACACACGCTCACAGAGCTGGAAAGCTGGAGCGATCACGACCTGGAAGAGCACGGTCGCCTCACGGCACCGATGCGCTGGGACCCGGCTACCGATCAGTATGTGGAAGTGAGCTGGGAGTCCGCCTATCAGGAAATTGCGGACGAGCTGCGGCGGATGGATCCGAAGAGCGTCGTGTTCTACGCATCGGGGCGTGCCTCCCTCGAAGCGTCTTATCTATACCAGCTCATGGCGCGCGCATACGGCACGAACAATCTGCCGGACAGCTCGAACATGTGCCACGAGAGCACGTCCGTGGCGCTCCCAAAGACTATTGGTATCGGCGTGGGCACCGTGACGCTCGATGACTTCGAAGCTGCAGACTGCATCTTCTTCTTCGGGCAAAACGTGGGCAGTAACTCGCCCCGCATGCTGCATCACCTGCAGGATGCGCGACGGCGCGGCGTTCCCATCGTGACGTTCAACCCGATTCGGGAGCCGGGGCTCGTCAGCTTCGCGAACCCCCAGTCGCCGAAGGAAATGCTCACCCCGGCCGAAACCACGATCAGCACCCAGTATCACCAGCTGCGTATCGGAGGTGACGCGGCGGCGATAGTTGGCATGTGCAAGGCCTTGATCGAGGCCGATGACGAGGCGCTACGCATCGACGGCCAGCGTGTTCTCGATGCCGCGTTCATCGCAGACCACACGCAGGGTTTTGAACAGTTCGCGGCCTATGTGCGGGCTTGCCCGTGGGATGCGATTGAACGCGGCTGCGACCTGAGCCGCGCGACCTTGCAGGAAGCAGCGGATGAGTATGCGCGGGCGAAGGCGGTGATCGCGGTGTACGGCATGGGGCTGACCCAGCACCGCAATGGCGTCGAAACGGTGCAGCTGCTCACCAACCTGCTCTTTCTCCGCGGCAACATCGGAAAGACCGGCGCGGGTATCTGCCCGGTGCGGGGACATTCGAACGTGCAGGGCCAGCGCACCGTTGGGATCACGGAAAAGCCGGAGCTTGCGCCGCTCGACAAGCTGAAAAAGCTCTATCAGTTCGAGCCACCCCGCGAGAAAGGGTTGACCACGGTGGATGCCTGCGCCGGCATCTTGAACGGTACGGTGAAGGCGTTCGTCAGTCTCGGCGGCAATTTCATTCGTGCGGTTCCCGATACGAGCCGAATCGAGCCGGCGTGGCGCTCCCAGCGGCTCACTGTGAATATCGCGACGAAACTCAATCGCAGCCACCTCATCCACGGGGAAGTCGCCTTCCTGCTGCCCTGCCTGGGGCGTCTCGAGATCGATCGCCAGGACGGTATTCCGCAAGCGGTCTCCGTCGAAGACAGCACCGGTTGCATGCACGGCTCGCGCGGGTTTGCGGAGCCCGCGAGCCCGCAGCTGCGATCGGAGCCCGCCATCATCGCGGGCATCGCCCAGCGCCTGCTGCCGCCGAACCCGCGCCTGAACTGGAGCGGTTGGGTGAAGGACTATGCACGCATCCGTGACGCGATCGAGCAGACGTACCCGGATATCTTCGCGAACTTCAATGAGCGGCTTTTCACCCCCGGCGGATTCCACCGCCCGCTACCGCCGCGCCTGCGGATCTGGAAGACGGAAAGCGGCAAGGCGAACTTCATCGTGCCGAGCGCGCTCGATGCCGACCCGGACATGGTGGCGCCTCATGAAGGCGTGCTGCGTCTCATGACCCTGCGCAGTAACGATCAGTTCAACACGACCATCTACGGGTTCGACGATCGGTTTCGTGGCGTGCACGGTACGCGCAGCGTGCTTTTCATGAATGAGGGGGATATGGAGAGTCACGGATTTCATCCTGATGATGTCGTTGCGGTTACTACGGTGGCGGATGATCGGATGCGGGAAGTCTCGGGGTTGAGGGTGAAGCCCTATGACATCCCCCGCGGATGCCTGGCTGCGTACTACCCCGAGTGCAATCCGCTCGTACCGCTCTGGCATCACGCGAAGGAGAGCAAGGTGCCGGCTTCGAAGTCGATTCCGGTGCGCGTGCGCAAGATCGCTGATGCCGGTGAAGCGGCGGGTAACGGCTCCGGGAGGCGAAGTTCCGCCGGTAACGGCTCCGGTAATGACTCGGGTAGTGGAGGCTTGGCGCGTAACGGCTCGGGCGACGGCCACTCGACCGGTGCTGGTTCGGCGACCGTTACATCAGCGGGCGGCCGCTCGGCGACTGGCCGCTCAGACACTGGCGGCTCTCTCAGCTAGTAGCGGCTCAGAAAATCCGTGAGGCTCAGACCGATCAGGATCAGCAGCCACGCGAGGCCCGCGACAGCGGCCAGCCGCACGAGCGCCGTGCTCGTGCGCAACCGCATGAAGATGAGCGCGACCAGAGCCGCCTTGGCCACCGCGATGGCCACATTCACCGCGGTGTTGAAGCCGTGCAGAGGAACGAACGAGCTCGCAAGAGTCAGCGCAAAGAGCACCATGAGCGCGACCCACGTCCCAATATAGATGCGCAGACTCGCCGCCTTCATGTCCGGGACACCAAGTACAGCAACGGGTACAAGAAGATCCAGA
Source organism: Pseudomonadota bacterium (assembly GCA_040255575.1). Taxonomy (GTDB): domain Bacteria; phylum Pseudomonadota; class Gammaproteobacteria; order Steroidobacterales; family Steroidobacteraceae; genus JADGHX01. The sequence continues at coordinate 12,006 of JBDZVF010000078.1, read as the reverse complement.
TGATATCGACCAGATGCCAATAGAGTGCGGTGACTTCGAGCGGCGCCACCGAAGCCGCATCAATGCGCCCGCGCCACAGCCGCACCAGCATGAACCCAACAAGACTGAGCCCGATGATGAGATGAACGGCATGCGCGCCCGTCATCACGAAATACAGGTAGAAGAACAACTTGGCGCCGTTCCGCTCCGGCGGCGCAAAGGCGAAGTCCAGCCACGGGACCAGATGCTCCGTATAGTCGTGCCAGTACTCGAGTGACTTCAGCCCGAGAAAGACCGCGCCGAGTGCAAGCGTCGCAACCAGGAGCCACGCACCCGCCCGCGCAGCGCCGAGCGAGACGCTCCTGACCGCCAGTGCGATCGCCAGACTGCTGGTGAGCAGTACTCCGGTGTTGATGCTTCCAAGAGTCAAGTCAGTGTGCCGGCCCGCTGAAGCAAACTCCTCCGGATAACGCAGGCGGGTCATCACGTAGGCGAAGAAAAGCACCCCGAAAAACAGCACTTCCGTCGCCAGGAAGACCCACATGCCGAACGTGGCGGTCTCGCCCTCGTCCAGCTCAGTAGCCTCGGCGGTCGCGTGCGTGCTCATGCCCCACCCTCCGCAGCGGCGGCTTGCGGCCGATAGTCATAGGGCCGCTCCGGGACGACCGGAGGCGTTTCGAAGTTCTCCACCGGCGGCGGCGACGCCGTTTGCCACTCGAGCCCCCTGGCATCCCAAGGGTTGCCGGACGCGCGTGCGCCGAATCGGAGCGACCAGGGCAAATACAACAAGGGCAGGAGGTAGCCCGCCGCGAGAATGGACGCACCCGCGGACGACAGCACGTTCAAGAGCTGAAACTCCGGCGCATATTCGTGATAACGGCGCGGCATTCCACCCGCACCCAGCAGGAATTGCGGGAAGAACGTGAGGTTGAAACCCACGAAGATGATGACCGCCGCGAATCGCGCCCACCCCTCGGAGTAGCAGCGCCCGGTGATCTTCGGCCACCAGTAATGAATCGCCGCGAAGTACGCCATCACCGACCCTCCCACCATGATGTAGTGGAAGTGCGCGACCACGAAATACGTGTCGGTGAGGTGAACGTCCAGCGCGAGCGCGGCCACGAACAATCCGGTCAGTCCACCCAGCATGAAGAGCCCGACGAAGCCCAGCGCATACAGCATGGGGGCCTCGAACGTGATGGAGCCCTTGTACAGCGTGGCCGTCCAGTTGAAGACCTTGATCGCCGACGGGATCGCGACGAGATACGACAGCAGCGAGAACGTCGCGCCGGCATACACCGATTGCCCGGAGACGAACATGTGGTGACCCCACACCAGGAACCCGATGGTCGCGATCGCGAGAATCGCGTAGGCCATCATGCGATAGCCAAACACGGGCTTGTGCGCGAAGCAGGTGATGACCTCGCTCGCCACGCCCATCGCCGGCAGCACCATGATGTACACGGCCGGATGCGAATAGAACCAGAAAAGATGCTGGAACAGCAGCGGATCTCCGCCAAGCGCCGGGTCGAAGATGCCGATGCCGAGCACGCGCTCCACCAGTAGCAACACGAGTGTCATCGCCAGCACGGGAGTGGCCAGCACCAGAATGACGCTCGTTGCGTAGATTGCCCACACGAACAACGGCAGGCGAAACCACGTCATGCCTGGCGCGCGTAGTCGATGCACGGTCACGATGAAATTGAGGCCGGTGAGGATGGACGAGAACCCGACGACGAAGACTCCGGCGATAGCCAGAATCACGTAGCTCGAGGAGAACATCGTCGAGAACGGCGTGTAGAACGTCCAGCCGGTGTCGACGCCTCCTGCGATGAGCGCGGCCACGGTGATGCAGGCGCCGGCGATGTAGACATACCAGGACATGAGGTTCAGACGCGGAAACGCGAGATCCCGCGCGCCGATCATCAGTGGAATGAGGAAATTGCCGAAGGTCGTCGGAATCGATGGGATGAGGAAGAACCACACCATGATCATGCCGTGTGCCGTGAAGAGCTTGTTGTACGTTTCCGCGGAAACGAGATCCCCTCTCGGCGTGACGAGCTCCACTCTCATGAGCGTCGCCGCCGCGCCTCCCAGGAAGAAGAACGCGGTGATCGCGACGGCGTACAGAATGGCGATGCGCTTGTGATCGACGGTCGTGAGCCAGGACCACAGGCTCGATCCCGCCCCGAGATAGCTCTGCTCAATCGGGCGAGCGTCGCCGGTGGGCACACCTTCCGGCGCGGGGGGCGAGCTGACGGACGTCGCGTTCATCGAATATCTCCGCGCGCGGAGGGGGCGCTGGCCAACGACTTCACATAGGCGATGAGATCAAGGATGTCTTCTTCGCTCACACGGCCGGTGAATGAAGGCATGACGTCGGGATAGCCGGCGGCGATGTCCCGGCTCGGCATCAGTATCGAGTCGCGTATGTAGCGCTCGTCCACGTGCGCGAACTGGCCGGTCGCAAGGGGCACGTCGTGGCCGAAGATGCCTGCGAGAGACGGCGCGTGGACTGTTGCGTTTTCACCGTGGCAACCGCCGCAGCCGAACGCCCGGAATTTCTCTTCGCCAGCGGCCGCCAGGGTTGCTGTCGGCGCGCCGCTGCTCACCCACCGCCCGAAGTCTTCGGGCTCCATCACGAGGATTCGGCCGCCCATGCGTGAATGGTCGGTGCCGCAGTACTCCGCACAGAAGAGATGGTAGACGCCGGATCGAGTGGGCCTGAACCAGAGCACGGCGTAGCGGCCGGGCAGAACATCACGCTTCACGCGAAAGGCCGGGACGTAGAAGCTGTGAATCACGTCCTGCGACGTCATTACGAGCTTGATGGCCTGGCCGCGCGGAACGTGAAGCTCATTGATCTCCCGTCGTCCGTTGCCGTGCTCCACTTTCCACATCCACTGTTTCGCGAGCACGTAGACTTCGAGAGTTTTCGCGGGCGGACTCGCGTACTGGAAGTACAGATTGGCGCCCCAGACGTAAACTGCGAGAAAGATGAGTAGTGGAATGACGATCCAGCAGATCTCGACCCAGCGCTTGCCGGTGACCGGCGGTTCGTCGATGGGGCCGCGAGCCATCACCGCTTCGCGCCGGTAGCGAATCGCGAACACGGCCATTACGGTGATGACGCCAAGCGCGACGGCTCCGGTGATTCCTGTCAGGGTCCAGAAGAGCACATCCACGCGATGCGCATACGGTGATGCGCCTACGTGCCATGCGAACAGCTCTCTCATGGCACGCGTGCGAGGCGAAAGATCAGGAAGCCGAGGCCCAGCACTGTCGCGATTGCGAGCAGGCGTACTGCAATTTGTACAAGGCCCGTGTAACGACCGACGAGGGCTTCATAGTGGTAGCAGAGCAGCCAGAATTGATCGGCGAGGCCTGCTGTGCGCTCACCTTTCGCCTCGATTAATGCCCATCGCAGCTCGGGCGGTGGGAACTCGATGCCGTTGAAGTAGCGCGCGACGCGGCCGTGCGGCGTTATCACTAGCGCGGCGGCCGGATGCGCGTATTGGTCTTGGGCTGGGTCGTAGAAATAGCGGATGCCGGCTGCGCGTGCGAGAGCTGCACTATGGGAGGCCTCGGCCGTAAGGAAATGCCAACCCTTTGCGCAGTTCGCGCACTCCGCTCTGCCGGCCTTGTACTGCTGCACGTAGGCGGCCTGCTTTGCTGCCGCCAATTGCGAGTTCTCTCTCGGGTCGATGCTGATTGCGATGACGTCGTAGTCGCGGCCAGCGGTGAGGTCGATGTGCCCGAGGCTGCGGACGAGGTTTGTGAGCGTAAGGTTGCAGAGGTTGGGGCATTGGTAATAGACGAATGTGAGCACGACCGGGCGAGCGCCGAAGAAGGTGCCCAACGGAATTGTGTCGCCACTCGGGTCGCGAAGGGTTGTGCCAAGAGGGAGTTGGCGGCCGGGATGCTGTTCTACGCCGACTTCGCGAGCGAGCTGAGCTGGGGTGGCGCCGTGCGCGAGCGCTGACATCAGCGCGAGCGCCAGATACAGCGCCAAACGCTTCAAGCGCGCAGCCGCCTCCGCCGCTGTGGCTTTCGCAGTTTCACTAGCCGTGGCGGTCGCCACGCCCCTCGCAGCTCGCGTACGCGCTCGCGCAGCTGCTATGGCACTGGCTGGCGCAGCGGGTGTTGCGTTGGCTCGCGCAGAAGACCTCATTGCGGCCCTCGCTTGCTCGCGGCTTCGGCGGCGTGCTCCTCGGCCAGCAGCGCCATGGCGCGCTCGATCGGAATCTGCACGATGCCGGCTTTCTCATCTACGAGGTGATAGCCCTCGAGCTTCCTTCGTTGCTCGGCGCGATAGCGCTGCAGCGCCTGGCGAGGAGTCGTTTCGAGCGGCGGTCCCGATGCTCGCGTGAACGGTCCGCCCGGCATCCGGGTTGATCCTCCGGCTGAGGCCGCTCCACCAGTGGCTGATGGCGCGGTGCTTGATGGCCTGGTGCTTGATGGCCCGGTGCTTGATGGCCGGGTGCTTGAGGGCACGGTGCTTGACGCGCCGGCGCTTGATCGCCCGGCGGCGGACGCATCGGCGGCCGACAGCCCGGCGGCCGAAGCGCCATCGGACGCTGGTACCCCACCAGCGGCCCACAGCAGCGCCCGCGCCGCGAGCACCGCCACCACCACGCTCGCGACGATCGCTCCGAATCCGATCAACACGCCACGAGCGTCGATCGAACGCTCCCGAAGCCCTTCGCCTTCACCCATGAGTGCCCACCTCCACTGTGGTATCGCCTGCGGGCAGATCGAGCGCCGCGTGCGCGAACGTTGGACGCTCCGCCAGATCGCGCGCGACAAAGAAGAGCCACATCCCGCCCACTCCCAGCGTGGCTAGAACCACGAGCGCCGCCATGATCCAAGCGCTTCCGGCACTTCCAGCGCTTTCTGAGCCAGAGACAGACGGCAGAATCATCCACGCCGCATCGAGCAGATTCGTGAGCACCAGCCACAGGCTCAGCGCGAGCAATGCTCGAACATCCCGCTTCACGCGCCGGAACAGCAGCAGCACGAAGGGAATCGCGAACTGCGCGACCATCACAGCAAGCCCGAGATAACGCCCACCGCCGTTCAGCCGCGGCAGGTACCAGGAGGTCTCATGCGGCAGGTCCTCCGCCCAGATGATGAGCAGCTGGACGAACGCCAGATACATCCAGGTCATCACGAAAGTGAGCAGAAGATTGCCGAGATCGTTGCCCCTCTCTGGTGTCACTTTCCACCGTTCGATGGATCCATCCGCCGGCTGATGCGAGAGCGTCAGCCACACCGCCGCCGCGGTGGCGAAGGCCAGCGCGCCCAGCCCTTGTTCTGCGACGACGATCAGGCCCAGATTCGTGGACGCCCAGTGCGCAGTGAGCGACGCGATCCAGTCGGTTGCCGCGAGCGTCACCGTTATCAGATAGACCGCGAGACCGGCGGCGCTGATCGCGATGGCGCGCTTCTGATCTCTCGCTGCGCGCGTGAGGCCGCGCGCGAACAGCAGCCACAGTGCCAGGAAGATCGCCGCCCGGATGAGGAAGAGGGTGACGCTCAAATAACCCTGACCCGTTTCGCGTGCCCAGTCGAAAAGGTTGCGAAGATCGAGCGCCAGCGGCAAGAAGAGCACGGCGAGAATCGGCAGCGGCCCCAGCATTGCCTCGAAGTACCGTCGCACCGGGCGACCCCAGTCGCCGCCCGTGAGGTGATGGACCATCAGCGCTGCGAGAGCGCCCAGCGACAGGCCGACGAAATAGACCCAGGCGACGAGATACGCAGCGAGCATCGGCCGCGGGTTCTGCCAGATTCCAATGAGGCAGCCGGCGACTGCGCAAATGCCGACGCCGAGCGCCCAGTGCCGCCGGCGCACGGCGCGCGCCACGTGCGCGAAGCTTGCAGGTGCTTGCAGCTCCGGAGTCATTTGGCCACCGGCGACGGCTCAGGCCCTGTCGACTGTCGAACTGGCGCGCGCTGTTCAGGTTGCGTCGACCGTTCAGGTTGTGGCGCCTCGCCCGGCTTGATCGACCGGCCGGGCGCCAGCGACAGCGGGCCACGCTCGGAAGTTGGGAGGTCATCCAGGCTTGCGTTCTGCGAACGTTGGAGCGCGCGCACGTAGCCCACGATTGCCCAACGATCTGCGGGCGTGATTCGGTCGGCATAGGGGTACATCGCGCCGTAGCCGCGGGTCATCACATCGAAGAGATACTGGTCCGCTGCGTCACGAAGCTTTTCGCTGTGGAACGTGGGTGGATGCGGGAATCCCCGCTGCGTGATGTAGCCATTGCCATCGCCGACCATGCCATGACACGGCACGCAGTAGATGTCGTAACGTTGTCGCCCGCGCGCTAACGCGGCAGGCGAATACATGCCCACCCGCGCGCCGTCGACCGAACCTCCGCCCCCCGCAGCAGATCGCGATCCGCGAGCGGAAACGACGCGGCCGCTGCTCGAATCGGCCAGATCGCCGCCGCTGAACGCGACCGTTCCGGTCTGCAGCGGTCGGGCTGCTCGGCCGTCGGGCCAGAGATCGCTCGCGGCCTGCGGTTTGTACTTCGCCTGGTCATACATGTTCTGTGCGCCGTTCTCGCATGCCGCCAGCGAGACACCAAGCAGCGCGAGCGCCGCATAAACAAGCGCCCTCCTCATGCCCGGCGTCTCCCCACGCCCGCAGTGGGCCGGCTCGCCCGTGGCGCCGTCCCCGCTGATGCGCACCCTGCTCATCCGTGCGCCTCCGCCGGCGTGGTCACAACGCGCAGCGGCCCAAGCTCCCGCAGCCACTCGCTCGTGCGCGCGACATCAAACTGCGCATCACTACTGCGCACACACAAAAAGAACCGATTCCGTGACGCCATATCGAAGTCCGGCGTATCGAAAACGGAGTGTCGTAATCGCGGCAGCCCATTCAACACCAGCAACCCGCCGAACGCCGCGAGCGCCGCGCCCAGCACGGCGAGCTCGAAAGTCGCAGGAATGAACATCGGCCAGCTGTTGAGCGGCCGCCCTCCCGAATTGATCGGGTAGTCGATGACCGCCGTGTACCACTGCAGAAAGAACGCCCCCGCCCCACCCACGATGCCGCCGATCAGGGTAATGAGCGGGATGCGGCTGGGCGGTAGCTCCAGCGCCTCAGCGAGGCCCTCCACCGAAAACGGCGTGTACGCCTCCAGCCGACGATAACCCGACTCCCGCGCGGCGCGCACAGCGGAGAGCAACGCCTCCGCGCTGCCGAACTCCGCCATCACGCCGTAGCACGCCGCGCTCACCGATCGATCCCCCGTGCCTCTTCATTGAGACGCCGCATCTCCGACATCGAGATCGCCGGCAGGAACCGCACGAACAGCAGAAAGAACAGCGCGAACGTGCCCAGCGACCCGAAAAGCGTCGCCCAGTCCCAGAACGTCGGCACGAACGAGCCCCAGCTGGACGGCAGGAAATCCCGATGCAGGCTCACGACGATGATCATGAAACGCTCGAGCCACATGCCGATGTTGATGACGATCGCGATGGCGAGCAGCGCACCGGGACTGTTTCGAACGCGACCCGACCAGATGAGCTGTGGGATGGCGACGTTGCAGAGGAGCACCGTCCAGTAGATCCAGCCGTACGGCCCGAACATGCGATTGGTCATCGCAAATTTCTCGTAAGGATCATCACCGTAGGCCGCATCGAACAGCTCCACCGCGTAGCTGTAAGTGACAATCAGCCCGCAGGCGAGCATCACCTTCGCCATGTTCGACAGGTGCTTCGGGGTGATGAAATCCTGCAGCGAAAAGATCGATCGCATCGGGATCGCAATGGTGAGCGCCATCGCAAAACCCGAGAACAGCGCCCCCGCGACGAAGTACGGCGGAAAGATGGTGGAGTGCCAGCCCGGCACATTGCCGATCGCAAAATCGAGCGACACGACGCTGTGCACGGAGATGACGAGCGGCGTCGCAAGCCCCGCCATCAAGAGATATGCGCTGTCGAACCGCTGCCAATGCCGCGCTTCCCCCCGCCACCCGAGCGCGAGCAGGCCATAGGTAACCTGCTGCCATCGCTTGCGCGCCCGATCGCGCAGGGTCGCAAGATCCGGCATCAGCCCCATGTACCAGAACAGAATCGACACGATGATGTAGGTCGAGATCGCGAAAATGTCCCAGACGAGCGGGCTGCGCCATTGCGGCCACACATTCATCACGTCGGGATACGGAATGAGCCAGTAGAAAAACCACGGCCGCCCGAGGTGCAGGATCGGCATGAGCCCGGCCATGGCGACCGCGAAGATCGTCATCGCTTCCGCGAATCGATTGATGGAAGTGCGCCACTTCTGCCGCACGAGCAGGAGGATCGCCGAGATGAACGTGCCCGCATGCCCTATCCCGACCCACCACACGAAATTGGTGAGCGCGAATGCCCACGCCACCGGCTGATCGACACCCCAGATGCCCACACCGGTCACGAACAGGTAAGTGACCGCAACGAGAAACAGGAGCGTGAAGGCCGCCGCGATACCGAGCGCGATCCAGAACGCGGGCCCCGAGCGATGCTCGAGCACGATGTCCGCGATCTTGTCTGTGATCGAGCCATACGAATATCGCCCGGCGAGAACCGGCGCCGTGCTGCCCGCCCCGCGCACAACGCCCGCGGCCTCGGCACTCATGATTCGGTGCTCTCGTCATGAGGGTTCGTGACCTTCGCGAGATAGCTCGTGCGCGGCCGCGTGTTGAGCTCGCCCAACAGAACGTAATCGCGCGGGGAGTTCTTCGCCTCCCGCACGGCGCTCTTTGGATCATTGAGATCCCCGAACACGATCGCCTGGGTGGGGCATGCGGCCTGGCAAGCGGTGAGCACCTCGCCATCCTGAATCGGCCGATTCTCACGCTCTGAAGCGATGCGCGCCCTCACGATGCGCTGGAGACAGTAGTTGCACTTCTCCATGACGCCGCGCATCCGCACCGTCACCTCGGGATTACGCTGCGCGTTCAGGCTCGGCTCGTCGCGAACGTACGAGAGGAAATTGAAGCGCCTCACTTTGTAGGGGCAATTGTTCGAGCAGAAACGCGTGCCGACACAGCGGTTGTACACCTGCACGTTGATGCCTTCGGCATCGTGAACGGAGGCTTCTACCGGGCACACCACCTCGCAGGGCGCCCGCTCACACTGCATGCAAGGCACAGGCTGGAAGGCGGTTCGCGGCGCGTCCAAAGCACCCGCTTCGTAACGGTCCACCCGAATCCAGTGCATCTCGCGGCCCCGTCGAACTTCTTCCTTCCCCACGGTCGGAATGTTGTTCTCGGCCTGGCAAGCAATGGTGCACGCCCCACAGCCGATGCAGGCGTTGAGGTCGATGCTCATCCCCCACGCATGGCCGTTGTATTGGTAATCCGGATAGAGCGAGGGATGGCGAGCATCCGAATCGCGTTTTGCAGCGTGCGGATTGCGCGCGAGCTCGCGCACAGAGACGGTGCGCACCGGTTCGCGGCCTTCCATTCGATGATGCGGCTGCACGGTCGCGAGCGGAAACCGCTTCCCCACCGACTGGATGCGCATGCCCGACAAGAAGCAAGGCGCCGCCAGCGTACGCAGCGCGTACGCATCGACGCCGCGACGCTCCCCCACTTCCCCGCAGCTTCGTCGGCCTCCGCCAAGGTGCAAGGTCACGGCGCGATCCGCGTGACCTGGAACGATCCATACCGGCGCTTCGACCGTTCGATCGCCGACGGCGATTTCGACGACGTCCTCGTTCGTAACCTTCAGCGATTGAGCCATGCGAAGGCTCATGAAGGCTGCGTTATCCCACGTCAGCTGCGTAAGCGGCTTCGGCAACTCTTGAAGCCACGCGACGTTCGCATACCGACCGTCCCACACAGTAGGATCGGGCGCGAAGTGCAGCTCCAGCTCGTTGCTCTCTGGAGATCGTGCAACCGCCCCGCGCGTCGCGGGTCGCGCTTCAAGCGAGGATAATGATTCGAACGCCGCCGCCGTGCCGGCTACGACGCCACTGCGCAGAGACTCCTGCCATCGTGACTCGAAGGCGTCGACTCCAAACTCTGCCTGCCATGTTTCCCGCACTCCGGAATAGCCTCGAAGCTCTGCGCCAGGCGTCAGCAGCGAAAGAACCTCGTGCCGGTCATGCCCACCGTACAGTGGAGCAATGAGCGGTTGCTGGATCGTGACAGTGCCATCAAATGCTCGCGCATCACTCCATTGCTCGAGCTCATGCGCGAGTGGCACGTGCCAGCGCACCGCGCGGGCGGTCTCGTCCACATACAGCCCCGCGTGAAGCGAGAGTTTCACGCGTGAGAGCGCGGCGCCAAAACCGAGATCGATCGGCGCGTCATACACGGGGTTGGAGTCGAGGATCAGCAGCGTGTCTATCTGTCCCGCTTGCATCGCCCTCACGAGATCGGCGAACGAATCGCCATCGGACGGATCACCTATGGGCGGAACAATGAAATCAACCGTGCGACCCACGTTCCCCAGTTGCTGATTGATGCGATGGGCGATCGCGTGAACCGCAGGCGGTTGCCCTTCCCCAACGACAACAAGCGATTCCCCGCGATGCACCGATAGATCGCTCACCGCCGCGGCGATCCAGCGGTCTGAGCTTCGGCTTCGGAACGAGAGTGCCGATTCGATCTGCCTGGCAAGCGCCTCAATGTCGCCGGCACGCGTAGCCCTGCGTTCATCCGCGGCGGCGCCGGTGATCGTCGGCATGCACTCAGCCGCATACAGCCGACTCATGCGTGCCGCCGGCACCGACTCAGGGCGTCGCTGGCTGGCGAAATCTCGCGCGTACCGAACGTGTCCCGGCAAGCTGCCGAGAAAGTCCGCATCCAGCGCAACCACGATTCGTGCGCGGTCGAAATGAAAGATCGGCTCCAGCGCGCGCCCGAACGCCTCGCGTGCACCGGCATGCACCGAATCCCGACTCACCGGCTCGTAATGGTGAAGCCGCGCATCGGGATACATCGCGCGCACGCCTTGCCACTGCCGCTGAAAGGTCGGCGAGCTCATCGCACCGGTCAGCACGTGCAGACCGGCGCCCTGCATCTTCTTCAGCACAGCCAGACGCGCACCCAGCTCCGCCTGCAGCGTTTGCAGGCTCGACACGGTCTCGTGCATCAGCACCGCGCGCGATCGGTCCGGATCCCAGAGCTCGAGCACTCTGCCCTGCTCCAGAGGCCCGGTCGAACCGAGACTGGCCGGATGAAACGGGTTGCCTTCGATCTTGGTGGGACGCCCTTGATGCGACTCCACCAGCACGCCGTGCGCGTAGCCACCGCGGGTCAGCGCGGTCGCGAAGAAAAGCGCCGCCTCGCCATGTTGCATCTCGGGCGCGCGGGCATACGGCACGATGGGCTCGAGGGGTTTTCGCGAGCAGGCGGCGCCACTCAGGGCCAGCGCCGCGCTCATGAGCTTCATGAACGCGCGCCGATCGATCAGCGGTGGCACGTCGAGCATGCGGTCAGAAGCTCCGTGGGTTGCAGATGGTATTGCGCTCGCAACGCGCGCCCGCGCTCCAGCTGGTTCGCCGGGGGCTGCCAGTGCAGATCGAAGATTTCCTCCCTGGGACGCAACACCCGCTCCGGCGCGCGATGGCAGTCCAGGCACCACTGCATGCGCAGTGAGGCGACACGTTGCGTGAGCGGCATGCGATCAACCGGTCCGTGACAGGAGGAACAGCCCACGCCCTTGTTGATGTGAATCGAATGGTCGAAGTAGACGAAGTCCGGCAGATCATGAACGCGCGCCCAGCGCAGCGTTCCGCGGCCGGCAAAGGCGGCGCGCAAAGGCGCGAGCAGCGGCGCGTCGGAAAAGATCTGCGAGTGACAGCTCATGCACGTGGACAACGGTGGAATGCCCGCAAAGGCCTGGGTTTCCACGGTTGCGTGACAGAAGCGGCAGTCGATGCCGTCATCGCCCACGTGATGCTGATGGCTGAAAGGGATGACTTGCTCAACCGCGCTCCCCATCGCCGGTCGTACGGCAATCGCCGTACGCCATGCGAGCACAGCCGCGACGCCGACGATGAGCACGGCCAGCGCGCAGATCTTCAGTCCA
>JBDZVF010000597.1:0-3162 GCA_040255575.1 Pseudomonadota bacterium | reverse complement strand
GCTTCATCTACTACGCGCCGGTGATCGAGACGATGGACGAGCTGGTCGGCTACCTCACCGATCACTGCTGCAGCCAGTCCGGCGGCACCTGCGCACCGGCCACGCGCAAGAGCGCGCCGGCCAAGCGCGTGGCCGCGGCCGGCAAGTGGCGGCCGGGTTCGGCCTGAGCTTTTGCACGCGGCGGCGCAGACGGCGAAGTGAGGGCAGGGCGTGGAACCGGATATCCTCGGCGGCGGGGCTATCGAAAGGAATGATCGTGGAACACCTACTCGCCGTCGCGGTGAAGCACTCATGACGACCACCCGCATGGAAGCCGCCGACGCCTTCATCGCCAAATGGCGCGGCGTCACCGCCTCGGAGCTGTCCACCGCGCAGAGCTTCGCGCTGGACCTGTGCCGGCTGCTCGACGTGGAAGCGCCGCACCCGGATGCCGAGCAGCAATACATGTTCGAGCGGCCGGTCACCTTCAGTCACGGCGACGGCAGCAGCTCGGCCGGACGCATCGACTTGTACAAGCGCGGCTGCTTCGTGCTCGAAGCGAAGAAGCTCAAGGCACCCACCCACACCAAGGGCTTCGACGACGCGATGCTGCGCGCACGCAGCCAGGCCGAGCAGTACGCCCGCGCGCTGCCGGCCAGCGAGGGCCGCCCGCCGTTCCTGCTGGTGGTGGATGTGGGCAACCGCATCGAGCTGTATGCGGAGTTCAGCCGCTCCGGCGCCACCTACACGCCGTTGCCCGACCCGCGCAGCCACCGCATCGCGCTCGACGAGCTGCGCGAGGAAAAGATCCGCGCGCGCCTGCGCACCCTCTGGACCGACCCGCTCGCGCTCGACCCCAGTCGCGAATCCGCCCGCGTCACCCGCGAGATTGCCGCGCGGCTCGCCACCCTGGCGCGTAGCCTGGAAGCGGCCGGCCACCGCGCCGAGGCGGTCGCGCAGTTCCTGATGCGCTGCCTGTTCACCATGTTCGCCGAAGACGTGAAGCTGCTGCCGAGCGACAGCTTCCGCGACCTGCTGCTGAAATACGCCGACCAGCCCGACACCGCCATGCGCATGCTCGGCCTGCTCTGGCACGACATGGACAAGGGCGGCTTCAGCGGCGCCATCGCCAGCGAGGTGCTGCACTTCAACGGCAAGCTGTTCAAGCAGCCCGACACGCTGCCGCTCACCCGCGAGCAGGTCGCGCTGCTGATCGAGGCGGCCAAGGCCAAGTGGGAACACGTCGAGCCGGCCATCTTCGGCACCCTGCGCGAACGCGCGGGCGACCCCGGCGAGCGGCACAAGCTCGGCGCGCACTACACCCCGCGTGCCTACGTCGAGCGGCTGGTGCTGCCCACCGTGATCGAGCCGCTGCGCGGCGAATGGAGCGACGCCCATGCCGCCGCGCTCACCCTCGCCGCCGAAGGCAAGGCCGACGAGGCGGTGAAGACCCTGCGCGCATTCCACCACCGCCTGTGCACGGTCAAGGTGCTCGACCCTGCCTGCGGCAGCGGCAACTTCCTCTACGTCACGCTGGAACACCTGAAGCGCCTCGAAGGCGAAGTGTTCAACGCGCTGGACGAACTCGGCTACCGCCAGACCGGCCTGGCGCTGGATGGCGAGCGCGCCGACGCGCTCGGCGGCGAAACCGTCGACCCGCACCAGCTGCTCGGCATCGAGCTGAACCCGCGCGCCGCCGCCATCGCCGAAGTGGTGCTGTGGATCGGCTACCTGCAATGGCACTACCGCACCCGCGGCGACATCAACCCGCCGCAGCCGGTGATCCGCGACTTCCGCAACATCGAGAACCGCGATGCGGTGCTGGCCTACGACCGCATGGAGTACGTGCTCGACGAACGCGGCGTGCCGGTCAGTCGCTGGGACGGCGTGAGCATGAAGCCCTCGCCCGTCACCGGCGAGGACGTACCGGACGACAGCAAGCGCGTGCCGCTGGAGCGGTATGTGAATCCGCGCAAGGCGGCGTGGCCTGAGGCGGATTTCGTGGTGGGGAATCCGCCGTTTATTGGCAACAAGCGGATGCGCACGGCGTTGGGCGATGGCTATGTCGAGGCGCTGCGTGGCGTGTGGTCAGAGGTGCCCGACACCGCCGACTTCGTCATGTACTGGTGGCATCACGCTGCTGCGTTGACCCGCCGCGGCGCATTGCAGCGCTTCGGCTTCATCACCACCAACTCGATCAGCCAGACCTTCAACCGCCGCGTCATCGAAGCCGCTATGGCTTCTTCCCTTCTCCCTCCGGGAGAAGGTGCCCGAAGGGCGGATGAGGGTGCGGTCAGGGCGAGCCGCCGCGCGTTGCCCGAACCCTCATCCGTCGCTGCGCGCCACCTTCTCCCGCAGGGAGAAGGGAAAGCCGGGCCGCTGTCGCTCGTGTTCGCCATTCCCGATCATCCATGGGTCGATGCCACCGACGGCGCTGCCGTGCGGATCGCCATGACCGTCGGTCAGGCCGGATTACATGCGGGCCGGCTGCTTCACGTCGAGCAAGAGCGTGAAAGTGTCGACAGCGAGGTAAAGGTCATTCTGCGCGAACAGCAAGGCACGCTTCACCCGGCCTTGAACGTTGGCTCGGATCGCAGTGGCGTCATCGCGCTCACCTCGAACCGCGGCATTTCCTTCATGGGGATGATTCCCCTCGGCGAAGGCTTCTGGATAGATCACAAACAAGCCGTTGAATTGGGAATGGGGCGCACCGCAGGCCTCGCCGAACACGTTCGCCGATACATCAACGGCAAGGATCTGACTCAGAAAAACCGGGGCATTCTTGCTCTCGACTTCTATGGTTTGACCGAAGCCGAGTTGCGCTCTCAATTCCCCGCCGCCTACCAATGGCTTTATGAGCGGGTAAAGCCCACGCGCGACCACGACAAGCGCGAATCACGGCGCAGAAACTGGTGGCTGTTCGCGGAGTCGGTGCCCAAGTTTCGCAAGGCGGTGTCCGGACTGAGTCGCTACATCGGGACGACGGAAACATCCAAACATCGCACCTTTGTGTTCGTGGAAGGTGATGTGCTGCCCGACCAGAAAGTCCGCGTGGTCGTGCATGATGACGCTTACGTGCTGGGCATTCTTTCAAGCAGCCCTCATCTTGTCTGGTCATTGGCGATGGGAGCGACGCTTGAGGATCGGCCCGTGTACAACAACTCACGCTGCTTCGATCCTTTC
>JBDZVF010000596.1:0-3162 GCA_040255575.1 Pseudomonadota bacterium | reverse complement strand
GGCGAAGATGTGGATGCAGCAGACGCCGTGATCGAAGCCTGTGATGCCACCACCAGTCGCGTGGGCGAGGCCGACCTTGGCCTCGGGCACCTGTCGCGCCCCACACTCTCCTCGCAGTTGACGCACGATCTCGACCGCCTGCGCAGCTCCGGTGGCGCCGATCGGGTGCCCCTTGGCCAGCAATCCGCCGGAAGGGTTGACGGCGATCTTGCCGTCGATGGCCGTGGCGCCACTTTCGATGAAGGCGCCAGCCTCGCCACGACCGCAGAATCCGAACGCCTCGTAGTACAGCAGTTCGGCTATGCTGAAGGCATCGTGGACTTCGGCGACGTCGAGATCCTCCGGGCCCACCCCCGCCTCTTCGTAGGCCTCGCGGGCACCCCGGACGGTGATTTCGGGGATCGTCATGTCGCGAAAGCCCGGTGTATATTTTCCCGAGGTCAGGTCGGACGCGATGATACGGATCGGATCGCTGCGGGACTGCGCGGCGATATCGGAGGCACAGATGACGAGCGCCGCGGCGCCGTCGCCAGTCGGGCAGCACTGCAATAACGTGAAAGGGTCCGCGATCGGTCGGGAGGAGAGCACTTCCTCGAGCGTGACCGGGGTACGCATCTGCGCATCCGGATTGAGCGCGCCATTGTGCCGATTCTTGACGGAGACCATAGCGAGCTGCTCGCGGCTCACACCGTAATCGTGCATGTACCGGTTGGCGCGCATCGCATAGAGCGCGGGCATGATCATGCCCTGCCCGACTTCCCAGTCTTCGGGCTCGAGCGGCAGGGTGCCACCGCCGAACTTGGTGAGCTTCTCCACCCCCACAACTAGAGCGACATCGCAGGCGCCAGCGCGAATGGCCAGCACAGCTTGGCGCAACGCCGAGGAGCTCGACGAGCAGGCGTTCTCGACGTTGATGATCGGAATACCCGTCAGTCCGATGCGACCTAGAATGCGCTGACCGGCCATCATGCCGCCCAGCGCCGTACCGCAATATGCTGCCTCGATGCGGCGGGGCTCGATGCCCGCGTCGTCGATGGCGGCCTTCACGGCCGGCCAGCCAAGATCGGCGAGGCTCTTCTGCGGAAACTTCCCGAACGGAACCATGCCGACGCCAATGACAGAGACCTCCCTCACGCTGGGTCTCCCGCGCTGAAAACGAAGTTGTTCAGAGTACTTCCGTCGGGGGCGCGACCCACCGGGCCGACGCTAAGCGATACTGGTGCGCCGATGCGGACGGGGCCAGTCAGATGCGCGAAAACGCGCACGCCATTGTCGAGATCGACATAGCCGACGGTCATCGGCTTCAGCCACTTCTCAGGACCGACGTGAACGACGGTAAGCGAATAGACGGTACCGTGGTTGGGCATGATCTCTTCGGCCACTGCGTCGCTCATACACGTCGGACACGCCTCGACCAGTGGAAACATACGGGTTCCGCAATTTCCGCAAGCCCCGCCCAGCAGCGCCCATTGTCCATCCGCTCTCTTCGCCATCACCGCGGCGGACATGAGTGCGTCCGCTTCGCCCGGCTGCACGCTTCCGCCCGAGGCGAGCACCCCTCTAGACAACTTCTATTTCCTTCAACGGAACGACTGTTCTGCATTATGGCGAGCGCAGTTTGCCTGTCAAGCCGGAGCTGTCAAGAGAATGCACCGAAGCAAGTGTTTGCGCGCGTTGACAGTGAGATAAGCCCGTGCCAACACATGGAACGGGTGATCTATTGAGCGGAACATCGGAGTGCGAAATGCCCACCGAACCACAGACTTTTTGCATGTCGATCACGCCGTTCAAGACGGATGGTTCGCTGGACGAGCCGGCATTCCGCGCTCATCTGCAGCGGATGGCGGAGGCTGGTGTGGGCCTCTACTTCGCCAGTCCTGGGTCGGGGGAAGGACACACGCTGTCGCTCGATGAGCTGCGGCAGGTGTATCGCATCGGCGTCGAGGTCTGCAAAGGCAAGGTCGAGACGCGCGCGAACCTTCCGGAATCGCGCAATGTCGAGGAGCTACTCGGATACGCGCGGATCGCCCAGGAGGAAGGCGTCGACGTGATCCAGATCTATTCCGTCGATCCCGGGCACGGCATGATTCCTAGCGAGCGCGAACAGGAGATGTTCTATCGCAGCGCGCTCGATGCCATCGACTACCCGCTCAGCCTTTCGGTCAACGTTCACGCGGTCAATTACTCGACGCCGATCGGACTGCTCAAGCGCCTCTGTGCCGACTATCCCAACGTCGGTTCCATCAACGTGCTGCAGCCGCCGACTGCATACCTCGTCGAACTAATGGAAGCCGTGGGTCCGAAGATAGCGTTCTTCGTGCGCTGGGACATGCTTGGGGAAGCGCTCATCCTGGGAGCCCAGGGTTCGATGAGCGGGCACCCTAACGTCGTGCCTTACCTTGTGCGTTCGATCGGGCGTCATTTCGTCGATGGTGACATCGAGAAGTGCCGGCGGGCGCTGCGCGATCTCTTTCGCCTCGGGGTCGCACTGGACGAATTCGGCAGGGCGCGCCAGACCGGCTTTCGGCAGTGGGCGATGCGCTGGATGAAGCCGGGGATGACGGTGTTCAACCTGCCTGGCCATAGCAACGGATTGATGCGGCCGCCGACCGCAAGCATGAGCGCCGGAGACATCGAGGCCCTCGGCGAGGTGCTGCGCGGCATCGGCCTGTGGGAAGCCGAGCAGCGGGCGCGAGAGGAGCTCAGCTGAGCTCCTCTCGTTCGTTCTACCGCGATCACTCCTCGCGGAAGGCCAGCTTGCGGGTGCGCTTGAACGAGGGCAGCAGCAGAGAGGAAAGCCCTGCCAGCGCGATCAGCAGGAGCCCGGCCGATACCGGTTCGGTGACGAACGTTGCCGGATTGCCGCGAGAGAGCAGCATGGCGCGGCGAAAATTCTCCTCCAACAGCGGGCCGAGCACGAAACCGAGCAGCAGCGGCACCGGCTCGCAATCCAGCTTCACCAGGATGTAGCCCGCGACCCCGAACACGGCCATCACGAATACGTCGAACGGATTGCTGTTCACGCTGTAGACGCCGATGCAGCAGATGCCGATGATCAACGGGTAGAGGAAGCGGTAGGGCATCTGCAGCAGCTTTACCCATATCCCGATCAGCGGCAGGTTGAGCACCAGCAGCAGGAGGTTGCCCAGCCACATCGACACG
>JBDZVF010000595.1:0-3182 GCA_040255575.1 Pseudomonadota bacterium | reverse complement strand
TGCACTTTCTCTCGTAGTTGGGCAGGCCGCCTGCGTACGCGAAGAACACTCTTGGCTTGCCCGGGACGTTCGCGCCAAGGTACCAGTTATCCGCCTTGGTCATGATCGTTCGCTCGACGCATTCCCGCACATGATCGACCCACTCGCTCTCGGCCTCGGCCGTGGCTTCGATGGTGCGACCGTTCAGATGGTCGAGGCAGCGCTCGATCCATTCGACATGGAATTCGATGGACGGCAGCACGTTGCTCAATACCGAAGGACTCCCCGGACCCGTGATCAGGAACAGGTTGGGAAAGCCCGAAACCATGAGCCCCAGATGGCAGCGAGGCCCGGCGGACCACGCTTGCCGCAGCGTCATGCCGCCTGCGCCCTTGATGTCGATGCGGTTGAGCGCCCCTGTACCGGCGTCGTATCCCGTCGCGAACACGAGCGCGTCCAGGGGGTGGAATTTCTCCGTGGTCTGCACCCCCTCCGGCGTGACGCGCGTGATCGGCGTGCGACGCAGATTCACCAGCGTCACGTTCGGCCGGTTGAAGGTCTCGAAGTAGTTCGTATCGCAAACGAGGCGCTTCGCGCCGAGCGGGTAGTCCTTCGGGGTCAGGTCGTCTGCCACCTGCGGATCCTTGACGATCTCGCGGATGCGCGCGCGGGCGAACTCGGCCGCGGGCACATTGGCCTCGAGGGAGGTCAGCAGATCGTCGAATGCGGCCAGAAAGCTCGAGCCGCCGCCTTTTTCCCCGTCCCACCGCGCGGCGAGCTCGCGCTCGATCTCCTCCTTGCTGAAGTTGGCGATCGGGCCGCGGCTGCGCGGCAGGATGGTGCCGGTGCGCGTGCGATGAACCAGCGAACGAATGCGCGGGTAGTCCGCCTTGATACGTTGGATCTCGGCCTCGTCGAGTCGCCGGTTGCAGGCCGGCACGCTGTAGTTGGGTGTTCTTTGGAAGACCGTCAGCTGCCGCGCCTCACGCGCGATTTCCGGAATGCACTGTATACCGGAGGAGCCGGTGCCGATGACGCCTACCGTGCGTCCGGCAAAATCGATTGCCCGCTGCGGCCACGCCCCGGTGTGGTAGTAATCGCCCGCAAAGCTCTCGATACCCGGGATTTCCGGCAGCTTGATGTCGGAGAGATTGCCGGTAGCCATGATGCAGTACCGGGCGCGGAACAGGTCGCCTTCACGCGTCCTGACGAGCCAGGTCTCATCCTCTTCGCTGAGCTCGGCGCTGACGACGGTTCGCTGGAACAGGATGTCCTTCCGAAGATCGAACCGATCCGCCACGTGTGAGGCGTAGGCCTGGATTTCAGGCTGGGGGGCGAAGCGCTCGGTCCACGTCCACTCCTGGTCCAGCTCGGGGCAGAACGAGTAGGAATACTGGTAGCTCTCCACGTCGCAACGCGCGCCGGGATAGCGGTTCCAGTACCACGTGCCTCCGACGTCCTCGCCGCGCTCGATGACGATGGCCGAGCGACCGGACTTGCGCATGCGGTAAAGCATGTAGAGCCCCGAGAATCCGGCACCGACGATCACGGCATCGAATATTCGCGGAACGGCTTCCGGCTGTCCTGTCTTTCCCCCCATGATCCTCGCGCCCTCGCTCTTTGACGTTATACCCATGGGTATAATAATCTTACTGCAGGTGTCAATGGGGCGCGACGCGCGAGGCGGGGGGCGATGGGCACGGCAGAGAGTGCGCTTTGGGAGGAGTTCTCGGCGAATGAGGGCGTTGTATCGCCGGTCTGGCGGGAGCTGAAGGCGGCATGCCCCGAGTTCTTCGCGGCGTACGCGAATCTGGCGGCCGTGCCGTGGAGACGCGGAGCTCTCGATGCCAGGACGCGGGAGCTCGTCATGGTGGCCATCAATGCCGCCGTGACCCACCTCAACAAGGATGAAATGCGGCGCCATGTGCGGGCCGCGCTGGCCCAGGGCGCAAAACCGGCGGAAATCCTCGAGGTGCTGCAGCTCGTCTCGGTGCTCGGCATCCACGCAATCTCGATCGGTTTTCCTGCGCTCAAGGACGTCGCCACTGCAGCCGGCCGCACAAGCGAGCTGCCGGGGCCCACGCTCGATGCGCATCAAGCCCGGCTGAAGGAGCAGTTCCAGGCCAAGCGCGGCTACTGGAGCCCGTTCTGGGAGGAAGCGCTCAAGCTCGACCCTCTGCTGTTCGAGGCGTACTTCAACTTCTCGAGCATTCCCTGGACCCACGGTGTGCTCGAGCCGAAGGTGCGCGAGTTCATCTATGTGGCCATCGATGCGTCCACCACGCATATGTTCGATGAGGGAACACGAGGGCACATGGCCAACGCGCTCAAGCACGGCGCCACGGTTGCGGAGATCCTGGAAGTGCTCGAGCACGCGGCGACGATAGGCGTGCAATCCATCGTTGAGGGATTGCCGATCTTGCAACAAGAAGTGGCCGCACGAGAGGAGAAGGGCGAATGAGCAGACCATTGGCATGGGTCACAGGGGCGAACCGCGGCATCGGCCGTGGGATCTCGGCGGCGCTCGCAGCTCGAGGTTACGACGTCGTGGGCACGGATCTGCAGGAGGGTGACGACACGGCGATCACCGCCCGGATGGTCAACGAAGCGGGTGGAAACTTCCGTTTCCTGGAAGGGGATATTTCACGCGCGAGCGAAGCACCGCGCCTCGCTGCCGCTGCTGCGGAAGGCGGCCCGCTTCAGTGTCTCGTGAACAACGCGGGACTGCAGACCCGACAGCGTGTGGACATTCTCGAGCTCCCCGAAGCCGAGTTCGATCGGCTCATGGCGGTGAACCTGCGTGGAACATTCTTCCTGACGCAGGCGGTTGCGAAATTGATGCTCGCGGCACCGGCGAGCCCCGGGCGATCGATCATTTCGATCACTTCGGTGGCAGCGCGCGCGGCCAATCCGATGTCCGCGGCCTATTGCATGACGAAGGCGGGCCTTTCGATGATGGTCCGGCTGTTCGCGTTGCGGCTCGCCACCGCGGGAATCGCAACTTATGAAGTCAGGCCGGGTCTCATCCGCACGCCGATGAACGCGGACGACCTTCGCCCCTATGAGGCGGCCTTCGAGAGCGGAAGGGTTCCGCTGCGGCGCTGGGGGCAGATCGATGAGGTTGGCAAGGCGGTCGCGGGCCTGGCCTCGGGGGACATCCCTTACTCGACCGGGGACGTCATCAACGTCGCCGGCGGTTTTCA
>JBDZVF010000594.1:0-3189 GCA_040255575.1 Pseudomonadota bacterium | reverse complement strand
GGCCGCCGCGTTCATCAAGCACTACGTGACGAAGCCGGTAGTCGCGTACATCGCCGGCGTCACAGCGCCGCCGGGCAAGCGCATGGGCCATGCGGGCGCGATCGTCGCGGGGGGCAAAGGCACCGCGGCAGACAAATACCGCGCGCTCGACGAAGCCGGCGTGCGCACCGTGAAATCCCCCGCCGAGCTCGGCTCCGCGATGGCCGAGCTGCTGAAGGTGCGCCGCGCGAAGCGCAAAGCCGAGGCCGCCGCCGCGCGCAAAGCCGCCGAAGCCGAAGCGGCCGAGGCCGCCGCGAACGAAGCTGCCTTCGAGGCGCGCAACGCCGGGGGCACCAAAGCCTCGCGCGCCGCCGCCGCGAAAGCGCATGCCAGGCAAGTGGGCGCCGCCGCCGCGCCGCGCCGCGCCTCCGCAGCGAGCCGATCTTCTGCCAGCAAGCGCGCGGGCGCGCGCGCCTCGGCAAGCCGCGGCGCCGGCAGGAAAGCGAGCGCCCGATCCGCTGCAAGCAAGGCAGGTTCCGCACCTGCTTCGAAGGCGGGCCGGACAAGCCGCGCCTCCGCGGCGAACCGAGCCTCCGCTGCAAACCGCGGCGCTTCCAGGAACAACGCCACCGCCCGATCCGCCGCAAGCAAGGCGGCCTCGAAGAGCGCGGCCAACGCGAAAGCGAAAGGGACCGGGACAGGGAAAGCCAAGGCCACCGCCTCCGCGGCGAACCGCGGCGCTGGCAAGCAAGCCGCCGCCCGGAAAGCCGCAACCGGCACGGCCGGAAAAAAGACCGCTCGCGCCGGCAAGTCTTCATCCGGAGGCCCGCGAAAGCGCCGCTAACCCGTGACCCCCACTCTCACGCTGGCCCTCGCCCAGCTAGACCTCCTGGTCGGCGACGTCCAGGGCAACGCGGAGCGCGTGGTGTCCACCGCGCGCCTCGCGCAAAGCGAACACGCTGCCGACCTCGTGGTGTTCCCGGAGCTGACGCTCTCGGGCTATCCCCCCGAAGACCTGCTGTTCCACCGCGGTTTCCGCCGGCAGGTCGACGCAGCGCTGGCGACGGTGTGCGGCCGTGTGGGTGACGCGGGTGTCGTGTTCGGCTACCCGGAGTACTTCGGGGAGAACACACGCACTTACCTCTACAACTCCGCGGCGTACGTTTCGGAAGGCGCCATTGCAGCCACTCATCGCAAGAGCGAGCTGCCGAACTACAAGGTGTTCGACGAGAAGCGCTACTTCCGTGCGGGCACGCAGCCCACGGTGATCGAGCGCAAGGGCTTCCGCATCGGCCTTCTCGTGTGTGAAGACGTCTGGGAGCCGGAGGCCGCGCAGCTGGCGCGAGGCGGCGGCGCGGAGCTGCTCATCATCATCAACGCCTCGCCTTACGAGATTCACAAGCAGCGCGAGCGAGAGGAAATCGTCCGCGCCCGCGTGCTCGATGTGAAACTGCCGGTCGCCTATGTGAACTGCGTGGGCGGGCAGGACGAGCTGGTCTTCGACGGCAACTCGTTCGTGATGGACGCCACCGGCAAGGTCGTGATGCGCGCGCCAGCGTTTGAAGAGGGCGTGTACCCCGTCGAGTTCACGCGTACTGCGGCCGGAGTGGTGGTGCCGGTTGCCGGCAGCGTCGCGCCGGAGCTGTCGGATGAAGCCAGCGTCTACCGCGCGTTGGTGCTCGGTGTGCGGGACTACGTCAACAAGCATGACTTTCCGGGCGTGGTGATGGGCCTGTCTGGCGGCGTCGACTCCTCGCTAACGCTGGCGATCGCGGTGGACGCGCTCGGTGCCGATCGCGTGCACGCGGTCATGATGCCGTCGCGTTACACCGCGGATATAAGCGTGCGCGACGCCGAAGAGCAGGCACGCTCACTTGGGGTCAAGTACAGCGTCATCTCCATCGAAGGAATGTTCGAAGCGACACTCTCCGCCCTGAAGGGCGAGTTCGCGGGCACGCAGCCGGACACGACAGAAGAGAACATCCAGTCTCGCTGCCGAATGCTGCTGCTCATGGGCATCTCCAACAAGACGCGGCGCATGCTGCTGACGACTGGTAACAAGAGCGAGATGGCGGTCGGCTACGCCACGCTCTACGGAGACATGGCTGGCGGTTTTGCGCCGATCAAAGACTGCAGCAAGTTGCTGGTGTACCGCCTGTCGAATTACCGCAACTCCATCAGCCGCGTGATCCCGCAGCGGGTAATCGACAGGCCCCCTTCAGCCGAGCTTCGCCCCGATCAGAAGGACTCCGATTCGCTGCCGCCGTACGAAGTGCTGGATGCGATTCTCGAGGCCTTCATCGAAGAAGATCTGTCCGTCGATGAGATCGTCTCGCGTGGTTTCGAACGGGCCACGGTCGGCAGGGTGCTGGACCTGGTGAAGCGCAATGAGTACAAGCGCCGGCAGGCGCCGCCGGGCGTGCGCGTGAGCCGCCGCGCCTTCGGGCGCGACTGGCGTTATCCGATTACGAATGGCTACCGCCGCTGAGGGTGAGCGGAGGGCCAGGCCAGGACTACCCAAGCGGCTGAACGCCCGCTGTTATCTCCAGAATTGCCACCAGGACTTCTGCACCTTGGCCTGCGCGGCTCGCACGTCGTCCTGGTAATTGGCCTGGTAGACCCGGCGGCTCTGGTCCGCCAGCTCCTTCAGGCCCATGCGGTCGTATGACTCGATGAGAATCGTGAGTGCCTCCTGCACGGCCGGCGCGCCGTCGTACTGTTCGATGCACCCCTTGGCACGCTGTGCCGCGGCCACGTAGGCGCCGCGTCGCAGGTAGTACCCGGCCACGTGCACCTCGTAGTCGGCGAGCCGGTTGCGCAGGTAGATCATGCGCTTGCGCGCGTCGTGCGCGTAATCGCTCTTCGGGAACTGCTCCACCACTGTCTTGAAAGCGTTGAAGCTCTTGCGTGCCGTCGTGGGCGGCCGCTCCGAAAGGTCCACGCGGAACACCCGCTCGAGAATGTTCGGGGTGCGCTCGAAGTCGACCAAACCCTTCACGTACCAGGCGTAGTCCACGCGCGGGTGAGTGGGGTTCTCGCGCACGAAGGTGTCGGCGGCATCGATGGCCGATTCGCTCTCGCCCGCCCGGTAGTAGGCGTAGATGAGGTCCAGCCGGCTCTGCCGCGCCTCGTTCGTGAACGGGAAGCGGGCCGTCAGGGCCTCGTAAGTCTTGATGGCGTTGTTGAAGTCGTACGAGCGCAGCTGCGAGC
>JBDZVF010000593.1:0-3198 GCA_040255575.1 Pseudomonadota bacterium | reverse complement strand
CCCGACGATCGTGAGCTCGGACCAGCGGCCATTCACCACGGCGCCGATGCGGACCCCGACCCCGAGCCCGTTGGCGCGCGCGAACGTTTCGCTCGCCAGGACCTCATTCCCCCGGCTCGGCGCCGGATAGCGACCCACCCGGATGAAGAGGTCGTTCAACATCGGCCTGCGTGAATCCGGGATAGAGATGAGCCGGCCGGTCGCAGGCTCCGCGAGACCCGGCACGCTGAGGATCACATCTCGCACGATGCGTGTCTCGACCGCGGACACACCGGGTATGTCCCGCAGGCGTGCCAGTACAGGCTCGGGCGCCCGCTTCAATGGCGCGAAAACGTCCGCAAAACGGAACTCGGCGTAGTACTGCGCGCGAGCATCGATCAGCGAGTGATATGCGCTGCGCATCGTGACAAACGCGGCAAGTCCGCACGCGACGACGAGCCCCGCTGCGAGCACCTGCCCCCGCAGATGCCAGAGATCCCTGACAAGGGACCGATTGAGCCGGCTCACCATGAGAGCTCCGCGGGTGATATGCGCTTCTCATTGCGGTACATATCGACGATCTGCCCGCTGCTGATACGAATGACGCGGCTGGCCATCCCGGCAATGGCAACGTTGTGCGTGATGATGACGGTGAGCGTTCCCAATTCCCGATTGGTGCGTTCGAGCACTTCCAGCACCTTTTTTCCCGTGGCGTAGTCAAGCGATCCGGTAGGCTCGTCACAGAGAAGGATGTCCGGCCGCTTCGCGATCGCACGAGCTATGGCGACGCGCTGTTGCTCGCCGCCGGACAGCTGCGCTGGAAAATGGCTCATGCGGTCGCCAAGGCCGACACGCTCCAGCGCTTCCCGCGCCGGCAGGGGGTTGCTCGCGATCTCCGTCACCAGCTCTACATTCTCGAGCGCGGTGAGACTCGGCAGGAGATTGAAGAACTGGAACACGAAGCCGACGTGCTCCCGTCGGTAACGCGTGAGCTCACGGTCCGTGGCGCGCGTGAGGATGTGATCGAAGTACTGGAGCTCGCCGCTCGTCGGGACTTCGAGACCGCCCAGGATGTTCAGCAATGTCGACTTGCCACTGCCGGAGGCGCCGAGCAGCACGACGAACTCGCCCGCAAAAAGATCGAGACTGACCTTCCTCAGCGCATGAACGTCGATTTCACCGACGCGATAGACCTTGGTTACATCGCGTGCGCGCAGCACCGGCTCGGCGGATTCTTCACGCTGGTCCACGCTCTGCTCCACGGCGTTGCAGGTTCAGCAGGAAAGAGAGTGCGCCCCCGAGCACGCCCGAGACGGCGGCGATCGCCCAGTCCTCGAGGTGCAGCGAGCGCAGATGGACGCGTGTCGAAATCTCGGGCACCTGAATCATAAGCACCAGAGAGAGCGCTGCTGCGAGCACCATGATCCGCGCGGCCCAGTTCCGCAGTTCCGACAGGACTGCTGTGATCGTGCCCCCGGCGATGATGAGCACGGCCAGGGCAATGGAGCGCGCGTGCTCGACGTCGCCGCTCTGGCCCAGCGCATGGCTATAACTCAGCACCGTGGTCACCGTGATGACGGCTCCGACCAGGAGAATCACGAGCCAGCCGCGCGCGTCGTAAAAGCCAGCGCGGTGCCCACGCCTCACACGAGCCAACCCTTTCACCGGCGGATGATCCTGAAAGACGAGCAGCGCCGTTGGGTGAATGAGGAGCTCCAGCCATACGATGTGAATGGGCAGGTACAGCAGTGGATATCCCGATAGCGGGATGATTGCCGCGGTGAGCACGAGCGGAATGTGCACCGTGAGCAGGTAAGCGAAGCTCAACTGCAGATTGCGGAAGAGCTGCCGCCCTTCCCCGATGGCCCCGACGATCGTCCGGAAGTTGTCATCGAGCAGCACGATCGCGGCCACCTCGCGCGCGCTGCGCGTGCCGCGCTCACCCATCGCGATGCCGATATCCGCCGCTTGCAATGCGGGGACGTCATTCACACCGTCGCCGGTGACGGCCACGATCTCACCGGTTGCCTGGAGCATTTTCACGAGATCGAGTTTCTGCGTGGGCACTGCGCGCGCGACGACGTCCACACCGGCGAGAACGTCCGCGCGAGCGCCCGGGTGAGCATCGGACCGTGCGGGGGGCTCGGCATGGGACTGAGCATCCACCCGAGCAGCGGCCCGGGCATCCACGCTTGCAGCGGCCTGGCGATCCGGCCGAGCGACGCCCGCGGCGTCAGCCGCGGTCGCCAAACCCTTCTCCAGGACGTCCATCGTGATCACCTTCGGGTTTGCGTTCCCCAGGCCGGCCTCGCGCGCGATGCTTTCCGCGGTTCCCGGATGATCGCCCGTGATCATGATCACGCGAATGCCCGCTTCCGTGCAGGATCGCACCGCCTCGCGCACGCCCTCGCGCAACGGATCCTCGAACGCGATGAGGCCCTGGAAGCTGAACCCTGCATCCGGCTCGAGCTCGCGCCACTCCGCCGGATCGAGCTCGCGTGTGGCAGCGGCGATCACCTTGTGCCCGTCGCGGGCGTATTCCGCCACTTTGCTGAGCCACGCGCGGCGTGCAGTTCCATCCAGCGTTGAGCGCGCGAGCACTGTTTCCGGTGCGCCCTTGAGCGCCGCGAGGTACTTCCCTGAAGCAAGGCGCCATACGGCGCTCTCGCATCGGCGCGCTTCCGTGAACGGGAAAGTCGCCACGCGCTCCGATTTGCCCGCTCGCGCCGGTGACGACCGTTCCAGCAACGCGACATCCATCGGATCTCCGCTGTCCTCGCGCGATGCGAGCGCTGCACCGTCAAGCAACTGGTCCGCTGCAATACCGTCGGCGGGTTCCCGATGCGCGAGCACCAGGCGCCCTTCGGTCATCGTGCCGGTCTTGTCGGAGCAGATGCACGTGATGCGCCCGATGTTCTCGACGGCCACGGCGCGCCGGACCAGTGCCTGCCGCTTGGCAAGCCGATACACGCCGGCACCGAGAAAGAACGTGAAGACGACCGGAAACTCTTCGGGAATCGCCGCCACCGCTAGCGTCACGGCACTGAGCAGCGCATCGACGAAGCCGTGCCCCTGATAAAGACGGATCGCCGCGAGAACGAGGCACATGACCAGCGCCGCGACGAGCAGCACCGCCACCAGCCGACCGATGGCCGCCTGCAGCGGCGTGCGTGCGTGGCTCCCCTCCAATGCAAGCCGCACGATTTCGCCATACAGCGT
>JBDZVF010000592.1:0-3205 GCA_040255575.1 Pseudomonadota bacterium | reverse complement strand
CAGGTGGAAGCATGGCCCGCAATTCGCGCGGGCCGCCCAGTGCTCGTCGCTGCGCCCACGGGCTCCGGTAAAACGTTCGCCGCGTTTCTCGCCGCGATCGATGGTCTCGTGCGTGACGGACTTGCAGGCACGCTTGCTGATGAAACTCGCATCGTCTACGTCTCGCCGTTGAAGGCGCTGTCGAACGATATCAATCGCAATCTGGCGGCCCCGCTTGCAGGCATCAGCGATGAGCTGCGCGCGCTCGGATTGCCGGACGTGTCGATTCGCACCTTCGTGCGCACGGGTGACACCCCGGCAGCCGAACGCACACGTGCCGCAAAACAGCCGCCGCACATCGTCGTGACGACGCCGGAGTCGCTCTACATCCTGCTAGGCTCCGAGTCCGGCCGAAAGATGCTCGGCACAACGCGCACGGTGATCGTTGACGAGATACACGCCATCGCGAGCACGAAGCGCGGCTCGCATCTCGCGCTGTCCCTCGAGCGGCTCGACGCGCTTACCGGCCAGCGCGTGACCCGCGTCGGGCTTTCGGCCACGCAGAAGCCCATCGAAGAGGTGGCGAAGTTCCTCGTGGGCGGGGGTGAGCCACGCTGCACCATTGTCGATAGCGGTCACGTTCGCGAGCGCGATCTCGCGCTCGAAGTGCCGGCCGCGCCGCTCGAAGCGGTGATGTCGAACGATGTCTGGACGCAGGTCTACGATCGGCTCGCCGAGCTCATCGCCGAACACCGTACCACGCTCGTGTTCGTGAACACGCGCCGATATGCGGAACGCGTGGCGCGCCATTTGTCCGAGCGCATTGGCAAAGAGCTCGTCACGGCGCATCACGGCAGCCTCGCGAAGGAGCTGCGGCTGGATGCCGAGCAGCGCCTGAAGAGCGGGCAGTTGAAGGCGCTCGTCGCCACCGCCTCGCTCGAGCTGGGCATCGACATTGGAGATGTGGATTTGGTGTGCCAGCTGGGCTCGCCGCGATCCATCAATGCATTCCTGCAGCGCGTGGGGCGATCGGGGCACGCCGTGGGCGGCACGCCCAAGGGGCGTCTGTTTCCGCTCTCGCGGGACGACCTCGTCGAATCCGCTGCGCTGCTGGATTCGGTGAGGCGCGAGGAGCTCGATCACCTCCACATTCCGCAGAACGCGCTGGATGTGCTCGCCCAGCAGATCGCCGCTGAAGTGGCGGCGCGCGAGTGGAGCGAAGACGAGCTCTTCACGTGCTTTCGTGGCGCGTATCCCTATCGCAGGCTAGAACGCAAGGAGTTCGACGAGATCGTGCAGATGATCGCGGAGGGGTTCAGTACTCGCCGCGGGCGCACGGGCGCGCTCATTCATCGTGACTCGGTGAACAAGATGCTACGCGGGCGCCGCGGCGCCAGGCTCACGGCCATTACCTCGGGCGGCGCGATACCGGACACCGCGGACTACCGGGTGATGCTGGAGCCGGCAGGCCAGGTGGTCGGCACCGTGCATGAGGATTTCGCGGTGGAGAGCCTGGCGGGCGACGTCTTCCAGCTCGGCAACACGTCGTATCAGATCATCCGCGTGGAGCGCGGCACTCTGCGTGTTCAGGATGCGCACGGCGCCGCGCCCTCGATCCCGTTCTGGCTGGGCGAAGCGCCCGGCCGAACGGATGAGCTTTCCGTGGCGGTGTCGCGCTTGCGAGAGGACCTCGGGCGCAAGCTGACTCAGGACTCAAGCGCCGCGCTCGCGTGGCTGACGGACGAGGTCGGCATCACAGGCGCACCTTCGGCGCAGCTGGTGAGTTACCTCGCGAGTGCAAGGGCGGCGCTCGGCGCGCTCCCGACGCGGGACACCGTGATCTTCGAGCGGTTCTTCGATGAGTCTGGCGGCATGCAGCTCGTCATTCATGCGCCGTTCGGCAGTCGCGTGAATCGCGCGTGGGGCCTGGCGTTGCGCAAGCGGTTTTGCCGCAAGTTCAACTTCGAGCTGCAGGCGGCGGCGACTGAGGATTGCATCATCCTTTCACTCACGAGTGCGCACAGCTTCGACCTCGAGGATGTGGCCCGGTATCTGCATTCCAATTCGGCCCGACACATCCTCATTCAGGCGTTGCTCGCCGCGCCGATGTTCGGCGTGCGCTGGCGGTGGGATGCATCGATTTCACTAGCGCTGCCGCGCTTTCGGGGTGGCAAGAAGATTCCGCCGCAGATCGCGCGCATGAACGCGGAGGATCTGCTGGCCTCCGTGTTCCCGGACCAGGTGGCCTGTGCCGAGAATCTGCCGGGCGAGATTGAGGTGCCGGATCATCCGCTCGTGCGGCAGACCCTTCGCGATTGCCTCGAGGATGCGATGGATGTCGAAGGGTTCGAGCGGGTATTGCGCGGCCTCGAGTCGGGTGAGATTCGCGTGATCGCGCGCGATGTGACGGAGCCTTCGCCCCTGGCGCTGGAGGTGATGTCCGCGCGGCCGTATGCGTACCTCGACGATGCGCCCCTCGAAGAGCGCCGCACCCAGGCGGTGATGAGCCGCCGCTGGCTCGATCCGGAGTCCGCATCGGACATCGGCAAGCTCGATGCGGCTGCCGTCGAGCGGGTGCGCGAGGAAGCCTGGCCCGACTCCACAACCGCCGACGAGCTGCATGACTCGCTGCTTTGGCTGGGCTTCATGACAGATGAGGAGGCGCGCTCGAATGCGGCATGGCCTTCACTCCTGGAACTGCTCGCTTCGCAAGGGCGCGTGACCTTGGCTCACGCAGGTGCGGCCGCTCTCTGGTTCACGACCGAGCGCCGCCCATTCGCGCAAGCCGTATATCCGAGCGCCACATTCGAACCGGATGTCGCTGTTCCGCCGGAACATCGCAAATCCCCCACTCGTGAAGAGGCTCTCGTGGAGCTGGTGCGCGGCCGCCTCGAAGGGCTGGGGCCGGTCACGCTCGATGCGCTCGCGAGCGCGTTCGCCTTGCCTACATCGGACGTCGCGCCCGCGCTGGCAGCGCTGCAAGCGGAAGGCTTCGCCATGCGCGGCCAATTCACTCCGGGCGTGACGGAAGAGGAATGGTGCGAGCGCCGCCTGCTCGCGCGCATCCATCGCTACACCGTGAAGCGCCTGCGTGCCGAGATCGAACCCGTCCAGCCGCGAGATTTCCTGCGCTTTCTCTTCGAATGGCAGCGCGTGGCCCCCGCCGCGCGAATGCAAGGGCCCGACGCGCTCACCGCGATCCTCGGCCAGCTCGAAGGCTTCGAAG
>JBDZVF010000077.1:9377-17667 GCA_040255575.1 Pseudomonadota bacterium | reverse complement strand
GATGATGCAGCAGTACCTGCGCATCAAGGCCCAGTACCCCGACGCACTCCTGTTCTATCGCATGGGAGATTTCTACGAGCTGTTCTACGAGGACGCTCGTCGCGCCGCTGCGCTGCTGGACATTACGCTCACCGCGCGAGGCAGTTCTGCAGGGCAGCCGATCCCCATGGCGGGCGTGCCGTTTCACAGTGCCGAGCCTTACCTCGCGAAGCTCGTGCGGCGTGGCGTCTCTGTCGCAGTGTGCGAACAGCAAGGCGATCCGGCGAAGTCCAAAGGGCCCGTCGAACGCGCGGTCGTTCGCGTCGTGACGCCCGGTACAGTCACGGATGAGGCGCTGCTCGACGAGCGCCGCGACACGCTGCTCGCCGCCGTCGCGCGTGATGGCGAGCGCTTTGGTCTCGCGTGGCTCGACCTCGCCGCCGGGCGCTTCACCGTGCTCGAATCGCAGAGTCGCCAGGCATTGGACTCCGAGCTCGAGCGACTCAAGCCCGCGGAGCTGCTGATTTCCGAGAGCGCGCGGGAAGAGGAGCTCGCTCGCAGCGGCACCACGCTGCGCACTCGGCCGCCCTGGTATTTCGAGCTTTCGAGCGCGTCCCGCCTGCTCACGGATCAGCTGGGCACGCTCGACCTCAAGGGTTTCGGTGCGGACGAACTGCCGCTCGCCATCAGCGCCGCCGGCGCCCTGCTCCAGTACGTGAAGGACACGCAGAGAGCCGCCGTCCCGCACATTCGCGCGCTCACCGTCGAGGAGCGAACGGACGCGCTCCTCATCGACGCGACCACGCGGCGCAATCTCGAGCTCGATGGGAGCAATTCGGGCAACGTCGATGCCACGCTCTTCGCCGTCATCGATCAGTGCGTCACCGCGATGGGCTCGCGGCAACTGCGTCGCTGGCTCAACCGGCCGCTCACGGACCACGCCGCGCTCCAGGCGCGCTACCACGGGCTTCAGTCGCTCATCGACAGGCGTCGCTTCGAAGGTCTGCGCGAGAAGCTGAATGGCATTGGCGATATCGAACGCATTCTCTCGCGCGTCGCGCTTCGCTCGGCCCGGCCGCGGGATCTCGTGCAGCTGCGCACGTCGCTCAGTGCGCTGCCCGAGTTGCGGGCGGCGTTGGCGAGAATCGACTCGCCAGCGTTGCAGGAATTGCACGCGCGCAGTGAGGATCACAGGGACGTCGCGGACCTGCTGGCGCGCGCTGTCGCGGAGGATCCTTCCACATTCCTGCGCGACGGCGATGTGATCGCCGCCGGCTACGATGCGGATCTCGACGAGCTCCGCCAGATCTCCACGAACACCGATGGCTTCCTGCTGCAGCTCGAACAGAAAGAGCGCGATCGCAGCGGCATTCCCGGCCTCAAGCTCGGGTTCAATCGGGTGCAAGGCTTCTTCATCGAGATCACGCGCAAGGATGCCGAGCGCGTGCCGAAGGACTATCTGCGCCGGCAGACGGTGAAATCCGCGGAGCGTTTCATCACGCCCGAGCTGAAATCGTTCGAAGACAAGGTGCTGAGCGCACGCGACCGCGCACTCGCGCGCGAGAAAGAGCTCTACGACGCATTGCTCACTCAGCTCATCGATCGGCTGGGCGCGCTCCAGAAAACCGCCTCGGCGCTCGCCGAGCTCGATTCACTCGCCTGTCTCGCCGAGCGCGCCTGTGAGTTGCAGTGGACCCGGCCGGAGCTCGTGCCGGACTCCGTGCTGCAGATCACCGCGGGCCGCCACCCGATCGTCGAGCGCTTTTCCGACACGCCGTTCGTGCCGAACGACCTGATGTTCGACTCCGCTCGGCGCATGCTCATCATCACCGGCCCGAACATGGGCGGTAAGTCCACGTACATGCGGCAGGCGGCGATCATCACGATCCTCGCGCACATGGGCAGCTTCGTGCCGGCCGAGCGCGCGGTGATCGGGCCGATCGATCGCATCTTCACGCGCATCGGCGCGGCGGACGATCTCGCGGGTGGGCGATCCACCTTCATGGTCGAAATGACCGAGGCCGCGAACATCCTGCACAACGCGACGGCGCGCAGTCTCATCCTCATGGATGAGATCGGGCGCGGCACGAGCACGTTCGATGGCTTGTCGCTCGCGTGGGCAATGGCGCGGCACATCGCTGCGCGGGTGAAAGCATTCACGCTCTTCGCAACTCACTACTTCGAGCTGACGGCATTGGCCAACGAAGTGGAAGGTTGCGTGAACGTGCACCTTGATGCGACCGAGCACGGCGACGGAATCGTGTTTCTCCACGCCGTGCGCGAGGGGCCCGCCAACAGAAGCTACGGTCTGCAGGTCGCGCAGCTCGCGGGTGTGCCGCGGGAAGTGATCGCGCAGGCGCGCAAGTATCTCGAAGCCCTCGAATCGCAGCGGGATCGCGCGGCCGCAGCGGGCCCTCGCGGCAAGCATTCGCCACAAAGCGAGCTGCCCTTGTTCGCGCCGCCGGAGGATTCAGCCGCGCGTGCGGCAGCCGAGGTGCAGGCCGCCGCCGACAACGCATTCGCCACAGACATCAAAGCGGAGTTCGGCAATCTCGACCCCGACGTGCTCACGCCGCGCGCCGCGCTCGACGCGATCTACAAGCTGCGGGAGCTTCTCAAGAAACACTCCTGAGCGCGCGCGACTCGCCGGAAAAACGGCCGTTCTCGAGGAACCGGCACGTCTCGCGCGCGACTCGCGTGGACATCAGGAGGCCCATGTGCCCGACGGGCAGCGTGATGAAATCCGTCGCACCCGGCAGACGCGTTTCACTCACGGCCACCGTCCCGTCGTTGTCGCCGTCGAGCGTCGTCAGGAACTGACCGAGGCCGACGCGCCGGGTGCCGGCGATGATGCCGAGCTGCCTGTCGAACCTCCAATACCGGGACTGTTCCGTCAGCAGTTCCTCGGCGACGCAGCGGCCGAGCAGCTTCGACGCCGAAGCCAGGCGCTCGGCCGCGCCGAGGGCCGCGCGGCTCGCCACCGCCGGTGTTCCCAGGAACACCACACGGCCCGGCGGCAGGTCCGGAACCTGCTCCAGTGTGCGATAAATGACGAGCCCGCCCAGGCTATGCCCGACGAAGTGCACACGTTCGGCGCGCAGGCTGCGGGCGAACTCGGCGAGGCGCACGGCAATCTCGGACATGGAACCGGCGACACTCCGGTAATGGAAAGCATGCGTCTGCAGCCCCGAATCACGCGTCAGCCGTCGGCGCAGCACGAGGCCATCCGCCCCGTTCATCCACAGACCGTGGACATAGATGATGTGGTCGATGGCAGCCCCCGAACCCGTGCGCCTGTTCCCGATCGAAGCTCTGTAGCAGTATTGAGTTTCGGCTGGCCGCGTTCAACCGCGACCGGCCGGAAGAACACGGAACTCCCGCGAGCCCTCACCATTAAAGTCCAGTGACCCCGCGAACTTCGCCAAGGGCGCGCCAGTGCGCGCGCATGTTGCGCTGGCTGGTTTCGGTGCTCGCTCCGCTGCTGGCGGGTGTCGCCTCCGCCGCCGAGCTCACCGTGAATCTTGAGGGTTTGCCCGAGGAGCTGAAGGAGGCCGTGGAAGGCCAGCTCACGCTGCGTAATTACACCAATCGGGATGTGACGCCCGCGCAGGTGCGTCGGCTATTCAATACCGCGGAAGCGGAGATTCGCAGCGCGCTCGAGCCTTACGGTTATTACAACGCGCAGGTCATGAGCTCCCTGCAGACGACGGACAAGGAGCTGAAGGCGCTCTTTCGGGTAACGCCGGGCGAGCAGGTCAAGGTCGTATCGAAGAAAGTGACCGTGACGGGGGAGGCGGCGCAGATCAATCAGGTTCGCCGCGCGATCCGCCGCTTCAAGCCCGACGAGGGCGAGCCGCTCAACCACGGCGTATACGAACAGAGCAAGGAGAACATCGAATCCGCACTGCTCAACAACGGCTTTCTCAGGATGAAGCCGGCGCGGCCGCCGCGCGTGGAGGTCACCCGCAAAGCCAACACGGCGACGATCGACCTCGAGTACGAGAGCGGGCCGCGGATGAAATTCGGCAACGTGCGCTTCTCCGAAGCGCAGTTTCCGCCCGAGTTCCTGGAACGATACATCCCGTGGCAACCTGGCGACTATTACTCGCCGGACGAGCTCCTCGCGTTTCAGCAGCGACTGGTGGACGCGGATTATTTCGCCACCGTCTCGGTGCAGCCCGACCTCAAGAATGCGCAGGGGGTGGACGTGCCGATCAACGTCGAGCTGTCGCCGGCGAAGCGCACGATCTACACCGCGGGCGCCTACGTGAGCACCGACACGGGGCCGGGCGTGCGAGTCGGCTTGCAGCGACGGTGGGTCACCCGTAGCGGCCACAAGTTCCAGGCGGACATCGATTACGCGCAGCGACTGCATGCGTATTCCACGAGCTACCGTATTCCGCTGCCGGGGCCGAACGACAAGAGCCTGAACTTCGGCGTGACGCATCGGGACGAAGACACGGCGACCAGCCAGTCGAAAAGCGATCGCGCGGCGATCAACGAAACACGCAAATGGCACGGCTTCACCCGCACCCTGGGCCTGCAGTACCTCGCGGGTACCTACGAGGTTGCCGACCAGAACCACAACACCCACCTGCTCTTCGGCGAGGCAACGCTCACGAAGAAGAAGGCGAACGATTTTTTCTTCCCCCGGCGCGGCTGGTCGATGGCATACGGGCTACGCTTCGCGCCTGAAGGGTTGCTCTCCGATACCAGCTTCACGCAGCTGACGGCGGACGGAAAGTACATTTTCCCCGCCGGCCGCCGCCAGCGAGTGCTCATGCGCCTGTCGCTCGGAACCATGGTGGTGGATGACTTCAATCAATTGCCCCCCGAGCTGCGCTTCTTCGCGGGCGGCGATCGCTCGATCCGCGGGTTCGATTACCAGACGGTCGGCTCGACGCGCGAGGTGCTGCCGACGGACCCGCCGGACATCAAACCCGAGAACCTCGTGATCGGCGGCACGAAGCTCGCCGTGGCGAGCATCGAGTACGAGCGCTATTTCGTGCGCGATTGGGGCGCCGCCGTGTTCGTGGATGGCGGGGATGCCTGGCGCGGCGCCGACTTCAACCTGAACATCGGCGCCGGCGTCGGCGTGCGCTGGCGCTCGCCCGTGGGTGTGGTGCGGCTCGACGTCGCCAAGCCCGTGAAGAGCAATCTCGCGGACGCCATTCGGTTTCACATCAGCATCGGGCCGGATCTGTGAGCGCGCCGGAGCACAACGAGAACCCATCGGCCGCAGACGAGCAGCGGCCTCGCGCGCGAGGACGCTGGTTGCTTTGGGTGGGGGCTGGATTACTCGCGCTCATCCTGGTGCTGGTGGGGCTCGGCGCCTGGGTGTTGAACACCGAGAGTGGCACGCGCTGGGCCGCAAATCGGGCGGTGGGATTCCTGAACGGGAAGCTGGCGCTCGCGCAGACCACCGGGTCGCTGGCGGGGCCGCTCACGGTCAGCGGCATTCGCTGGGTTGATCCCGAATCGGGAGTGGACGTTCGGGTCGCGCGTGTGACCGTGGATGTGGCGCTCCGCGAGCTCGTGGCGAGGCGCGTGCACGTGCAGGTGCTCGACGTGAACGGCGTCGACGTGCGGCTTTCCGAGCCGACGAAAGAAGAGGAAGAAAAGAAGCCCTTCTCGTTGCAGCCCCCGATCGACCTGCTGCTCGACAAGTTCACGCTCAGAGACCTTCGCGTCTCGAAGGATGGCGAGGATCTTTTCGTGGCGCGCGCCGCGGACGCCAGTGCGAGCTGGACGTCGCGCGGCGTCGCCATCCAGCGATTCATTGTGGATTCGCCCGATGGCAACGTGCGGGTCACCGGGGATGTGGCGGGTGGGCCTGAGGGCAGCAACATCTACAACGGGAAGGTCTCCGGCGCCTTTCGATGGAGGGTTGCGGACGCGCAGTACGTGGGTGAGCTTTCGGCGACGAGCGCGCAGCGGAAGCTGGATGCGCAGGTTCGGCTGAGCGCGCCCTTCATCGCGCGTGTGAATGCGACGCTGGAGGAGACGGATGAGCTGCCGTGGCAACTCACGCTCGAGGTGCCGCAGTTCGACCCGCGCAAGGGACTGCTGCCGGACAGCTCGATTGCGAGTCTCGCCGCCGCGCTGAACGCCCACGGCGATCGCTCGTTTGCGGAGTTGCGCGGCGACGTCGCGATGAACGGCCAGTCGCTGCAAATTGATCCCGCCCGCGTGCGCTACCAGGAGTCGCTGCTCACCCTCGAAGCCCTGACCCTTAGAGACCCCAAACGCCGCGGCACCCTGAGCGCCACAGGCGAGATCCGTTTCGCCAGCGCCGACAACGCCGAGGCCACGGGCCGCGCAAATGCGGAGGGTCGCGCCGACGCTGCGGCCAGTCACACTCCAACGGACGGCGCCGGGGCCGCCTCCCGCGCAAACACCCCCGCGAGCGCGCCCTCCGCGGCCCGCGAGGCGCCGACCACCGCGCCCACGCCAACGAGGCCGCAACCCGGCACGCCGCCAAACGAACCCTCCCCCGCGGACGAAGCCCCCTCCTTCCTCGCCAATCTCAACGTCACCTGGAAAGACATCGAGCTGCCGAAGGAATGGGTGGGCCAGCCCCTCGCCACGCATGGCGACCTCAAGGTCGCCGGCAACACGGCCACCTTCAACGCGAACGGCGAGCTCGCGCTCGGCCCGCCTAACAAGCTCGCTGACATCGGCGTGGACATCGCCGGCACCCCCGAGCAGGTGCAGATCAAACGCTTCGAGATCCTGCAGAAGACGGGCAGCCTCGCCGCCACCGGCACCGTGCTGCTGAAACCGCGCCTCGGCTGGCAACTCAACGCCAACGCCAAAACCTTCGACCCCGGCGCCATCGTCGCCGGCTGGCCGGGCCGGCTCGGCTTTGCGCTCGACACGAAAGGCGAGTTGCAGGAAGAAGGCCCCAACGCCTCCCTGAACCTGAAAGACCTGAGCGGCACACTGCGCGGCCGCCCCATCGCAGGCCAGGGTGCCCTCACCCTGAACCCTCAGAAGATCCTCGCCGGAACGCTGAACGTCAGCTCCGGCAAGAGCTCGGTTGCCGTCGACGGGCGCGCCGGCGACTCGATGGATCTCAACACCCGCTTCGATATCGCAAGCCTCGAGGACTGGGTTCCGCAAACCACCGGCCGCGCGCAAGGCCAGTTCCGCATCACCGGCGTGTGGCCGAAGCTCGCCATCGCGGGCGGCGCGCAAGGCCGCGAGATCGCGTTCGGGCAGTACTCGGTCAAGACCCTCGACCTGAACGCGGACGTGCGTAACCCGCAAGCCCCCGAAGGCACCGCGAGCCTCAAGGCCGGCACGATCCTCGCCGCCGGGTTCGAGTTCTCCTCCATCGACCTCGATGCGTCGGGCAACGAGAAGGCACAC
Organism: Pseudomonadota bacterium; assembly: GCA_040255575.1. Taxonomy (GTDB): domain Bacteria; phylum Pseudomonadota; class Gammaproteobacteria; order Steroidobacterales; family Steroidobacteraceae; genus JADGHX01. The sequence continues at coordinate 10,317 of JBDZVF010000077.1, read as the reverse complement.
AACGCACACCTCAAGGCCACGGGCCAACCGCTGAGCGCGGAGTTGCGCGTGCAGGGCACGCGCAAAGGTGCGGATGGCTGGGCCGGCACGGTGGATCAGCTCGATCTCCTCGCCACCGGCATCTCGCCGCTTTCATTGCGCGAGCCCGTGAAAGTCACCTACAACCCGCGCGCGTTCAGCGTTTCGCAGACCTGCCTCGCGGGCGAGCAGATGAGCGCGTGCGTCGCCGCCGCGCAGGACGAATCCGGCGAGCTGAACGCCACCTACTCCCTCGAGCATGTGCCGCTCGGGCTGTTCGCTGCGCTCGCCATGCCCGAACTGCCGCTGCGGATCGAAGCGGTGATCGAAGGCAACGGCGACATCCGCCGCACGAAGGAAGGCACGCTGTTCGGCGAGGCGCACCTCTTGTCGGCATCAGGGCGCGTCTCCGAGGCCGGCGAGGCACCGCAGGCAGATGCGGCCGATGCGCTCCTCACCTACGAAAACCTGAAGCTCGATGCGCAACTGGCAGGCGAAACAGCGCAGGGCACACTGTCGAGCTCTCTCAACAACAGCGGGACGCTGCAAGGCGAGGTGAGGCTCGCCGAGCTGGGCGGCGCGGCGGCGACGATAGACGGCAACGCGAAGCTCGTCATTCCGGATCTTTCGCCGGTGGGCCTCTTCGTCCCGCAGCTCGCCAACGTGAAGGGCGCAGGTGAAGCGAACGTTGCGGTCACCGGCACGCTGGTCGAGCCGCAGATCACCGGCACCGCACGGCTGCGCGATCTCGCGGCGGAAGTGCCGCAGGTCGGGCTCAGGCTGCGCGACGGCGATCTGCAGGCGAGCCTCAACCCCGGTAACGCGCTGGAGCTCAACGGCAAACTGACCTCAGGCGAAGGCCAGATGACCCTCACCGGCCACACCGACGACGCCGGCGTGATGTTCGTGAAGGTGCAGGGCA
>JBDZVF010000077.1:0-9367 GCA_040255575.1 Pseudomonadota bacterium | reverse complement strand
GCAGGGCAAGAACGTGCAGGCGGCGAACATCCCGGGAGCCAACGTCATCGTCGAGCCGGACCTCACCTTCGAGCGCTCCCCGGAACGGATGATCCTGTACGGCCGCACGCACATCCCGAAGGCGCAAGTCGACATCTCGAAGCTGCCCAGGCAACCGGGCGCCACGCAGGCCTCGCCGGATGTGGTGGTGATCGACGACAACAAGGCGATCGAGCAATCCAGGAGCGTGCCGCTCGAAGTGAACGTCGGCCTCACCATCGGCAAGGAGAACACCGGCGTCGCGCAGATCGGCAAGGCCGATGTCCGGCTCATCGGTTACGGGCTAGATGCGCAGGTGGATGGCTGGCTCGACGTGCACGAGAAGCCGGGCGAGCCGACCACGGGTGACGGCGAGATCCACCTCAGCGGTATCTACAAGGCATATGGGCAGGATCTGACGATCCAGCAGGGACGGCTACTGTTTGCCGGCCAGGCTATCAACGATCCGCAGGTGAACCTGGTCGCCACGCGCACGGTGGATGCGGTCACGGCGAAACTCACGGTCAGCGGGCGCGCGCAAAAGCCACAGCTCGAAGTCTCGGCGGACCCGACGATGTCGCAGACGCAGGCCCTCTCCTATCTCGTGACCGGCAAACCGCTCAACGAAGTGGGCAGTGGCGAAGGGGATCTGGTGCAGAGCGCCGCGCGCTCCCTCGGCGGCGCGGCCGGAAACCTGCTCGCCAAGGGGCTCGGCAAGCGCCTCGGCATCAGCGATATCGGCGTGACGGACAACGACCAGGTGGGCTCGGCATTCACCGTCGGCCAGTACCTGTCGCCGCGGCTGTATCTCAGCTACGGCGTGGGCCTCTTCGAGCCCGGCCAGATCCTGACGCTGCGCTATCGCATCTCCAACCGCATCTCGCTCGAAGCGCAGCAAGGCCCCGTCAGCCAGAAGGCCGGCATCAACTATCGGGTGGAGAAGCGCTAGAGGCGAGCCGGGGCCTGCCGGAACCGGTGGGCGAAGTGGGCCAGCACCGCTGAGACGCGCTGCGCCCGCTTCAGGAAGCGGGCGTCTGCTGTCGCAGGCGGATGTGCAGCTCGCGCAGCTGCGCTTCGCTCACGGCCGTCGGCGCGTCGGTGAGTGGATCTGCCGCAGTCTGGGTCTTCGGGAACGCAATGACCTCGCGGATGCTGTCCGCGCCCGCCATCAGCATGCTGAGACGGTCGAGCCCGAACGCGATGCCGCCGTGAGGCGGCGCGCCGAACTTCAGCGCATCGAGCAGGAAGCCGAACTTCAACTGCGCCTCCTGCGCATCGATGCCGAGCAGCTCGAACACGGTGGACTGCATTTCCTGCCGGTGAATACGCACCGAGCCGCCGCCGATCTCCGAGCCGTTCAGCACCATGTCGTAGCCCTTCGACAGCGCGCTCTCGGGGTTCGCTTTCAACGCGGCGGGGTCGTCGTTCACGGGCGAGGTGAACGGGTGATGCATGGCCGCCCAGCGTTTGGCTTCGGGGTCATACTCGAACATCGGAAAATCGGTGACCCACAGCGGCTTCCACTCGTTCGCGACGAGCTTGAGATCGTGGCCCACGCGCAGACGCAGGGCGCCAAGCGCATCGCTCACGACCTTCGCGCGGTCCGCGCCGAAGAAAATGAGGTCGCCATCGACCGCGCCCGTGCGCGAGAGGATGCCCTTCACCGCATCATCACTCAGGAACTTGGTGATGGGCGACTGCAGGCCCTCGCGACCCTTCGCAGTCTCGACCACCTTGATGTACGCAAGGCCCTTCGCGCCGTAGCGCGCGACGTACGCCGTGTAGTCGTCGATCTGCGAGCGCGACATCGTGTTGCCGCCAGGAACCCGCAACGCCGTGACGCGCCCCTTCGGATCTTTCCCGGGGCCGGCGAACACCTTGAACTCGCAATCCTTCACCAGATCCGCCACGTCGACGAGCTCGAGCGGGATGCGCAGATCCGGCTTGTCCGAGCCATACCGACGCATCGCCTCGGCATACGGCATGCGCGGCAGGGGGTCGGGCAGCTGCACGTTCAGCACTTCGCTGAACACGTGACGCACCAACCCTTCCATGAGCTTCATGATGTCTTCCTGCGTGAGGAAGGACGTCTCGATATCGAGCTGGGTGAACTCGGGCTGGCGATCCGCGCGCAGATCCTCGTCACGGAAGCAGCGCACGATCTGATAGTAGCGATCGAACCCCGCGATCATCAGCAGCTGCTTGAAGATCTGCGGGGACTGCGGAAGCGCGAAGAACTTGCCGGGATGCGTGCGGCTCGGCACGAGATAGTCGCGCGCGCCTTCCGGCGTTGCCTTGGTGAGCATCGGCGTTTCGAGGTCGATGAAGCCGTTGCTGTCGAGATAGCCGCGCATCGCGCGCGTGACGGCGTGGCGCAGGCGCAGGCGCTTCGTCATCTCCTCCCGACGCAGGTCGAGATAGCGATACTTGAGGCGCACCTCTTCGCTCACTTCATCATCGAGCTGGAACGGCAGGGGCTCCGAGCGGTTCAGCACCTCGAGCTCGCGCGCGAGCAGCTCCACCTTGCCGGAGCGCAGGTTCGGGTTCGCCGTGGCGCCCGGGCGCGGGCGCACCAGGCCCTTCACGCGGATGACGAACTCGCTGCGCAGCCGCTCCGCTTCCTTGAACATGGCGGCCGCGTCGGGATCGAACACCACCTGCAGCAACCCCTCGCGATCGCGCAGGTCGACGAAGATCACGCCACCATGATCGCGCCGCCGATGCACCCAGCCGGCGACCGTAACCTCCTGTCCGGTGAGGTTTTCATCAACAAATCCGCAGTAATGGGTACGCATGGGGCTTGGGGGTGGGTGCGTTTGAGGGAGCGCGCGATGTTACGAACACCCCCCTGCCCCCGCAAGCCGGGCGCACGCTAACTGTGGCTCACGCCCTTCAGGGTGGCGGCGGGAACCGGGGCGGGCGGCGGGGGCGGCATGACCACCCCGCAGGTGATGATCATCCTCATCGCCGCATCCACGCTCATCTCGAGCTCGACCACTTCCGCCGCGGGCACCATGACGATGAAACCGGAGGTCGGATTGGGCGTCGTCGGAACGTACACGCAGGCGTGCGGCACGCCGGTCTTGTAATGGATCTCCGCGACGTCCTCGGAGGTGATGAACCCGATGGTCCAGATGCCCGCGCGCGGGTACTGGATCATGACGACCTTGCGGAACGAATTGTTCTGCGAAAAGACGCTCTCGGTGAAGCTCTTCACGCCGCCGTGAATGGAGCGCACCAGCGGGATGCGGCGAATCACGCCATCCCAGTAGCGCAACAGCCGCCGGCCGACGAGGTTCGAGACGACGAGGCCGGTGACGAGCAGCACCACGAGCGCGATCAGGATGCCGACACCGGGCAGGCGAAAGCCGATCAGCGCGCGCGGCTGATAGCTCGCGGGCAGCCAGGTGACGATGCTGTCCATGAGCCCCACGATGAACGTGATGACCCACAGGGTCGCAAGAATCGGCAGCCACACGAGCATGCCTGCGACGAGGTACCGTCGCAGGCTCCAGGTGCGCTTGGGTTGGGTCATGCTGGGCTAGCGGCGCGCCGACTTCTTCGCCTGGCTCCTGGCGGCCGGCTTCGCGACCGGCTTCGGCTTCGCGCGCGCCTTCGCGGCGCGCTTCACCGCCGCGGGCTTGGCTTCCGCGACCGGTTTGGAGTCGGCGGCGGGCTTCGCGTCCGCCTTCGCATCCTTGGCGTCGCTCTTCGCCGGCGACGCGTCCGAAGCGGGCTCCGGCTCCTTGTCGACGGCGAGATTGCGCTTGTGCTCCTTGTCGCCCTTGAAGTCCGTCTCATACCAGCCGTCGCCCTTCAGGCGGAAGACCGGCGCGGACACGAGCTTCTTCAGCCGGTTCTTGCCGCAGGACGGGCATTTCTTCAGGGGGGCGTCGGTAATCTTCTGCAGCTGCTCCGTATAGAACTTGCAGTTTTCACATTCGTATTCGTAGAACGGCATAAATCTGCGGCGATCTCGCGGGCCGGTAGAGCCCGGCTCTTCAATGGGACAGGAGTATATCCTGTCCCGCGTTTTCAGCCCTTTTTGAACTGCAGCCGGCCTTCCTCGACCGTCACCCGGATGTGATCCCCGGGCCCGAACTGGCCTTTCAGGATCGCCTGGGCGAGCGGGTTCTCCACCTGCTGCTGGATGGCGCGCTTCAGCGGCCGGGCACCGTACACCGGGTCGAACCCGGCCTCGCCCAGCAGCGTCGCGGCCGCCTCGTCCAGCGTGAGCTGCATGTCGCGCTCGAAGAGGCGCTTGCGCAGGTAGCCGAGCTGGATGTCGACGATCTTGCGGATCTGCGACGCCGCCAGCGGGTGGAACACCACGATGTCGTCGATGCGGTTGATGAACTCCGGCCGGAAGCTCTGTTGCACGATTTCCATCACGGCGTTCTTCATCAGCTGGTAATTGGCCTCGTCGGGCTTGCGCGCGGCGAACTCCTGGATCACCTGCGAGCCGAGGTTCGACGTCATGATGATGACGGTGTTGCGGAAGTCGACCGTGCGGCCCTGGCCGTCGGTGAGACGCCCGTCGTCGAGCACCTGCAGCAGCACGTTGAACACGTCCGGATGGGCCTTCTCGACCTCATCGAGCAGCACCACCGAATACGGCCGGCGCCGCACGGCTTCCGTGAGATAGCCGCCTTCCTCGTAACCGACATAGCCCGGCGGCGCGCCGATGAGCCGCGCGACCGAATGCTTCTCCATGAACTCCGACATGTCGATGCGCACGAGCGCGTCTTCCGTGTCGAAGAGGAACTCCGCGAGCGCCTTGGTGAGCTCGGTCTTGCCCACACCGGTGGGGCCGAGGAACAGGAACGAGCCGTTCGGCCGGCGCGGGTCCGCAAGGCCGGCGCGCGAGCGACGGATCGCATCCGACACGATGCGCACCGCTTCGTCCTGGCCGACCACGCGGCGCTCGATCGCCTCCTCCATCTTCAGGAGCTTTTCCTTTTCGCCCTGGAGCATCTTGGAGACGGGGATGCCGGTCCACTTGGAGACGACTTCCGCGATCTCCTCTTCCGTCACTTCGTTGCGGACGAGCTTGGTTTCCTTCTTCTCCGCTTCGAGCGCGGCGGCGAGCTGCTTTTCCAGCTCCGGAATGCGGCCGTACTGCAGCTCCGCGACGCGCTGCAGGTTGCCGGCGCGGCGCGCGGACTCGATTTCGAGGCGCAGCTGGTCGATCTGCTCGCGGATGTGCGCGGCGCCCTGGAGCGAGGCTTTCTCGGCCTTCCAGATTTCTTCCAGGTCCGCGTATTCCTTCTCGAGACCGCTCAGGGTGTCCTGCAGCGTGGCGAGCCGGCGCTTGGAGGCTTCATCCTGCTCCTTGGTCAGCGCTTCGCGCTCGATCTTGAGCTGGATGATGCGCCGTTCGAGCTTGTCGAGCGCCTCGGGCTTGGAGTCGATCTCCATGCGGATGCGCGCGGCTGCCTCGTCGATGAGGTCGATCGCCTTGTCGGGCAGCTGCCGGTCCGCGATGTAGCGGTGGGAGAGCGTGGCTGCCGCGACGATCGCGGGGTCCGCGATCTCCACCTTGTGATGCAGCTCGTACCGCTCTTTCAGCCCGCGCAGGATGGCGATGGTGTCTTCCACCGAGGGCTCATCCACCAGCACCTTCTGGAAGCGCCGCTCGAGCGCGGCATCCTTCTCGATGTACTTGCGGTACTCGTCCAGCGTGGTCGCGCCCACGCAATGCAGCTCGCCGCGCGCGAGCGCGGGCTTCAGCATGTTGCCGGCGTCCATGGCGCCTTCGGCCTTGCCGGCGCCGACCACGGTGTGCAGCTCGTCGATGAAGAGGATGATCTGGCCTTCCTGCTTGGCGAGATCGTTCAGCACGCCCTTCAGACGCTCCTCGAACTCGCCGCGGAACTTGGCGCCCGCGATGAGCGCGCCCATGTCGAGCGCGAGGATGCGTTTGCCCTTCAGGCTCTCGGGCACTTCGCTGTTGATGATGCGCTGGGCGAGACCTTCCACGATGGCGGTCTTGCCGACGCCGGGCTCGCCGATGAGCACCGGGTTGTTCTTGGTGCGGCGCTGGAGCACCTGGATCGTGCGGCGGATCTCATCGTCGCGACCGATCACGGGGTCGAGCTTGCCGCTCGAGGCACGGGCGGTGAGGTCCACGGTGTACTTCTCGAGCGCCTGGCGGCTCTCTTCCGCGTTCGGGTCCTGCACGTTTTCGCCGCCGCGCACTTCCTCGATGGCCTTCTCGATGGCGCCCTTCACGGCACCGGCATCCCTCAGGATCTTGCCGAGGGTGCGGTCTTCGAACGCGGCGAGCACGAACAGCTCGCTGGAGATGTACTGGTCGCCGCGCTGCTGGGCGAGCTTGTCCGTGACGTTCAGGACGCGGTTGAGGTCGTTCGAGACGTGGACTTCGCCGGGGGTGCCTTCGACTTTCGGCAGGCGGTCGAGCTGGGCACCGACTTCGGAGCGCAATTTGTTGACGTTGGCGCCGGCCTTCATGAACAGGGGGCGGACTCCGCCACCTTGCTGGTCCAGCAGGGCGAGCAGGACGTGGGCGGGTTCCAGGAACTGGTGGTCGCGGCCGACGGCGAGGGATTGGGCGTCAGCCAGGGCCTGCTGGAAGCGGGTGGTGAGTTTGTCCATGCGCATAGAGCGGGTACCCAAAGAGGGGGATGGGGGAACTTGCAGCCCGTGGTGGGGGTGCAACGGAGAGGTTCAAGAGTTGGGGGTGGATAGCATTTGGCAGGCCTGGGGGGTGTGGGGTGGATGTTGGGGAGTGGCTGGCGGGGGGGCGACGGGTGGCGCGGGGGTTAGTGGGTGTGGGCTTCGGCTATGGCGATTACGACCAGGCCGGCGGTGATCAGGATGACCTGGGCGATGCTCTCGCGGGGGCTCACTCTGCGGTGGAGGCCGGGGATCAGGTCTGCGACGGCTACGTAGATGAAGCAGGCTGCGGCGATGGCGAGTGCGTAGGGCAGCACGTCGAGGGCACTGCCGAGGGCGAAGTAGGCGACGGTGCCGCCGATCATTGATGTGAGGGTGGTGGCGACGTTCCAGAAGAGCGCCCGGCCACGGGACATGCCGGAGTTCAGCAGCACGGCGAAGTCGCCCACTTCCTGCGGAATCTCGTGCGCCATGATCGCGACGGCGGTCACGATGCCGAGTTTCACGTCCGAGAGGAAGGCGGCCGCGACGATTACGCCATCCAGCGCGTTGTGAATGCCGTCGCCGACCAGCACCAGGAATGCTGAGGCCTTGTCCCGATGCTCGTGGTGGTGGTGGTGCGCGCCGTGGTCCGCGTACTCCTCGGAATGGGAGTGACGCCACAGAACGAGCTTCTCGAGGATGAAGAAGGCGCCGATCCCTCCCGCTAGCGCGATGCCAATCCCGCGGGCGCCGTCGACACCGGCGCTTTCGAACGCGTCGGGCAGCAGGCCCAGCAGCGCTGCACCCAACAGCGTGCCCGTGGCAAAGCTCACGAGATGCGGCAGCACCCGAGCGCGCGGCCCATGCGGCAGCAGCAGGAAGACACCCGCGAACGTGACGCTGAGCAAGCCGCCAATCGCGGTGAACAGGAGGATCAGTGCAAGCGTGCTCAAGGCTTTCTACTTGTTGTGCGGACAGCACGAAATGCTAGCACGCGCGTCAAGCACGGCATCACCGATGCTGGGGATTCTCAAGTGCGGCGCAGGCTGCTATCGCGCAGGCTTTTGCCGCCGAGGGCGTGAGCGGCGGGCTATGGCTATTGGCGGGAAGGCCGCTAGCTAGCGCCGGCCGAAAGCGCGCAGCCGCGCGGCTGTTAGCGTGGAGGCTGTTTACCGCCGCGGGCCCGTAGCAGCGCGGCTGTTACGAGAGGCCCTCGAGCCAGACCAGTGCGGCCATGCGGCCGGTGCGCCCATCGCGTCGATAGGAATAGAAGCGCCGGTGATCGGAGACGGTACACAACCCGCCACCGCTGACCTGCGCAACACCGGCAGCGGCAAGGCGTAGCCGCGCGAGCGCGAACAGATCGCACAGCCACTTCCCGTTCGGCTTCCGCACGAAGGCGGCCTCAGTCTGTTCGCGCTGATCCGCGCGTGCGGTGGCGACAAAGGCTGCCAGGACATCGTCGCCCACCTCGAAATTCTCCGGGCCGATGGCGGGACCGAGCCACGCGACGATCTGATCGCCCGGCACACCCATGGCGGCAACGGTCGCGCTGAGCACGCCGCTCGCAAGCCCTCGCCACCCTGCATGTGCCGCTCCGACGACCGAGCCATCACGCGCCGCGAACAGCACCGGCAGGCAATCCGCCACCTGAATCGCGCAGACAACGCCCGCCTGCCGCGTGACGGCTGCGTCTGCGCATGGCCGCCGCGACTGCGGCAACTGCTCCGCAGTTGCCGTGCGCGGAACGTTCCCCGCATCGAGCACGACGACCGAGCTGCCGTGCACCTGTTCGAGCCACACTGGTTCCGAAGGCAAGCTCGCCGCTTCGCGAAGCCGCCTGCGGTTCTCGAAGACTGAGCTCGCGTCGTCGCCGACGTGCACTCCCAGATTGAGGGAATCCCAGGGCGCGCCACTCACGCCTCCAAGCCTGGTCGTCATGACAGCGCGAACGCCAGCCGGCGCTTCCCATTCGGGCGTGATGAGCTCGACAGGTTCGGGATTGGAAGCAGCCATCATCGCGAGCACACCAGCGTAGCGCTCATCGTCGCCCCGGCGCACTCGCGCCGCTTTTCGCATCAGACTCGAGTACTTCAAGGAGAGCGGCCATATCAGCGGGCATCGGTACCTCCCACTCCAACGACTTGCCCGTTAGCGGGTGCACGAGCGCGAGTCGAGTTGCGTGAAGAGCCTGCCGCCGGAACGAATCCAGCGCGGCAATGAGCGCGGGACTAGCGCCTTTCGGAAGCCTTCGTCGCGTGCCATACACCGGGTCGCCGACCAGAGGAAATCCGATGTGGTCGAGATGCACGCGGATCTGATGCGTGCGCCCTGTTTCGAGCTCGGCACGAACAAGCGTGTGCCCGCGAAAGCGCTTGAGCACACGATAATGCGTGACAGCTTCGCGACCATCCGCTCGCACGGCCATCTTCACGCGCTGAGTGCGATGACGCCCGATGGGCTCATCCACCGTGCCGCCGCCTGTCATAACCCCTACGCAGATCGCGAGGTAAGCGCGCTCCACTTCCCGCGCGGCGATCGCCTCGACGAGACCCGCATGCGCTTCGGGTGTGCGGGCGATGACCATGAGCCCGCTGGTGTCTTTATCCAGCCGGTGCACGAGACCGGCTCTCGGCACGACGGCCAGCTTGGGGTCGAGCGCGAGCAGCGCATTCTGCATAGTGTGGCTGGGGTTGCCGGCACCGGGATGTACGACCAGCCCTGCCGGCTT
>JBDZVF010000076.1:0-17697 GCA_040255575.1 Pseudomonadota bacterium | reverse complement strand
CGCCGAGGTCGGCGACCAGGGCCGGCACTATATAGGTGTCGGTCTGGGTGGTGAGTGTGCCGGACTGGGCTACGGCAGGAAGCTGATCGACGGCCATGGAGCCCCCTCAGAAAGGCATGGCTCGCCATAGTCCCAGCGAGGCGACGCGCGACGCCCAGGCCAAGCCCGAGAACCAGTGGGCCTGCCACCCCCTCGTCGACGGCTGTGCCCCGGATGACGACGCGCCGTCGCTGCGCTAATTTCAGCCAAGGGAGGGTTGCAGATGGAGGACTTCATCGAGAAGCTGTTTGGGGTGTCCCCCGACGGTGGGGACGGCTCGTTCGAGTTTCTACTCTTCGCGGTGCCTCTTGCCGGGATCGCGCTGATTGCGGCTTTTCGCGCGAGGCGGCGGAAGCAGCGCACTGGCGACCTGCCCAAGTAGAGACTGCCAAGCGGCGGTGGCCGACTGAGGTGGCCGGGTTTGTCTGAACAGCGTTTCGGTTCCGATAGATGGTTTCCCTGCGAACTATCTCCATCGATTGCCACGGCGGCGAACATCATGCGGCCTTCGCCAGTGCCAGGCCACCGAAATACGCCTGGTCGGGTGTCCGTCCGCTCAGGCTCGAGTGCGGTCTCTTGCGGTTGTAGAAGGCCAGATAACCGCCGATCGAACCGCGCGCCTCGGCCACACTGTCATAGGCGCGCAGGTAGACCTCCTCGTATTTGACCGTCCGCCACAGCCGTTCGACGAACACGTTGTCACGCCACGAGCCGCGGCCATCCATGCTGATCCTGATCGCGTTCTCCGACAGCAAGCCAGTGAACGCCGCACTGGTGAACTGGCTGCCCTGGTCGGTGTTGAAGATCTCCGGCCGGCCATACCGGGCAAGCGCCTCGTCCAGTGCGTCCAGGCAGAAATCAACCTCCATGCTGATCGACACCCGCCAGGCCAGCACCCGCCGGCTGAACCAATCCACGACCGCCGTGAGATAGACAAAGCCACGAGCCATCGGAATGTATGTGATATCCATCGCCCATATCTGGTTCGGCCGCTCGATCGGCATGCTGCGCAGCAGGTAAGCAAAAACCTTGTGACAATCTGCCGGTTTTGACGTATGAGGCCGGCGGTAGATCGCCCCGATACCCATTCGCCGCATCATCGTCGGGACCCGTTCCCGACCGATCGAGATGCCCTCGCCGCGCAGCAGGTCGCGCAGCATCCGGCTGCCCGCAAACGGGTAGTCGAGGTGCAGTTCGTCAATCCGCCGCATGATCGACAGATCAGCCGCCGACACCGGACAAGGATCGTAATACAGGCTGCCTCGGCTGATCCCCAGCAGCTCGGCCTGGCGGCTCAATGCCAACCTGTGTCCGCGGTCAATCATCGCTTTGCGCTCAGCAAGCCCGCCTTGCCGAGCGCGGCTGACAAAAAATCGTTCTCCAGCGTCAGCTCGCCGATCTTCGCATGCAGGGTCTTCAGGTCCGCTTGGGGACTTGATGACGGCGCTGGAGAACCGCCGCTGAACACATCGGCCGCTCCCTCCAGCAGTTGCGCCTTCCACGCTGCAATCTGCGTCGTGTGCACGTCATGCAACTGCGCCAGCTCCGCCAGCGTCTTCGCACCTTTGATCGCAGCCAAGGCTACCTTCGCCTTGAATCCATGGCTATGGTTGCGCCGTGATCGTCTCGACATTTTCCCTCCTGCTACGCGGCACCGGCGCCGCAATCAGGCAGGGATTCCAATTATCGGACTGTTCAGATTCGCCCAGCCACCTCTGTGCAAACGGCTTATCGCAGTTTAGCCATCCAGACGGACCTGCCAAAGGTGCTGAGATAGAGGTGAGCCTCTGTCGCGAAGCTTACGAAGCGCAAGTCGGCACAATGCGGAAAACGTGGCAACCCAAGAGAGGCCCGCTGCCACGTGGCTCCATCATCGCGGCTGATGTATACACGATCGTCCGTGGAGACAAACAATGCACGAGGAACCCGTGACTGTGGCAATGCGACGGCTTCCAGCCCCAACATGCGTTCGTTCATCAGACCAAAGCCGGGTGTGACGATCCACTTCAGGACGTCGAGCTTGAGAACCACAAACGATGAGACTTTGGTGGTTACCATCCCCTTCTTGGGGCTAAATGTGACATAACTTGCCGTCGCACCATTCATCAAGGCAAACGCGTCAGACTCACTGAAGGCGACGATACGATTGATATAGCCGCCCGTGACCTTCGCGCTCGGGACTGGTTTGGGCAACTCCACAGGGAGCGCCAAGGTTGTACCGAGCCTGGTGTCCACGGCGTACATCTCCCCGGTTTGTGTCCCGACGAAAATAGTGCCGCCGTGAAATGAGGCCAACGATGCGATAACCTGGCCGGACGGGATTGACCCTACGGCGTTCCAATACAAGGCATTGGACTCATCCAGATACAGGGCGAAAATTTCGTTCTTAACCGCCCCAACTGCTTGGATCCGATGGCCCGCAGCGTTGTGGAAGGTGGGATGCGATACCGTTTCGCCAAACGGCTGGTAAAGAGCGGTGCTTGACGGCACCGCGACAGGAATAACCACCGAACTGATATCCTCTGCAGCCGCATTCAGCAGAGTCCCAGCGACCGGTCCATACAATGTGTTGTGCAGGTAGGTCCCACTTGCGGTAAAGGCGTTCCACGCCCCATCGCCTCCATCAATGTCGACCCATGGCGTCGGCGATGGTCCGAGCAGGCAGCGCAGGTTGCCGTTATCTTGAGTGCCGGTCGCGATGATTCCTGGAATTGACTTGGACGCACCCAGCGTACCAAAATATCGCTCCTCTGCGCGCGTTTCGAGGCACTGCAGTGTTGGCAATTGCCGGTTGTAGTTGCTTTGGAATGCGGACCCTGGCGGATTGAGGAAATTGTCCAGATTCATCCGGGCGACGCCGCCATCACTACCAATGAACACGTTACCAATAGTGTCCGGATCGTGAGCGCCGAAGCGCAGTGCATGGACGTCGGAATGAAGATGCCGATCCTTAACCAGGCGCCATGTGCTGCCACCATCAATGGTTAGAAACAGCGAGACCCAGCCAAGCAGGACCAAACCCGGATTCTTCGGCGCCACCGCGATACAGTTGTTATAATCGCCTTGGTCTCCTGCCAAATCGCTGAGATCATAATCGGCGTCGACGACGTGTTGACCGAGAATCCCCCACGAACGCCCACCATCCTTAGAGCCTAGAACGCGAAACAGCCTGCCAAGCTTCCATGCGCATCCAGCGTAGAGGGTAGTCGGGCGCGACTCGCACGATGCGACAGAGCAGCTCCCCATGAGCACGTACAGCCCTGTCGCATCCGTCCCATCATCATTATGGATGGTTGCTCGCCGCATAACCAGGTCGCCGGACTCGTCCCACTGCCCAACATATATACCCCCCTCTCCGAGTCCCCCTGCCACGATGGTTATGACAGTGCGGTCCTCCAGATTCGAGCGAGTCTCGTGGTTGTTAATGGCCCCGATTGCGACGTCCCAAAACCCCTGGCGCGTTGTTTCGGCGCGCTCCACCGTGGCTTGCCGCCAATCATATTTTGTGCGCGGGGGGGTTGGTCCATCCCCCGGGGGGATCGTCGCCCAGTACAGCCCACCCGAGCATGCCGCAACAATGCGGCGCAGATTGCGGATTATCACGATGCGTTTGACATCACCGGCATCGGCGGGAAGTGGGTCAACGACCTCCCGCCACTGAAAAAAGGGGGCGAGTTCCGACAGGTCCGTTTCGCGAATAATACCCTCTCTGCAACCCGCAAAGACATGTCTTGGACCATGCGGTCCAAGCACCAGGCAATTGATATCAGGGTTGCTCCACTCGTTCGACAAGGGCAAGCCAGGGCCACCACCGTCTGGGACCAGCCAGACACCCCCAGTGTCCGTTGCCACCAACAACCCGGCATCGAACTCAAGGACATCGTTCACATGACCGGAGAACCACGCATCTTGGACCTCATCGACCAGAATCCCAAAAAAGTTTGCCAAGGTCCAATGTATAGTTGGATCATCGCTCATAACATCCGCCTCCCTCAGCCAGGCAATCCATCGTCAGCTCAAAAGCAATATCCATTGCTCCGCAGCTCCGCGCCACCCAAAGCATGGTTCAGGCTTCTATTATAAACGGCGTGCTTCCCTCGCCGGGCTGTCTCGCCGAATCGCTAGCCGAGTTTGGGAAGCGGGAGGACGGCACGGCTCGGCTGGAAGCAGCCATCGCGACCCGGGATGCCGGGCTGATGGTTGCTGCAACAGTTTGGCCCTGTGAGAGGGTTCAACTCGCACGCTCTCGTTGCGACCAGGTGCGGCTAGAAATCAAGCGCCGAGCCCAATGACAGCCACTTGGTTCTCGTAATCGGACCGCTAGCGCCGCCCCCACCATTGAAGAGGAGGTTTTCCCCTTCCCGCCTGTCATCTCAAGGCGGAGCTGTCGATTCTGCCGAGCAGAGAATGATTTTGCCTTCCCCTGCCCCTCTACGAGACTTCGCTCGCACAATTGAAGCATGGCTTACTGCTCCAGGAGACGGAAGTTCCACGCAGCCTCGATCTCACACCCGGCAACGGGCGTTATCATACGCAAGACTCCGGATCGGGGGAGGGACTCGTCTCGCGCGGCGCAGCTATTTCGATAGACCCTCGCGATGCTTCTGGGCATCATCGGTCCAAATAAAACAGCTTGGGAGGCGGAACGATGGACCCGATAACGACGGCTATCATGGCCGTTCTTCCTGGTCTGGCCAGCGACACACTGAACGATGCTGTCAAAAGCGCCTATGAAGGCCTCAAGACCGTGATCCGTCGGAAGTGGGGTGAGACGGCGCCGATCAGCAAGGCTATCACAGCTGCGGAAGAAGACCCGACGTCCAAAAGTCAGGCCAGCGTGCTGGCGGAAAAGGTTGAAGCTGCCAAAGCGAACGACGACGCCGATGTCTTGAAGGCCCTCCAGGAGTTGGTAACAGCCCTAAAAGCGCATGATCTTGGCGGCGAGGCCGTCGCCCGTATTCAGCTCAACATCACGGGTGGCACCCAGCCCGGGATCATCGGCGCCGGTAACGGCCTCCCGACATCGCTTCCCGCCGGAACGCTCGCCGCACTGGTGGACGGGGGAAACGCCATCGCGCTCGCCAGCGGCGCTACGCTCACTGTCTTCGAGATAGTGCGGGGACCCGCCTCTGCGGCGGCACGAGAGATTGCACGTCACTCGTTGCCAGGCTCTGCTCGTGCCCTCGCTGATTCCGCATTGGGCATCGCCGTAGCAGTCGATGAATGTGAGCGTCATGTCCTCTGCCTTGCGCGCGGTCAGCAGGTCACGACCATCTGTGAACTCCCGGGCGCAGCCAGCGCGATCGTGGCGGGAGGCGCGCAGGCTTATGCGCTGGTCAAAAGAGGCGATACTCGGCAGGGACAGCTCGTAGGTATTGATCTGCGCCGGCGTGAAGTTGTTTCCGAGCGCACCCTTAGTCATACGGACATGACGCTATCGCTGGACCAAGCCGGACAGCGGATTCTTATTGCCGATCCCCTCGCGAAAAAGGTGAGTTCGCTGGGCCTCGGGTTGGAGGTGCGCACGACAAGCGCCGGGCCCCTCGCATTCAATTCGCGCCGAGGCGCAGAACGAATGGAAGTGACTGGCGAGGCTGCCCGTCCTCCCCCTCACTCGCGTAGCTGCTGCTGCTGCGTCTGCATGTCTCCCACTGCGGACGAACCAAGAGCTGAAACTCCCTTGGGCCTGGAGACTCCCTCAGGCCAGCAAGGGCCACAGCATCCGGGCGCTGGTCAACCTGGAGGCAATGACTCCGGCTACGATGGCCAGACCGGCGCACCCGGTCCCGGGGGTGGCACGGTAGTTGGTAATGGTAGCGAGGTGACGAATCATCCGCCGGGCGGCGGCCGGGTACCTTGCGGGCGCAACCTTTTCTGGAAGGTGGACTCCCTGCAACAGGCGGGCGGCTATTTCTTGGCCGCAGACCGCTCGGCGCAAAACGTCGCACTACTTTCGGCTGATATGAACCTAGTAAGTGAATGGCGGTTCGAACGCGGCGGAGCTCTGCTGCTGGCAACTGAAGAGTCGTCAAACATCGCTATGTACGTTCGCGGGTCGAAAGACTGGGTGTTGCACGATGTGCATGAACTAGTAACGACAATGCGGCCAGCGCTAAAGGATTTCACCGTAGAACCGGAAGAAACAAAGACCTTCATCGGGCAGAGAGCGCGCTCACACGGACAGAGTGGCGCGCCTACTTCCATCAGTGCTGTGCTGCTCCCAGTGATAGAGACTGGTCAGGTTTTTTCGACTCCCAATTTGAGCGGATTCGGGGCGTTCATTCGAAGAACGATGGAAGCCGAGGTTCGCGACTATTATCACGAAAATAGCTTTGGCTCATTGAACGACGTCACGATCAAGGTGTTTGGTGTGGACGTGGGTCCCGCGGGTGGCCCGCTGCAATTGCCTCGCAAGCTCGCTGACTATTTTTACCCTGTTTATGTGCCTGCCACCTTAGAGCTCGCCAAGAACGCTGTGAGTGCGACCGACGAAGTTATTTTCGACGGACGCGAGGCACTGACGATTCAAGCGACTCCGCTTAGCGGCGGTGGAAGCCAAGGAACGCTTACGTTCCCCTTCTATGCATTAGGTCTTAAGGTCGATCTCACATTTTTCCCAGCACAAGTGAAGTTTCTGGGCACAGAGCGACTCGAATTGCAGGTCACCACCCCTGCCGGTGCCCCTAAGACTCTTAAACTAACGTTCCCATCCAAAACCTTCGACATACCGGACTTGGCTTCGGTTAACGGAAAGCTCGCCGAGCTGGCAACCTACCTCGACGACGCCATGAAAGCGGCGGAGGCAGCAGTCGGCGTTGCGCCCCGACTCTTTGCCGTCCCCAAAGCAGTGCGTATTCCGCAGGTCGAGAGGGATTTCGGTCGGTTGCTGGTGACTTTCGGTTCCGCCAGCACATCGGGCAATCGTCTCGAGGTCAAAAGTGCCACGGGCACGGCACCGGGAGGTGACCCGCTGGGTCTCACTTCGGCTATCACAGGCACTATCAAATATAGTGCCCCAGGCCAGCTGGAAACCTACCTAATAAATTCTGCACTCCTCGCCCAAGAAGCAAACCCCGGCTATGACTATACTAGCCGGATCCTAAATCCACCTACTTGCAGCTATGATGTCACTTCTTCCAGATTGACCACAAGGATCAGCATCGCAGACCGTTACGGCGGGCCTGGTGCCGAAGTGAAGATGAGCGCCTCCTCGGGTTTGGAGGCCCTCTTCAACTCCTCGGCGTCGCTTTCTAATAGCGCAACGACGTTGAACGACGCGACAGCGGTGCGAGATCTAGAGGATTTGTTACGAGACGCCTACACTGCTGCCAACGATCGCTTGCGGCAGCCTGGCCAATCTCTCAATGCGCTGGACATCTTCGGGACAGTGATGATTATGCCAGTAGAGCCGCCGACGCCCAAGTTTGGTGTGCAGCCTGCAGAGATGTGGAGCGTGATGCCGCTGGGCCGCCCGTTCGACTTTCGTGGAGTAGAGTGGCCACACACTATAATAGACCGCAATACCCCAAACGTACAGAAGAACGGCACTTGGGCCCTCGTTTTCATCAAAAATGCCAAGGGCGAACTCAACGTCTCTGTGGTTTGCCATGAGTTGGGCCACGCCATTGGCTTTGGCGACCTCTATTGGCAGACCGGTTACCGCAACGAACTCGCCTACATGGGCCCTTGGTCCATGATGGACGATGACCCCGCGCTCTCGCATCACTGCGGCTACCATAAGCTGCAGGCCAACTGGATACCGGATGGCGCGGGCACGCCGGAAGATTACGGACGCGTTTTCCCGATTGGATTGCCTCGCCCCGCGCGGACAATCACGCGCGAACTACTGCTGGTCCCTATCGAGATCTGGCACAATGGACTTGAGACAGCCGCGCGCAAAGTTTTTGGCGTGCCTCATAGCTTCCCGGTTGCTCAACTGGTATGGATCGATTTAGGAGGCGACGGTGCTGTTTTTAGCCTGATAGAAGCGAGGGAGCACGCTAAAAACAGCGCCGGCTATCTTCATTTTAGCGCAGGCCTACCAGGCGATGGTGGCATTTTAATAACTCAAGGCATTACATGGCGTCTAGACGACCGATTTGCGGTGAATAACTTCTACCGACGCTCGCTACATCTGCTTAATCCCGCGAATATCTTGAGGAACCCCGGTGACCAATTCGATCTGGCCCTAGCACCGGAATTGGCGGTGAAAGGAGTGAAAGTAGAGGTTATTCGTCGCGAGGTAGTGCTAGGCGATACCGAAGTCTACCACATCAAGGTGACCAGGGATAACGCGGAATTCGTTGACCTTTACTTTGACGTTGGCGATCCGTACTACAAAAGCCCTGATCTTTGGGTCGATTGGTGGGGCAATAACCAACCCAAGCCGGAAAACTACAGTCCCGATTATCCGCTCGGCCAGCCGACTGACCAGGGAGAGACAATCTACGTACCGAATCAGGGTGCCGAGCCACACTGGTTGGTGGCTCGTCTTCGCAATCGTGGTCAAGTGGAAGCCCGCGATGTCAAACTCAACTTTTTCTATCTTGAACCACCCGGTGGTGGCGACGGCGGCAAGCCGCTGAATACTAAAAGTCGTGGCGGTCTCAGGCCAATTCTACCCCCCCCACCCGTGTTCTCAGTGCCAGGTGGTGGTATTCCCCAGAAAGCTCCCGTGCGATGGGATGTGCCGGCGGGTTTCAGCGGCCATACCTGCATTCTAGTTGAAATTGAGGACTATAAGATTCCGAGAGATGCGAAAGGGGCTGCTCTGGGGTCTGACGACGTCTGGCTCGCCAACAATCATGCGCAGAAGAACGTCGATAAATACGAGGCGCTTTCCGCCAGCCCCTTCGCACCCATCGAGTTCGACTTCAGTGTCTACAATGGTGGGCTCACACCGGAAGTGGCCTTTCTCGAACCCGAGGGACTGCCTTACGGCATGAGGCTCACCGTTACTCGCTATTTGCGTAAGATTAGAGCAGGAGAAACGGCTATCTTCCATTGCAGGCTTGAGCTCGATGAGTCCGTCATCCGCACGGGATGCGAAAATGACCAGCGCTTCCGAATTCATGCCTGGCGGAAGGATGCGGAAAGCTCAGCACGTTGGGGCGGTGTGGAGTACGAAATTCAGCCGCGCGAGAAGACCGTGACGACCCTCTCGGGCGCATGGTACTCCTCCAACCAGATCGATCTCGGCGGCAAAGTCGTCCCTAGCCCGGGCGGCGGCACCATCCGTATCCGCCTCGCTTTTAGCAACCAACAATCGCGCTGGGTCACTGTGCCCCTGACCTCGGCCGGCACTTTCTCATGGAGCGACCACGCGCCTGCGGGCAGTGGCGAGCTGAACGCGGTGGCTAGATTCGAGGGCAACCGCAAGTTCGGCGCAGCTCATTCCAATCCCTACGATCTGAGACCACCGCCGCCCCTCCGTTAGACCATTAGATGGCGTGCTCATGGTCGCTGCCCGCGCGTCTGCCAGGGGGTCAGGATTGCGGAAGATGACAGCGTTGTATCGCGGATTGAAGATTGAAGCGATCGATCCTATCCAGGAAGGCCTGAGTGTGAAGCGGCCCTGGGCCAAACCGTGCTGAACTTGCGCGACGGTCAGGTCGACGACCATTCGCGACTAAAATTGCCGCCAGCTGGCATCCAATCCCCGGCCGGACCTCCGCTCCGCCCGGTGCCACGTAGAGGGCAGGTTTGGGGCTGCCGATTTGGCGAGGCCCACTCCCCTCGCCCCTGATGGGATCTACGCATCGGACCGCGGAGAAGCCGGGTGGCCACCACTGAGCTTGTTGAAGGCGATGCTGTTGGCAACCCGGCACGACCTCTCTGATGGTAAGCTGGAGGAAGCGTTGGCCGACCGCGCCAGCTTCCGGCGGTTCTGCGGCTTTTCTGCCGGCGAGCCGACACCTGAACGCACCGCGTTCGTCCGGTTCCGCGTCGCGCTGGTTTCAACGCGGACTGGATCGGCAGCTGTTCGACGCCATCACCGGACAATTGAAGACCAAAGGTGTCACGGTGCGCACGGGGACGCTGGTCGACGCGACGCTGATCCCGTCATCCGGCATTCACCACGACGGCGAAGCACGGTGGGCTGGCCATCGCCGCCGCAAGCCCGTGCATGGCTACAAGGCACACATGACCACTGACCAGGATGCAGCGTTGATCGAGACGGTCGAAGTGACCACCGCCAACGTGCACGATGCGGCCCTGCTGGATGTTTTGCTGCCGCCGGAACCCGGTGATGTCTATGGCGACAGCGCCTTTGCCAGCCGCACGTGCGAGGGGGTGATCCTCGCCCGCGGTGGCAGGCCATGCACCATACAGACCGGCACTTGGGGTGGACCCCAGGCTCTCGATCGTCTGATCGCGCACAACGCGGCCGTCCGCCATGTGCGCGCCCGCATCGAAAAGGTGTTCGGCACTACCAAGCGCAGCTATGGCCTGCGTCGCATGCGCTGGATTGGTCTCGCCAAGGCGGGCTTGCAAGTGCGGCTCGCTGCGACGCCTACAACATTCGCCGCAGCTTCGGCATCCTGCGGGTGGCTTCTGCATGAACCCGCGCTCGGACTCTGTCCAATGCCCCGCCAGCAAACCGTCCACCAGCAACCGCACCGCGCGCGGTTACGCCAGTTTTGCGAGAAGGAAAGGAGCAGCGTTCCCCTGGCACGACCCGGTGGGATTCGTTTCGAAATGCTGCGCTGGGCGCCTGATTTCGGACGGCCGATCTCAAAGACGTGACTTCAGGTGTAACTCGAGTAAGTGCCAAGTTCGGCTTTGCTCAAGGAGCAGATTAAGCTCTTTTAGGGTGGAAACCGATGGTTATATTTCCCAGCGTATAGAACGAGAAATTTCACTTGCGGATGGGATCGCCGATCCAGTCATTCCGCACGTCAGCAAGTGGGCCATAGTTCTTCTTCGGTTCAAGGACGAGCAGCAGGTCTCCGTCCCGCCACTCGATTTCTATGAGCGTCTCTTCACCGGCAAAGGCGCGGGAACTCTCAACATCCCGTCATTCTTCTCTGACGCGTCGCATGGCCAGCTGGACCTCACCACATCGAAAGGTGTTCGACTGGATAGCCATCAATCAGAATCGAGACCATTACGTCGGCAACATCGCCGATAAGAACGTCCCCAAGGGAAAGATCAACCGCAAGGGCCTCGTACCTCTCGCCCGCCAAACTGCGCTCGACAACAAAATCCCGCTTAGCGACTGCGACGGCGCAGTCTACTCGTTCGCTGGTGGGGTGGACCTCTACGGCCTCCAGGGAGGCATGACCGTCGTCTGCGACACCGCCTCGCTTTGGCCCTCACTCCTCGGACAGGAAATGGGCCATGGATATGGCCTTGACCACTTCCGAGCGGATGGCTCGCCGAGCCCTTACATGGACATCTGGGACATCATGAGCACCAACGTTGGCGGCACCTTTTCCACCGCCGACAGCAACTATTCCTTCGTTGGCCCAGGCATGAATGCTGCCAATATGCGTGGCTTGGGCTGGCTACAGGAAAGCCGTGTGTGGAGGCCCCAGTTCACGCATTTCCCAACCCAGGGATGTCGTGCTTCGCCCCCCTGCACCGGCGCGATCTCCCAGGCTACCTGGCTGCCGAACTCGGCCCTTACCTCGTCGAGTATCGTGTCGCCGAAAAGTGGGACGCGGGGCTCCAAGGCGGCTCCGGCATCCTCATCCATCGCTTCGCATACGGACTGAACTACTCCGTCGTCATGGGTCCGCCTGCTGCCGAAGAGCTTGCTGCGGTGTCGAGCCCGGCATTGTGGTCCGCCACACACCCCCAAAAGGTTGGCGAGCCCTTCCAAGTTGGGGATGAAAGCAAGATCTTTGATACGGTCTATTGCTGTGAAGTCTTGGCCATCGACGACGCTGCCCATACCGCTACCATTCGGCTGTCCTACCGCCCCGCTGCCGAAATCCCAGGTCCGCACGAGCGGCCTTTTGAGATTGGCCCGATTCGGTAGCGATGCAGGAGGCATCTACATACAGGGCGGGACCGTCCATCGTCTCCCGCCCTCTGGGCCCATTACCGACATCATGCAACAGGTCGTAGCCCACACCGCGACCACTTCCATCCGCGACACAGGGATCCGCAGCCTCGCCCAAGCGATCGCCCTAAACGGGATCATACGTCATGCCGCTGACGCCATCCGTGCCCTTGATCCCATCCGAACCCCGGCCTCAGATCCCATACGTGCTCAAACGAGGGACGCGTGAAGCCCCAATCCTAAGACGAGTGAGCAGCGGCTCGAGAACGGATATAGCTTAACCCAGGCACGCCCGCCTATCATCACCGAGCACATGAACTTGGTGGGGCGTCGGTCAGGACCTCCCTGGGCTTCGAGAGGACCGGCTAGTTTAGCGTGCAACTAGGCTAAGACGTACTGATATCGGAATAGAGGAGCATTTTCTCAATGGGGATCCTCACTCTGACCGACATGCCGTGGGCGCGCTATCATGATCCGCATGGGGTGCCGATAAGGTCCAATGTCCCGCGCGTCACATGCTTCGACACAGTTGCGGACCTTGTCGATATCTGCGCATCGAGGCCCCCCAATACCCGGTACAAGGCGTCGGGAAGCCATTGGGCCCTCTCCGAGGCGGCGCTGAGCGACCACGAAGCGCTGGAGACGAACTGGCCCGGCAGTGACGACGTGCCTCGACATACCGGCTTGGACCTTGATCTCGATCATCTTTATTCCGAGCCACTGTTCCACTTTCTCGTTTCGAATCCGCCGAGACGGGCCGAAGTCTTGGCATCGGACCCCTGTCTGCAGCGACCCGTGTCGGGTCCTTTTTTCATACACTTGAAGTCTGGGACGCGTGTCTACGAGACCTACTCGCTGCTTGATCGGACGGGTGCCACTCCTAGCACGTTTGCGGCGCGCTTGAACGCAGCGCTTGCAGGAACAGAGGCCGCGGGCGCTTATGAAGGTCCGTGGGGTTTTGCGACACTCGGAGGTGCCGGAGGGCAAACGGTCTTCGGCGCCCTGACTACGGGTACGCACGGCGGCGACTATCGTCAGCAGCCGATTTCGGATAGCGTAGTCGGGGTTCATCTCGTCACCGACGGCGGCGCGCACTATTGGATCGAGCCTCTCAGCGAAATCCCAATTGCCGACGATGCGAAGCTCCGCGCACACTACGGGAACATCGGGAATGGCTCTTTCTCGATTATCCGCGATAGCGCGATCTTCAATGCTGTAGTCGTTTCGGTCGGCCGCTTTGGAGTGATCGCGTCGTTGGTGCTGCGTGTAGTGCCGCAATATTGCCTGCACGAGCACCGTGTACTCGAGCAGTGGTCAGAAGTGAAGCGTCTGTTGAACGGGCCGCAACATCACCATGTTTTCGACAACGTATATTTCCCGGTGGAGGGGCGCTCCTCAGCGCAAAGTGAGTTTGTGGGACGCTTCGGGAGCTTTTCCGACACTCAAAACCGCTTTCTCCAAATCGCCGTCAACACGTGCCCACATAATATCAACGAGCATAGGGTCGGAGTCACGCAACGTTGGTTTGCTAGCCACAGTTCCCCCGAGGCGAAGAACCCGGATGGAAGCATGCGGGGACGCAACGAGCGTGGCACCGACACGACTGCTGGCAGGACGTTTCCCTACGGGCCCTCGGAGGATCCCTCGAAATCCCGACCCTCCAGCGGCTCCTTCCTGCAAAAGGCGTGCGCCAGCGGCAATTTCATTGCCGGCATACTGCGCGAGGCGGCGAACGAGGTCCAGGACATCATCGATGACGGCTTCGTGCCTGCCACCAGCATCATCGCCATGGCGTCCGGCTTGGGGCCCGGGGGGCTCATCAATCCAGTTACGGACATTTGCCTCATCCTCCAGCTCATCGTTGAGATCTTGCGAGAGTCGGCGGATAACATCGAGGCGTCTGGCGACGTAAGCCTCACCCAAGTCGTCGGTCCTATGATCGAGAGCGTGCTGAACAACCCCGATATTCCACGGCCGGTTGCCATTATGACACTCCGTACGATCTTCCTCATGTTGTTCGAGAGCCAGCAGCAGAAACGGGATTTCGTTGCCCTGAGTTACGCGGTCATGGATACACACGACTACAAGGACCGGTCATGCTTCGGCAACGCGGAGTCAATCGAAGTCTTCTTCGATGCGCGCCGGCCTGACGTCTATTGCACCTATGTCGATCACATTCTTGCATTCGAAGCTACACAACAGGAGAACGATGGGCGATTTACGGCCGGGTACATCTCGCTGCGCTACGTCCAGGGTTCGCAAGGTTTGATCGCACCCGCGCGGTTCGAGGAGACAGTCGTCATCGAAGTGGCGGGCATCCGGGACGCCGCAGGAACCCTGCCCTTTGTCATGAACGCTGCGCAGGTTGCCCGCCATCCGATGTTTGCGGCACCGTTCCATTGGGGGCAATTTAACCCGCTAACGCGAAACGAGGTGGAGCGGATTTTTAATGCGGCGCCGAAGGCTGGCGCCCTGACCGCATGGCGGCAAGCACTTCGTCTGTTTACTCAGAATGGCCGCCTGGACGGATTCAGCAACGCGTTCACACGACGCGTGGGACTCGAGCTCTAGGGACAGCAGGATCGCACATGGCACGACTTTCCGGAACCTGGACCCTGACCGCCATCGCCAAGCTTGCAGAGTGGGATCAGCGCATAGTTATCACGGGTTCGGCGAACGCCGATGGGGCACATCCAATGGTACCCGGTACCATCATACCAAACGTGCGCGGCGTGGATTTCGAAGTAACGTCGCAGGCATTCAATCCAATGGTCGGTGCATGGCTGGATAGCTTCCAGCTTGAAATGATGTCGTGGGATTCAATCAAGGGCGTTGTGTTAACGATCTCGGCTGACGACCGCACGAACACCCCCGACGCCGATTTTGACGACCTCGTCGTTGAGTGCGTGACGACTGATCCCGAGCTCGTGCCGCCGCGCTTCCTGGGACCGCGCATGGACCTCACGATTCCTGAGCGCTATGTCCGTCAAACAGGCAAGCGTCAGGCGCGAACGCACCAGTAACTGAATTCTTTGTGGAGAGCCACAATGCCCGAGCCTGTTAAAGAAGGTACCTGGATCATTGGCCTTGTGAGCGAGCTAATCGTAGCTCGTGTCACGAGAAAGCTTGAGGATGGAGCCGATCCGATTTGGGAGATTTCTGAACCCGGTGCTGGGACCTATGGAATGCGCGAGTCCCTAATTAGCATGAACGTGCTCAAATCCTTGGATCCTTCGGACTTTCCGTTCTCACAACGTTCTGTGGTCCGGGTAAACCTTGCGGTAGAAATTGGAGGTAAGCCAGGACCGGATGAGGCAAGGTCAGAGGCGCTATTTGTGGTTTCCTGGTGCTCCATTCTGCCAAATAACCCGGTATCTGATCCCACGGATCCTGTCACCAATGGAGTTGCTCACTGTATTCCGATTTCCGTGGGGCGTGGATCACGAGGTGAACAATACGCGTGGGACATAGGTGCGCTGACCTTGGTCACGGCACCTCCAGCGGCATGAACTCCGATCACGTCTGGGTCTGGGCTTGTCTGGGACAGTGCCTAATCCGGGTGGCGGTCGCTCGGTGCTGAGATTGCGGAGCTGACCCTGGAGTTTCCGCGGCAGTCCCTCACAAGATTCGCGAAGGAGAGCTCCTCTGACCTGAGCCCCAACTCCCATCCATTCAGAAGTAGAGTCCTGGGTTGCCGTCACGCCGATCGTGACGGTGTTTCTCTGTTCGGTCGAGCGGCGTTTCTCCGTCCCGGCCTGGGGCCTCGTCACCGTCGCGCGCAGCCTGGATCAAGACTGGCCGCAGGCCACCGGGCCTCTGCTGGAAGGATGGTTCGGGACCACTGCCTGTGTGTCGGCGTGCAATTTTGACCCCCTAAGTGGAGTGCGCCCCTCGGGGTGGACAGTGTGAGCGAGTGGATTCAGCCCACCCTGCCAGGCTTCCGGAGGATGGAAGCCATGACGAAGCACCGCTCTCACAGTGCCGCCTTCAGTAAGCGAAGCTCCCGGGCCCTTCTTTTGCTGAGAGGCTGAAGATGCTTGGAGGTCTCCCAGTTGGGGTCTTCGGGCTATCGTTATGGATGACATTAAGGCTGACGCGAACGGGGGCTTTCGGCGGGTCGAGGTTCTATCGGGTCCGGCCCGGCGGCGCCGATGGTCGGTGGAGGACAAAGCTCGGATTGTCGCGGAGACGCTGGAACCCGGTGCATCGGTGAGCGAGGTGGCGCGTCGGTGGCAGGTGTGCTCACAGCAGGTGTTCACGTGGCGACGCGAAGCGCGAGCCGGTCATCTGGTGCTGCCTGCCGAGGCGATGAGTGCAACCCCGGTGTCGAACTTCGTGCCGATCGTGACGGAAGCGGCGTGTGCCAGGGCTGAGACGGAGCACCGTAAGCGGCCTGTAGATGCCACGTTGCGGGGCGCGGCGATGGTGTGATGCGTGTTGTCCATGGCGACGGACGACGAGACGGCTGCCGTGGAAGCGGAATCGGGAGCGGAAGCAAGGTAAGCGATGTGGCGGCGACACATGGCGACGCGGCGTGTTGCTGTGATGCAACCCGGGGCATGGGCGAGGACGGGGATCAGGCTGGACCGGGGGCGAGCAGTCATACGACAAATCGTATGAGTGCTCCGAAGGAGCGGATCGAGGTGATCACGCGTGGCGAACGCCGTCGCCATTGGACGGCGGATCAGAAGCGTGACATCGCGATAGAGAGTCTGACCCCTGGGGCGATCGTCGCCGGGATTGCCCGCCGACACGAGATTGGCACTGGCCTGCTGTATACGTGGCGCAAGCAGCTCCTCAGTGGCGCGCTTGGGAGGGTCCCGGAGGCACTGCCGCGTTTCCTGCAGGTCGATGTTACCCCGCCGGCCACCAGCCACGCGGGAGCGGTAGAGCCGCCATCGAGCCCAGTAAGGACGGAAACGGAATTAGCTGCTGTACCGAGGCGATCGCAGGATGCCTCGTGCTCTGAGGGGATGATTGAGATCATCTTAACGAATGGAGTACGCGTGCGCGTCGGCGCTGGACCGGATGAAGCGGCGCTGCGTCGGGTTCTCGCGTTATTGGCGGGACGATGATCACGCTGGCGTCGAGCTTGCGCGTGTATCTGGCCTGCGGTGTGACGGATATGCGCAAAGGCATGGTGGGTCTGGCGATGCTGGTGCAGCAGACCCTTGGGGCTGATCCGTTTGACGGCGCTGTTTATGCCTTCCGCGGTCGCCGTGCCGGGCTGATCAAGCTGATCTGGCATGACGGGGTTGGTCTCTGCATGTTGACCAAACGGCTGGAGCGCGGGCAATTCCCGTGGCCCTCGTCGAACACAACCGGCCGGATTGCTCTGTCATCGGCACAACTGGCCGCCTTGCTCGATGGCTGCGAGTGGCGAGCGCCGGTGTCGCGCCGACCGGAGCTTGCCGGATAACAAAGTGAGGCCTCGGTCGGCCATAAGCTCTGGTCTCGACGCGAGCGACTCGGCCATCGTCGCGATGTGCAGATCGACCCTGACGCCCTGCCAGACGATTCCGTTCTGCTGCGGCAAATGCTGCGGACAGTGCTGCATCAGCAGGGTGAATTGCAGGCCGAAAATGACAAACTTCGCCTGCTGATTGAGCGGCTGACGCGCCACCAGTTCGGCCGCCGCTCCGAACAGTTGA
>JBDZVF010000591.1:0-3229 GCA_040255575.1 Pseudomonadota bacterium | reverse complement strand
CAAGGACGTATCCGGCTTCGAAACGCAGGCGCGGTACGGGCTCGCGCAAGGTGGCGCTGACCAGAAGCTCATAGCGCAGCTATTCGGAACGTCGTGGGACGACGGTAGCGCGCTTTTCTCGTACCAGTATTCGGAACGTACCGGGCTCCCGATGGCGAAGCGGGCATACGCTGCAAACGAGGACAAGCGAGCGCTCGGCGGTACAGACCATCGGAGCATCTCCAGCAATCCCGGAAACATCCTGGACCCGATGACCTTTCTTCCGGCCTATGCGATTCCGTCTGGCCAGGGTGGCAGGTCACTATCGATGGCTGATCTTCTTCCCGGCGGCGTGAATCTCAAGAACCGCAACGCCGGCGTAGATCTCCTTCCAGATCAGAAGGCGCACAGCCTTTATCTCAGTGTTCACCAGGAACTGGGCGATCGGTTCGAACTGCTCGGTGATTTGCGTGCCGGCAAGAAGGATTTGCATTATCTGGTCAACCCGGTCGACCAAATCCTGTTCGTTCCGTCCACGAATCCATTTGCTGTGAACCCATTTCCGGAGGTGCCGATAACAGTAGTCGGCTACAGCTTCCAGAATGACCTCGGCGCGATTGATAGCGCTGCGCGGACACAGTCGTACTCTGGAGCCCTTGGGGCGAAGGCCCACGTCGGCGATAGCTGGATTCTCAGTCTTTCTGGGAGCAATGGCAGGGAGACGCTGAGGTCCAGTGTCGCCAACAACCTGAACTTTCCGGCGCTTTCGCTGGCGCTCGCCGACCCTGATCCCTCGACCGCATTCAATCCGTTCGGGGATGGCAGCGGCAATAACCCTGCCACCATCGAGAAGATAAGGCTCACACAACGCGATGTGGCGCGCTCACAGATTTCGGCGATGAACTTCGTGGGTGACGGCGTACTAATGAACTTGCCAACCGGCGCAGTGCGTCTCGCGGCCGGAGGCGAATGGAGAAACGAAGAACTCAAGAGAAGCTCGATCGGAGTTGTTGCGCGCCCAAGCACCACCTATTCGAGAATTGTGCGATCGGCATTCGCGGAACTTTCTGTACCGCTGGTCGGGGAGGCCGACAATCCGCGTGCCGTTCCGCGCCTTGAGCTTTCCATGGCTGGGCGCTACGAGGAGTACAGTGATTTCGGCAGCACTGCCAATCCGAAGATCGGGTTGCGGTGGGTGCCGTTCGACTCTCTGAAGTTTCGCACTTCGTGGGGTACCTCTTTCAAGGCACCCAAGCTCACCGACGTGCACGATACATCGCACGACTCCGTTGCCTTGGCGCTCTTGCGCGATCCCCAATCCGCTGCGGGTTCCTCCGTCGTCCTCGCACTTGAAGGCAGTAACTCGGACCTCGAGCAGGAAATCGCCCAAACGTGGACAGCGGGGGTCGACTTCGCGCCGCAGTCGATCCCAGGTATGGCAGCTTCTCTGACGTTTTACTCGATCAACTATGATCATCGAATCGTCGTTCCAGGCCCTGTTCCGATCGTTAACATCCTCCTCCAAGAAGACCGGTGGGCGAGCGTCATCAATCGGCAGCCAACAATGGAGCAGATCAAGGCTGCCTGCGAGAGTCCCACGTATTTCGGGGGTGATGTCGCTCAATGCGAAAACACATCGGTTTCCGCCATAGTGGATCTGCGCGTACGAAATCTCGCCAAGACTCGCGTCAGAGGTCTCGACGTAAAGCTCGATCAGTCTCTTCGCACTGGCCTGGGCACGTTCGATCTCGGATTGACCGGCAGCTACATTTTTAATTATCGGCAGGCTGCTTCGGATACTTCATCGATGACCAGCGTCCTGGACTCGGTTGGGAACCCATTGGCACTTCGGCTTCGCGGCACTGCCGACTGGTATCAGCGGGGCTTCGACAGGCCGGGTTTCGGCGCGAGTCTCACCATCGATCATTTCGGTGGTTACGATGATGATCAGAGTACGGCGTGGACTTCAGTCGGGGCTTTGACGACTGTTGATCTGAGAGCGAGCTACCGGACTTCATCCGGGAATGGGCCGCTCGATGATCTGGAGTTGAGCCTGAATGCGTCGAACCTTCTGGATCGATCTCCGCCGTTCGTCGATCGTTCGATTGGCTACGACGTGATCAACTCGCTTCCCTATGGGCGGGTGATCAGCTTCAGCGCTCAAAAGCGCTGGTGACGGGCAGCAGCGCGCATACGCGCTGCGTGCCCATCTTTCGAACGTTCAAACGAACCAGCGCCCAAGAGCACCGTCGTAGACACTTCCAGCAAGCCCACCCTTCGTCTCTTCCGAAACCTTTCCCATCTCGACGAAGTCATGCGCTTCCTTGCTTTCTTCTGCTTGTACTTCAGCTGCAATCGTTGCGTCGTTCATCGCTAGTTCTCCCGCACTATCGAACAGGGACGAATATACGTTGTCGGATGTACCCGTCAACGCGTTTTACAATGTTTGGCGCGGGACCTCGCCCTCGGCATGACCGTTGATCCGCGCAACGGAGACGAGCGCGTTTTTCAGCACGCCGCTGCGTGAAATCGGGGGTGCGCGCTACCGGGATCGATACAACCGCGGGCGCGCTCCTCCGGCGCTGTTCTCCGTGGTGCCCTAGGTAGATATCCACCCAAAAACAGCTCCACTCAGCACGCAGCACCCGATTCCGCGACCCGGCCCTTGAGAAGGGCTCGTTCGCGGCGAGTCGCGATGCGCCTCGATGCTGAGAACACGAACAACCGGCACACGGCCATCAGGCGCCGCGCCAGTGAGCCCACGCGGTGGGGCAGGGTCCGAGAGCGTCCATATCCCCGTCCGCGCGGGCCGCGCGGCCCGGCGCCGGCCGAAAGGGCAATGAGCCCGGCGCTAGTGGCCATGCCCCCGCCCCGCAACTTCACCACCCCACACGCGTCCAAGGTGCGGTCATCCGATATTCCCCTTAAGGGGAGGGTCCCTAAAGCTTCGGTCATGAGTGACGGACGAACACACAACGAGCCCATGGGCACGGTCATCAACATCCTCCAGGCGCGAGGCAGCACGGCGGACTTCGTCAGCCGGCTTTCGCGTGCCCATGGCCCGCAGCTGCTGCGCTACCTCGAGCGCATGCTCGGTCGCAAGGATGCTGCCGAGGACGTCGCCCAGGAGGCTTACCTCAAGCTGTACCGGCTCAGCCGGCCGAACGAGGTCAATTCCCCTCGCGCCCTGCTCTTCGACGTGGCGACCAAGCTCGCCATCGATCGGCTGAAGCGCGCGAAGGTGGAGGCC
>JBDZVF010000075.1:3515-17747 GCA_040255575.1 Pseudomonadota bacterium | reverse complement strand
CGTCGTCGGTCGCGCCCTTGACCGTCAGCGCCGCCGTGGGTGCGCCCGGCTTGAAAGCCGCCTGCGCGGCGAGCGGTGCGAGCGCTGCCATGAGAATGAGGGAGAGTGCGAGCTTGCCAAACTTCATGTGTTCACCGTGACGACGATCTTGCCGATTTGCTGATTCGACTCCAGATACCGGTGCGCCTCCGCGATCTCTTCGAACGGAAACGTCTTGGCGATCACCGGTTTCAGGTGCCCATCGGCCAGGCCGCGCAGGATCAGCTCCTGCACGCGCGCATAGCGCTCGGGCTTGTTCCAGATGGCCGAGGCCACCCAGCCGCGAATGCTGAGGCCTTTCAGTGCCGCAGGCCAGTGCGGAAACACTGTCTCCTTGCCACTCAGGCCGCCATAGATAAAGAGGATGCCCTCCTCCGCCATCGCGCGCGCGAGCATATCGACATCCGGACCGCCGACGGGGTCGAACACGAGCCGCGCGCCCTTACCCTGCGTGATGCGCATGACTTCAGCGACGAGATCTGTTTCTTCCGTCGCGACGACGTGCTTCGCGCCCTGCGCTTGCAGCGCCGCCGCCTTGTCGCCGCGGCGAGTGGCGGCAATCGGCACCGCACCGGCCCAGTTGGCGAGCTGGATGGCGGCGAGCCCCACGCTGCTCGATGCCGCGCGAATGATGACGTAATCGCCCACCGTGGCCCTGCCGATCTCGATGATCGCCATCGCCGTGAAGTACTGCATCCAGATCGACGCCGCTTCCACATCCGAAAGTCCGGGCGGTGCGTGCAGCAGGCTGCGCACGGGCACGATCGCCTCTTCCGCGTACATGCCGATATCGCCAAGTGAGGTGTTCGGCACCACGCAAACGCGATCGCCCACCTTGAAGCCTTCGACACCCGCGCCGAGTGCCAGCACGGTGCCAACGCCTTCGTAGCCGATCAGCGTGGGGAACCTGGGACGCACCGGATATGCGCCCCGGCGAAACATCGCCTCAGACCGGTTGAGACCGATAGCCCCAACACGCAGCCGCACTTCGCCCGGCCCCGGCGCGCGCAACTCGAGATCCTCGAAGCGCATGACGTCGGGCTCGCCCTGCTCATGGATGCGAACGACTCTGGTCATCAGTGTTTCCCCCTATGCCAGTGCTATTGTGGCGTGCCCGCCGAGAGATGGCGATTGTTTGCACGAAACCCTGCCGTCATACGGGCAGTGATCGCGAAACATTCCATCAAGGCGGCGCTCGCAGCGGCGGTCACCCTCTTCGGCGGGGTTGCGATCGCCGACGACGCGGGGCTCTTACCCGACCTGCGAGCGCGCACAACGCACGATGCGCTCCAGCGGCCGGACTTCGTGCCATCGGACGCGGATCTGGAAGCGGCCCATGCGCGCATCGGCAAGGTCTTCATCGTTCCCCACAATATCTTCGACCCGTCGCGCCCCGAAGAAGACGCGACGTTGTTTCGCCTCGCCAACAGACTTCACATCCGCACCCAGACGGCGACGATCAAGGATCAATTGCTGTTCGGTGAAGGGCAGGAATACGACGGCCGGTTGCTGGAGGAGTCCGAGCGCATTCTTCGCGGTACGCGCTATCTGCAGGACGCGACGATTCGTCCGGTGGACTGGCACGACGGTGTGGTGGATGTCGAGGTCACGACGCACGACGTGTGGACGCTCAATCCCGGCATCTCCTACGGCCGCAAGGGCGGCAAGAACACGACCGGCGTGGGTGTGGAGGAGCTGAATCTGCTCGGCCTGGGCAGTCAGATCAGCATCGAGAGGCATTCGGACGTCGATCGCACTTCGACTGCGCTGTTCTACAAGGACCCACAGGTCTTCGGATCCTGGTGGACGCTCGGCACGGGTTACTCCGACAACAGCGACGGCCGCACGAAGCAGCTGGCGCTCGAGCATCCCTTTTATGCGCTCGATACACGTTGGGCGACCGGCGTGATCGCCAAGGACGATGAGCGTATCGACTCGCTATACGACCTCGGTGAGGTGCGCGATCAATTCGGCGTGCACGCGAAACGGGCCACGGTGTACGGCGGCTGGTCACATGGCCTGCAGAACGGGTGGACGCGGCGCCTGACCTGGGGCGCGACCTACGACGATTCCCGCTTCGAGCGCGTGGTCGGCGAAACGGGGCCGAGCCAGCTCGTGCCGCCCGATCGCAAGCTCGTGTACCCCTGGGTCGGCTACGAGTGGGTGCAGGATGAGTTCGAGAAGGCACGCAACCGCGACCAGATCGAAAAGACGGAAGACTTCCTGCTCGGCCTGCACGCCCATGTGCAGCTCGGCTATGCGGCGACCGGCTTCGGCTCGGATCGGGACGCGTGGCTGTTCGAGGCCGGCATCGCTCACGGCTTCGTGCCGGGGCCGCGCCACAGGTTGCTGCTCAGCTCAGCGCTGACGGGCCGTCACGACAGCACGGGCTTCGCGGATGTACAGGGCGAGATCGCCGCGCGCTACTACTTCCGGCAGTCGGACCGGCGGCTGCTGTTTCTCGGGGCATCCGTTGGTGCCTCGTCGAACCTCGATCCGGACCACCAGATTCTGCTGGGTGGGGACAGTGGCTTGCGGGGTTATCCCCTGCGGTACCAGGCCGGCGACGGCCGATGGCTCATCACGGCGGAGCAACGCTACTTCACGAACTGGTACCCCTTCCGGCTCTTCAACGTCGGCGGAGCGGTATTCGCGGACGTCGGGCGCGCCTTTGGGGCGAACCCCGGCGGCACGCCCTCCCTGGGCGTGCTCAAGGACGTGGGCTTCGGCCTGCGCCTCGGCAACAGCCGCTCGGCACTCGGCAACGTCCTGCATGTCGACATCGCCGTGCCGCTCGATGGCGGGAGCGACATCCGGAAGGTCCAGTTCCTGGTCTCCACGCAGCGAAGCTTCTAGAACAATCCCCTCTTTCACCCCCAGGTTATGTCCCGGCGGGGCCGGACATACGTAGACCCCTCTCTCCCGTCCGGGGGGTTGTCGATCGTAACGCGCGATATAACATCGCGAGCTACATTTTCCGGGAGGGGGGTCCTGCCATGGAGCAGGTGCGGCACTTCGGCTTCATCCTCAAAGACGTTCAGCGATTGTGGGTGCGACTGTTCGAACAGCGCCTCCCGCAGGTCGGGATGACTTTCACCCACAGCAAGGTGCTCGTTTTTCTCTCGCGCAATGAAGGCACTACGCAGGCGAAGCTCGCCGAGATAAGCGACACCGAGCCCATGACGCTGGTGCGCGTGCTGGACCGCATGGAGCGCGACGGCTGGATCGAACGCCGGCCTGACCCCGCGGATCGCCGCGCTCATCGGTTGTACCTGAAGCCCGCCTCGAGCCCGGTCCTCGCGGAGATCCTGCGCATCGGCGAGAAGGCGCGCAGCGAAGCCCTCGCGGGACTTTCGAGCGAGGAGCGTGAGCGGATGATGAAAATGCTGGAGCACGTGCGCGCGAACCTCGTTGCGCTCGTGTCGGCGGGCGAGCCCGCCAGTACCGCCAAACAAGAGACTCGCCAAAACCATTCCTCCCGCGCGCGCCGCATTACGGCGCGCGCGCCCCGAACCCGCCGCAGGAAGGCGACTTCATGAACGATTCGACCCACCCCACCGCTCCCCCTGAAGCTCCGCCCGTGGAGCAGACACGCGCCCAGAAGCTGCGCAAGCCGATCATGATCGGCGGTGCCGCACTCATCATTGCCATTGCCGCGTGGTTCTTTTTCACCGGCGGGCGCTACGAATCCACCGACGATGCCTACGTCAACGCCGCGCGCGTGACGATCAGCAGCAACGTGCCCGGTCGCGTCGTGGAACTTCGGGTGCACGACAATCAGCGGGTACGCAAGGGCGACCTGCTCTTCAAGATCGACCCGAGGCCGTTCCAGATCAAAGTGGACGAAGCTCGCGCCAAGCTCAACAACGCGAAGCTGAAGGTCGAAGCGCTGAAAGCCACGTATCGGCAGAAGCAGAGCGAGCTTCGTTCGGCCGAAGACACGCTGGCTTACGAGAAGCGTGAGAGCGAGCGTCAGACCCGCCTGCTCTCCTCCGGCATTTCTTCGCAGTCGCAGGTGGATCGCGCCGTCCACGCGCGGGACGCGGCCCAGCAGGCCGTGGCCGCCGCTCAGCAAGAGATTGCGAGCACCGTCGCCAATCTCGGGGGCGATCCGTCCATCGATCCCGACAAGCACCCGTCAGTGCAGCAGGCGAAAGCCGAGCTCGATCGCGCGGAGCTCGATCTGTCGTACGCCACCATCTACGCACCGGATGATGGCGTCGTCACGCAGGTGGAGAAACTCCAGGTCGGGGACTATGTGAACGCGGCGATGCCGGTGTTCGCGCTCGTGGCCACGCATGACCTCTGGGTCGAAGCGAACTTCAAGGAAGTGCAGCTCGCCAGGATGCGCGAAGGTCAGACGGCCACCGTGAAGATCGACACATACGGCGATCGCACCTTCAAAGGGCACGTGGTGAGCCTTAGCCCCGGCACCGGAGCACA
The DNA here is from genome assembly GCA_040255575.1 of Pseudomonadota bacterium. Classification (GTDB taxonomy): domain Bacteria; phylum Pseudomonadota; class Gammaproteobacteria; order Steroidobacterales; family Steroidobacteraceae; genus JADGHX01. Next base: position 13,265 of record JBDZVF010000075.1, on the reverse strand, counting down.
GTTCTCCGTGTTGCCCGCGCAGAACGCCACAGGCAACTGGGTGAAGGTCGTGCAGCGTCTCGCCGTGCGCATCGAGATCGACGATGCGGATCGCGATCACCCGCTGTACGCCGGCCTGAGCGCAATCGTGAAGGTCGACACCGAAAGCCACCAAGGTGCGCCGCTCGCGTCTGAACCGGCTGCGCCACTCAACACGTCGGCCTCTTCCAGCATTGTCAACGAGCGAGTCGCCACGGGCAGCTCGACGCACTGATGGCCGAAGCGGCTACAACTCAGACCGTGGTAACCGGTCCCGGCGGCAGACCGCTGCACCGGGGCCTGATCACGGCCAGCGTGATGGCGGCGTCCATCATGCAGGCGATCGACACAACGATCGCGACCATTGCACTGCCTCACATGCAGGGCAGTGTGTCTGGCACGCAGGATCAGATGGTGTGGGTGCTCACCTCCTATATCGTCTCCGCGGCCATCATGACGCCGCTGTCCGGCTGGCTCGCGGTGCGCATCGGTCGCAAGCGCGTGTTCTTCTGGTCGGTGGTGAGCTTCACCATCGCTTCCGCGCTCTGCGGTGTCGCGAACTCGTTGTTCGAGATCGTGCTGTTCCGCACGTTCCAGGGGATCGCGGGCGCGGCGCTGTTGCCGCTGTCGCAGGCGATCCTGCTCGACATCAATCCCAAGGAAAAACACGGGCGCGCCATGGCCATCTGGGGCATGGGCGTGGTGCTCGGGCCCATTCTCGGGCCGCTGCTCGGTGGCTGGCTGACGGAGGATTACAGCTGGCGCTGGGTGTTCTTCGTGAACGTGCCGTTCGGCGTTCTGGCAGCCATCGGCATCGTGGCCACGCTGCCTGAAACCGCGAAGCGGCGTTTGCAGTTCGACATGTTCGGCTTCGCGGCGCTGAGTCTTGGCATCGGCGCCCTGCAGCTCATGCTCGATCGCGGCGAGCTGAAGGACTGGTTCAGCTCCACCGAGATCCAGATCGAAGCCCTCGTCGCGGCGCTGGGTATCTTCCTCTTCATCGTGCATACGGCGACCGCCGAGCACACCTTCATCAGCCGCGGCCTGTTCAGGGATCGCAACTTCGTCATCGGCAGCACCTTCATCTTCATGATCGGCGTCGTGCTGTTCGCGACGCTCGCGCTCATGCCGCCGTTGCTGCAGGGGCTGATGGGATATCCCGTGCTGGCGGCCGGCATCGTGACCGCACCGCGCGGCGTGGGCACGTGGGTTTCGATGGTGGTCGTCGGACGCCTCACCGGCCGCGTGGACGCGCGGCTGCTCATCGCGATCGGCTTTGCGCTCGGGGCGATCTCGCTCTGGCAGATGGGCGGATTCTCACCGCAGATCGACTCCTCGCCGATCATCTGGTCCGGCGTGATTCAGGGATTCGGCACGGGCCTTGCCTATGTGTCGCTGACCGTTTCGGCATTCGTCACGTTGCCTCAGATGTATCGGAACGAAGGCACCGCGTTCTTCAACCTGATGCGTAACATCGGCAGCAGCGTCGGCATCTCGCTGATCCAGGCGTATGTGACCCGGGGTCAGACTCGCGCGCACGCGAACCTCACCGAAGCGCTCACCCCTTACAACGCCCTCGCCACGCATCCGCAGGTGTATTCGCAGCTCGATTCGGCGAACGGGCTGATCGCGCTCAACCAGCAGGTTGTGCAGCAGTCGAGCTGGATCTCGTACCTGAATGCGTTCCATCTCATGATGGTCCTCACCCTCGTCGTCATCCCGCTGATCTTCTTTGCCCGCGGGGCGAAGGCGCCCCCGGGATCGAAACCGATGATTGCGGAATGAAATCGGCAGAATGAAAAAGCTCATCCCCTTCACTGTCTCCCTGCTCCTCACCGGATGCGTCGCGGGGCCGGATTTCGAGTCGCCGAAGACGCCGCCGGCCGAGCGCTACACCACCGAAGCGCTGCCCAGCGTGGCGATGGAGAGCGGCGTCGTCCCTGAGATGTGGTGGAGCGTGTTCCGCTCGCCAAAGCTCGATGACACGGTACGCACTGCGTTGGCGGGCAATCGGAGCCTGCAGGCTGCACAGTCCACCCTGCAGCAGGCGAATGAGCTGCTGGGCGTGGCGAAAGCGGCCAGGAATCCCGAGATCACGGCCGATGCGAGCGCCGGGCGCCAGAAGCTGGGTGCGGCGTTTCTGGGGGGATTCGACCTGGCGCCGTTCAGCTATTACTCGATCGGTGCCAGCGTGAGCTATGTGTTCGGCCTTGCAGGTGGTGTGAGACGCACCATCGAGCAGCAACAGGCGCTCGCCGAAGTCCAGCAGCATGAGGTGAATGCCGCGCAACTCTCATTGACAGGCAACGTCGTGCTGCAGGCGTTCGCCATCGCTTCGGCGCGGGCGCAGATTCGCGCGGCGGAAGCGGTGCTCGACGATGATCGGCGCAATGTGGAGCTGGTGCGCAAGGCCTTTCAGGAAGGCTCGGTGCCGCGGCTCGATGTGCTGAGCGCCGAAAGTCAGCTTGCGCAGGATGAAACACTCATGCCGCCGCTGCGGCAGGAACTCAGCCGCGCGCGCCATGCGCTCGCGGTGCTCGTCGGCGAGGCGCCGGGCAACTGGTCGCCACCAGACTTCGAGCTGGAAGACTTCACTCCGCTCGCGACAATGCCGGTGAGCTTGCCCTCGGAGCTGGCGCGTCGGCGGCCGGACATCCTCGCGCACGAAGCGCAGCTTCACGCGGCCACGGCCGCGGTGGGCATCGCCACAGCAAACCTCTATCCGCAGATCAAGCTGACCGGGTCGTTCTCGCAGCAGTCGATCACCCCTGAATCGCTGTTCGACCGAACGAACGACGCGTTCTCGATTGCCGGCGGTATCACCCAGCCGCTGTTCGACTGGGGAAGGCGTCACGCGCAGAAGCGCGCGGCGGAGGCCGCCATGCAAGCCTCCCTGGCGAATTACGAGCAAACGGTTCTCACGGCGTTTCGGCAAGTCGCCGACGTGCTGGCCGCTTTGGAACACGACACGCAAGCGATGGAAGCGCAACAACACGCGCTGGAAGTCGCCGAGTCGAGCCTCGCCCTCACTCGCGAAAGCTACAGTGCCGGCAACACCGGCGTACTGCAGATTCTCGATGCAGAGCGCCAGGTCCAGCGCGCGCGCATCGGCGTAGCCCGCGCCCGCGCGCAGAAAATGCAGGACACAGCGGAACTGGTTGTTGCCCTGGGTGGCGACTCGCCCGTCTCACCGGAAACGCGCATCGCCGAACGCAAGTAGAGCCGGAAGCTCAGGCTCTCAATCGCCCCACTGAGCGAGTGAGGCCCAAACCGTCGGCTGCGCGTGCTTACGCCGTCTGCGCCGATTCCAACCTGGCGCTCGCCGGCAACCGCGCCAGCAACGTCGAGAGCGCCTCGGGATCGAGCGGTTTCACGAGGTGCGAATCGAAACCCACCTCCCGCGACCGCCGCCGATCTTCATCCTGCCCCCAGCCCGTGAGCGCGATCAGCACCGCGTTCTTACCCCAGGGCTCCGCGCGAATCCGTCGGGCGACTTCGTAGCCATCCAGCTTCGGCATCCCGATATCCAGCAGCACGACATCCGGCCGGCACACCGCGGCGACCTCGAGCGCTTCGGCGCCATCAGCCGCCGTGTGCACTTCATGCCCGTCGCACTGGAGCAGCGTCGCGAGACTATCGAGCGCGTCCCGATTGTCATCCGCGAGCAGAATGCGATGCCCCCGCCGCCCCGGCTCTTCCACCGGCGGGCTCGGTATCACAGCCGCATCCCGATACGCCCTCACCCGCAACGGCAACCGAATGAGGAACTCACTGCCTTGCCCCGACCCCTGGCTATAGGCTGTGACACTTCCCCCGTGCATCTGAATCAGCTGCCGCACGAGCGCAAGCCCGATGCCAAGCCCGCCTTGCGCGCGATGCGCAGCCCCATCCACCTGCGTGAACAGTTGGAACAACCGCGGCAGCAGCTCCGGCGGAATGCCGATGCCGTTGTCGCGAACGCGGATCTCCACATCCGTGCTCACTCGCCGAACGTTGACGGCAATGAAACCCCCCGGGTCGGTGTACTTCGCGGCGTTGTTCAGCAAGTTGCCCAACACCTGAGTCAACCGTGTGAGATCGCCCTCCACTTCGAGCGACTCATCCGGTACATCCACCGTCAGCTCATGCCGCTGCTCGGCGATGAGCGGCTGGATCGTCTCGATGGCGCGCGCCACGATGGTCGTCACCGCGACGGGCTCGCGGCTCAGATTGATGTTGCCGCGAGTGATGCGCGACACATCGAGCAGATCATCCACGAGCCGCGTGAGGTGCTTCACCTGCCGCTCGATCACATCCCGCGACCAGGCGAGCTGCGGATCCGGCAGCGCGCTCCGGCGCATGATCTCCACCGCGTTCCGGATCGGCGCGAGCGGATTGCGCAATTCGTGCGCCAGCACGGCGAGGAACTCGTCCTTGTGCCGGTCCGCTTCCTTCAGGGCCGCCTCGGCCCGCGCGCGCTCGGCCACCTCGCTCTGCAGAACGCGATTGGTGTGCTCGAGATCGGTATTGGCCCGCTTCAAGGTCTGGTTGAGTGTCTCGAGCTCGCGCGTCTTCTCTTCCTGCAGGTTGGTGTTCGCAAGCTCGAGCCGGCGGTTCGCCTCCTCCAGGCTGCGATTGAGCGTCTGCAGCTCCTGCCGCTGCAGATGCAGCTCCACGAGCACGGAGACCTTGCTGCGAAGAATCTCCGGCACCACGGGGATGTACACATAGTCGACCGCGCCGAGCTTGTAGCCCTTGAGGCGATCGAGCTCGGTCACGTGGACGCCGGTCACGAAGATGATCGGCGTCTTCTCGAAGCGCGGATGCTCGTGGATGAGCGAGGCGGTCTCGAACCCGTCCATGCCGGGCATGCTCACGTCGAGCAGCACCACGGCGAAATCGTCCTTCATCAGCTTCTCGAGCGCCTCGACGCCCGAGCGGGCCTGCACCAGGTTCTGCCCCAGATCCGCGAGGATGGTCTCGTAAGAGAGGAGCCGGGCCGGCTGGTCATCGACCAGCAGGATGTTCACTTTCTCTACGGGACTCATGCTTGCCGCGGACGACGGGTTCAACGATGCAGCCACATCCGCACCAAGGACAGCAGCTGATCCGTGTTCACCGGCTTGGCGACGTAATCCGACGCTCCGGCTTCGAGACATTTTTCGCGGTCCCCCTTCATGGCCTTGGCGGTCAACGCAATGATCGGCAGATAGCGGAATTTGGGATTCGCGCGGATCCGCCGCATCGTTTCGTAGCCGTCCATCTCGGGCATCATGATGTCCATCAGCACCAGCGACAGATCCGCCGTGTCTTCCACGAGATTGATCGCGTCCTGGCCGTTGGTGGCGCTCACCACCTGCATGTCGTGCCGTTCCAGCAGGCTGTTGAGCGCGAAGATGTTGCGGATGTCATCGTCTACCACCAGCACCTTGCGGCCTTGCAGTGGCTCGTCGCTCTGGTGGAGCGTTTCGATCATCCGCTGCTTGGCGGCCGGCATGTCCGCGATCACCCGATGCAGGAACAGCGCCGTCTCGTCGAGCAGGCGTTCGGGCGAGCGTACTCCCTTCAACACGATGCTCTTCGCCTTTTTACGAAGCTCACCTTCTTCGGAGTCCGTCAGTTCCCGGCCTGTGAACACCACGATGGGCGTATCCCGCAGCTTCGGGTCCTGCTGAATTTCCGTTAGCAGGTCGAAGCCCGAAATATCGGGAAGGCGCAGGTCGAGCACCACGCAGTCGAAAGTTTTTTCCCGCATGCGAGCCAGGGCTTCCGCGCCCGTGCTCGCCGCCGTGATTTCCACATCGTCATGACCGATGAGCTCGGAGATGCTCAGCTGCTCGGCCGGATCGTCCTCCACCACGAGAAGCTGCCGCATGCGGGGCGCCGTGAACGACTTGATGCGGTCGAAGGCGTCTTCCAGGCCGTCCGTCGTCAGCGGCTTGTTCATGAAGGAGAACGCGCCGCGCTCGAGGCCGTACTGCCGCTCCTCCTCCACCGTGAGGATCTGCACGGGGATGTGGCGGGTATTCGGATCGCGTTTGAGCTGGTTCAGCACGGTCCAGCCGAGCATGTCGGGCAGGAACACATCGAGTGACACCGCCGTCGGCCGGTACTTGCGCGCCAGCATCAGCGCATCGGCGCCGTTCTTCGCCACGATTCCCTTGAAACCGCGGTCGCGCGCCAGACTCAGCAGCACCTTGGCGTAATGCGGATCGTCCTCGACGATCAGCAACGACAGGTCGCCGGGCTGCACATCGTCCCGGTCGTCGGGAACGTCTTCCACTCGCGCGGACGGCAGCACGATCGGCTGGAACGTCGCGGGCGCAGACTTGACCGCAGGCACGGCCTGCGAATCGCCGACCGGCTGCTTGCCGTAGGCCGGCCCCATGTAGGTGAGCGGCAGATACAGCGTGAACGTGCTGCCGCTGCCCGGCACGCTGGACAGGCGAATTTCACCGCCCAGGAGACTCGCAAGCTCACGGCTGATGGCGAGCCCGAGGCCCGTGCCGCCGTACTTGCGCGCGGTGCCGGCGTCGGCCTGCTGGAACGCTTCGAAGATGATCCGCTGCTTCTCGGGCGGAATGCCGATGCCGGTGTCGCTGACGGAGAACTCGACCACCGCCGGTGCGACGCTGAGGACCGGATGATCCTTGGTCCACCCACCTTGCGCGATGCCCACGTGCAGCCGCACGCCGCCGTCGCTGGTGAACTTGAACGCGTTCGAAAGCAGGTTCTTCAACACCTGCAGCAGGCGCTTGGAGTCCGTAGTCACCGTGCGGCCCAGCTTCGATTCGAACTCCGTCGTGAACGAGAGCTTGCGCGACTCGGCCTCGTGGCGGAAGTTGCGCTCGATCGTCTCGCGCAGGTGCGTGAAGAGCAGGTCTTCGGACTCGACGGTCACCGTGCCCGACTCGATCTTCGACAGGTCGAGAATGTCGCTGATGAGGTTCAGGAGGTCGGTGCCGGCGCCGTGGATGGTCTTGGCGAACTCGACCTGCCGGTCCGACAGGTTCTTGTCCGCGTTCTCGGCGAGCTGCTGGCCGAGAATCAGGATGCTGTTGAGCGGCGTGCGCAGCTCATGCGACATGTTCGCGAGGAACTCGGACTTGTAGCGCGAGGTGAGCGCGAGCTCCGCTGCCTTGTCTTCGAGGGCGCGCCGGGCGAGCTCGATTTCCTCGTTCTTGCGCTCCACTTCGGCGTTTTGCTCGGCTAGCAGCCTCGCCTTGCTCGCGAGCTCTTCGTTGGTCTGCTGCAGCTCCTTCTGCTGGGTCTGCAACTCGATGGCGAGCTGCTGGGACTGCTTCAGCAGGCCCTCGGTGCGCATGGTCGCTTCGATCGTGTTGAGCACCACGCCGATGGAGCCCGTGAGCTGCTCGAGGAACGCGAGGTGCGAAGCCGTGAATGCGTAGAGCGATGACAGCTCCACCACCGCCTTCACCTGGCCTTCGTACAGCACCGGCAGCGCGATGATGTTGCGCGGGCGTGCGCTGACGAGACCGCTGCGCACGTGAATGCTTTCGTCCGGAATATCCTGCAACAGGATGCGGGTGCGATCCGCCGCACACTGCCCCACCAGCCCTTCCCCCACCCGATAGGAGCGAGGTTCGCTGTTCTCGTTCGGGTCCGCATAACTTGCGAGCTGCTTGAGCACGGACGAACCGGTCATGCCCTCCATCACATACACGATGCCGTGCTGGGCATCGATGAGCGGGCACAGCTCCGACAGCAGCATCTGGCCTACCGCGACCAGATCGCGCTGGCCCTGCATCATGCGGCTGAACTTCGCGAGGTTGGTCTTCAGCCAGTCCTGTTCGGTGTTGCGCTCCGTGGTGGCGCGCAGGTTGCCGATCATCGCGTTGATGTTGTCCTTGAGATCGGACACCTCACCGCGCGCGTCCACCTGAATGGATCGGGTCAGGTCGCCCTTCGTCACGGCGGTGGCCACTTCGGCGATGGCGCGCACCTGAGTCGTGAGGTTCGCCGCGAGCAGGTTCACGTTGGCGGTGAGGTCCCGCCAGGTGCCCGCCACGCCAGGCACCACCGCCTGGCCGCCGAGCTTGCCTTCGGTACCGACCTCGCGGGCCACTGAGGTCACCTGGTCCGCGAAGATGCCGAGCGTCTCGGTCATGCTGTTAATGGTGTCGGCCAGCGCGGCCACCTCGCCCTTGGACTCCACCGTGAGGCGCTGGCGCAGATCGCCCATCGCCACCGCGGTCACCACTTTCACGATGCCGCGCACCTGGTTCGTGAGGTTGTTGGCCATCACGTTCACGTTGTCGGTGAGGTCTTTCCAGGTGCCCGCGACGCCGGGCACTTCCGCCTGGCCGCCGAGCTTGCCTTCGGTACCGACCTCGCGCGCCACGCGCGTGACCTCAGCCGCGAAGCCATTGAGCTGCTCCACCATGGTGTTGATGGTGTTCTTGAGCTCCAGGATCTCGCCCTTCACGTCCACCGTGATCTTGCGGGACAGGTCGCCGCGCGCCACGGCGGTGGTGACTTCCGCGATGTTGCGCACCTGGCCCGTGAGGTTCGTGGCCATCGCGTTCACGGATTCGGTGAGGTCCTTCCACGTGCCCGCAACGCCCGGCACCACGGCCTGGCCGCCGAGCCGGCCTTCGGTACCGACCTCGCGCGCCACGCGCGTCACCTCGGCTGCGAAGCTGTTCAGCTGCTCCACCATCGTGTTGATGGTTTCCTTCAGCTGGAGGATTTCTCCCTTCACGTCGACCGTAATCTTGCGCGACAGGTCGCCGCGCGCGATGGCCGTGGACACCTCGGCGATGTTGCGCACCTGACCGGTGAGGTTGGACGCCATCGAGTTGACGTTATCGGTGAGGTCTTTCCAGACCCCGCTGACGTCTTTCACGTCGGCCTGGCCACCGAGTTTGCCTTCCGTGCCGACCTCGCGCGCCACGCGCGTGACTTCGGCCGCGAACCCGTTGAGCTGATCCACCATCGTGTTGATGGTTTCCTTCAGCTGCAGGATCTCGCCGCGCACGTCCACCGTGATCTTGCGAGAGAGGTCGCCGCGCGCAATGGCGGTGGACACCTCAGCGATGTTTCGAACCTGCCCGGTGAGGTTCGAGGCCATCGAGTTCACGTTGTCCGTCAGGTCTTTCCAGGTGCCGGCGACACCGGGCACGTATGCCTGGCCGCCGAGCTTGCCCTCGGTGCCGACCTCGCGCGCCACGCGCGTCACTTCCGAAGCGAACGAGCGCAGCTGGTCCACCATCGTGTTGATGGTCTCTTTCAGCTGCAGGATCTCGCCGCGCACGTCCACCGTGATCTTGCGGGACAGGTCGCCGCGAGCGATGGCGGTGGAGACTTCGGCGATGTTGCGAACCTGCCCGGTGAGGTTCGACGCCATCGAGTTCACGTTGTCTGTAAGGTCCTTCCAGGTGCCGGCGACGCCGGGCACGGTGGCCTGGCCGCCGAGCTTGCCCTCGGTGCCGACCTCGCGCGCCACGCGCGTGACTTCGGCCGCGAAGCCGTTCAGCTGGTCCACCATCGTGTTGATGGTGTTCTTGAGCTCCAGGATCTCGCCGCGCACGTCCACCGTGATCTTGCGGGACAGGTCGCCGCGCGCCACGGCGGTGGTGACTTCGGCAATGTTTCTGACCTGCGAGGTCAGATTCGAGGCCATGGCGTTCACGGACTCGGTCAGGTCCTTCCAGGTGCCCGCAACGCCGGGCACGATCGCCTGGCCGCCGAGCTTGCCCTCGGTGCCGACCTCGCGCGCCACGCGCGTCACTT
>JBDZVF010000075.1:0-3415 GCA_040255575.1 Pseudomonadota bacterium | reverse complement strand
AGCTGCAGGATCTCGCCGCGCACGTCCACCGTGATCTTGCGGGACAGGTCGCCGCTCGCGATGGCGGTGGCCACTTCCGCGATGTTGCGCACCTGGCCGGTCAGGTTGCCGGCCATCGAGTTCACGTTATCGGTGAGGTCTTTCCACGTGCCGGCCGCGCCGGGCACCACGGCCTGGCCACCGAGCTTGCCCTCGGTGCCGACCTCGCGCGCCACGCGCGTCACTTCGGAGGTGAAGACGCTCATCTGCTCGATCATCGCGTTCACGATCATCGCGGAGCGCAGGAACTCGCCCTTCAGCGGGCGGCCGTCGACCTCGAGCGCCATCGCCTGCGAGAGGTCCCCCTTCACGACGCCCGCGATGGTCCGGGTGACCTCGGTATTCGGCCAGAGCAGGTCGTCGATGAGCGTGTTGACGGAGTTCTCCATCGCGCCCCAGGCCCCGGAGCGCAGCTCGTTCGACATGCGGTGGCGCGTCTTGCCGTCCTTGCCGACCTCCTGCCCCGCCCGTTCGAGCTCACGCGCCATGCGCTCGTTCGCGGCGACGATGGCATTGAACGTGTCGGCCACCTTGCCGGCGAGGCCCGTCTGGTCGGTCGGCAGCCGTACGGAGAAATCGCCGTCACGCATCGCCTGCAGCGCGCGCAGCAGCTTGCGCATGTTCAGGTCGGCGTCGTCTTGAGTCGTGTGGCCGTTCCCGTTCGGCTGTTTCGTGCGGGCGGCAGGCGCGCGGGTCTTCTTTCGGCGCGCAGACTCGTGAACATCCATCAAGCGACTCCGGGGGGCGGGCAAGTGGGAACGCTACCGGGCCGCATACGGCTCATGGGCAGACGGGCGCGTGACGCTTCAGCGGCGCCACTGCGAATTTTTGATTTCACGGAAGACCCTCCTGCCAAACCCTTTCAAAAAACGGGCCTCGCAGTGATTCCGTGCGACAACAACCCCGAAAAAAACACGCTTTGTTATTTCAGTCGCAATCAGCCGAGTGAAAATATCAGAAGACCCGGTGGGAGCAAGGGAGGTTCCGACCCAAAGCGTCGCCACCGGACGACGTCGAGCGCCAGCGCACGTGAAATTTTTACCGCCCGAGAGAAGAAACTGCCGCGCTCGTGCTCGCTCGCGCTCATTTGACTTCTCATCGATCGAGAGTTCGGCGGCTTCTCAGTGCCGGCGGCGGACTCGTCCGGTGCAGCGAGTTCGTCGGTGCGGCGGCTCGCCGGGTGCGGCGGCTCGTCGGGTAGCCTGCAAAGGATTGGCGGCAATTGTAGTGTGCGTGAGCCGGACCGTGTATTTTCTGCGGCCCTTTAACCTGGCGTCAGTTTCCTTCCGCACCGAAAGATCATGCCTACGAACCGCATCCTCACCACTCATGTCGGCAGCCTGCCTCGCGGCCAGGCCGTCGTGGACCAGCTGCTGTTGAAGGAGCGCGGCGAGCCGCTCGATGTCGCCGTCTTCGATCGCACCATGCGTGAGGGGGTTTCCGCGGTCGTGAAGCAGCAGGTCGCCCTCGGCATCGACAGCGTCAGTGACGGCGAGACGTCGAAGATCAGCTACGCCACCTACATGAAGGATCGGCTCTCCGGCTTCGACGGCGACCAGGAGCGCCAGATCGCGAAGGATCTGCAGCCGTTCGCGGAGTTCCGTACGCGCATGGCCGTATTCGCGGGCAAGCAGTCCTTCAAGCGCCAGGCGTGCGTCGGCCCCATCCGGGTGATCGAACGGGAGTCGCTGCGCAAGGACCTCGAGAACCTGCGCGCCGCGGTGGAGGCGCACCGCCCGCACGAGGCCTTCATGAACTCGGCCTCGCCCGGCGTCGTCTCCGCCTTCCAGCCGAACCGCTATTACCCGACGCACGAGGCGTACGTCGAAGCCATCGGCGCAGCGATGCAGGAAGAGTACGAAGCCATCGTGAACGCGGGCCTCAAGCTGCAAGTGGATTGCCCGGACCTCGCGATGGCGCGCCACACGGGCTTCCAGGACCTCTCGGAGAGCGAGTTCCTCGCGCGTGCGGAACACCAGGTCGAGGTGCTGAACCATGCCCTGCGCAACATCCCCGCGAGCGCCCTTCGCATGCACGTGTGCTGGGGCAATTACGAGGGGCCGCACGATCACGACATACCGCTCGAGAAGATCCTGCACATCGTGCTGAAGGCGAAACCGGCGGCGATCCTGTTCGAGGCCTCGAACCCGCGCCACGCGCACGAATGGACGGTGTGGCGGGACGCGAAGCTGCCGGAAGACAAGGTGCTCGTGCCGGGCCTCCTCACCTCGACGTCGAACTACGTGGAGCACCCGGAGCTCGTCGCCCAGCGCATCCAGCAGTTTGCGGACATCGTCGGTCGCGATCGCGTGATGGCGGGGACCGATTGCGGCTTTGGCACGTTCGCCGGCATCGGCAAGATGGATGCGGGGATCTCCTGGCGCAAGCTTGCAGCGCTCGTCGAGGGCGCGCGCATCGCGACCGAGCGGCTGTGGAAGCGCACACGCGCGGCTTGATGCGGCCGTAGAGCGCCCAAGGGCCCGACTCCAGTGGGCGACTCCGGCCGAAGGGCCGGAGAGCCTGCCCACCAGCGGCGCTTCCGGCGCGCGGGGCCAGGCCTCAACGCGCGCGAGGCTCGCTGGCGAAGGTTGTCGCCGCCGTGGCGCCTCCGCAGTGCTTCGTGAGCGCCTCGTTCACGTCCTTCTGGATCGTGTCCTCGTCGAGCGGTGTCGAGCGGCCCGCGGCGCGCATCTGGGCGAACACCTCCAGCGACTCGCGGTAGACGGCGCAGGCGCGCGGCTTCTCGCCCGCCCGGAGCAGCAGGCCGCCGAACAGGTCGAGCGAGGTGGCCACATCCCGGGCAATCGCCCAGTCGCCCGAGGCTTCGTCCCATAGCGCGCGGCGCTCGCGCACGGCCTGCTCCATCAGCGGCACGGCCTCTTTCGCGCGGCCGATGCCGGCGAGCGCCTGCGCCTCGGCGGCGGCGATGACGGAGCGCATGCGCAGGAGGTCCTTGTCCTTCGGTTCGAGCAACTTCAGGTTGTCGGCCAGCTCGAGGGACTTCGACAACAGCCGCTCGGCCTCCACCTGACGATCCGGCCCCATCTCGAGCAGCGTTCCGCCGAGCGCCCACCCGGCACGCGCGTAGATGCGCACGCTGCGAAGGTTCTGCGGCTCTTCTTCCACGAGCTGGCGCGCCACCTCGTAGTGCTCACGATATTTGGCTTCGGCGGCGGGCAGATCGCCCGTGTAGTAGATGCTCTCCGCCAGCACGTCGAGCAGCCGCGCGTGTCTGCGCAGCGCCTCGCGACGCGCTTCAGGCTCGGTCGGCACGGCCGCCGCTTCCAGCGCGAGCCCCTCGCGCGCGACGGCGATGGCGTCCTGGTACTTGCCCTGCCAGAAGAGCTGCGCGACCCGCTCTAGCGCAATGTCGATG
>JBDZVF010000590.1:0-3231 GCA_040255575.1 Pseudomonadota bacterium | reverse complement strand
GCAGGGGGTAAGTCATGCGAGTGAATGCTCTTGCTTCGGTGATCGTCGCGGCGGGATTGGCCGCCGTGTCGACCGTGACATTCGCGCAGAACGCCGCTTCGCCCGCGCCCGCCCGCGAAACGCCGCGCCCGGAGGACCTCGAGCCGCGCGTGAATACCTCCGCGCCATCGGGCGACACCAACGAGGCCGCGCCGGACGCCACCACTGGCACGGCTGCAGACGCCGTGGCACCCGCGACCGCGTCGCCATCGACGAACGCGTCGCCATCGACGAATGCGCTGCCCTCTGGAACGCCAGCTTCCCGCGGGCCGGGCGCAATCGGCCCGGCGACCACAACCGGCACAGCCGGCACAACCGGGACAACGGGCACAACCGGCGCCACAGACGCGCCCGGCGCACCAGGCGCCCCCAGCACACAGCCCAATGCTGATGCGCAAGGCGCGTCCGCCGCCGCGAAACCCGCGCCAGGGGGCAGAGCCCTCGACCGTATCGAACTCGATACCACCCAGATCACCGGCAACCGCGAGCTGCCGAAGGTGCTCTACATCGTGCCGTGGAAGCGCTCCGATCTCGGCGACCTCGTCGGCAAGCCCATCAATAGCCTGCTGGACGAAGTGCTGACGCCCGTCGATCGCGACGTGTTCCAGCGCGAGAATCGCTATTACCGCGCGCTCACGCCCGGCGCCGTCGAGAACGACGCGCTGTCGGCGCCCGACAGCCGCCCGCCCACGCCCACGCGCAATCCGGTGCCCACGAACAGTGCACCTGCCGCGGGCATGCCGGGCTCCGCCACGTATCCGGCCAACGCTCCCGCCGCAGGCGGTTCGAGCGCAAGCGGCAGCGCGGCGCCACCCGGGCGGGATGAGAAATAGGTCGCAGCTTTTTGCGCAGGTGTCATTCAGTTTCCGCAAGCTTGATCCGGTCTTCTTGAGTCATTGCCGGCCCGCAATGGGCCCGAATCGTTGGGGAGTATTCGATGGAACTCTGGAGCGTCATCGTTCGATTTTTCCAGGGCGGCGGGGAGTTCATGTTCCCGATCGCCGTGGTGCTCGTCGTCGGTCTTGCGATCGCGATCGAGCGCTACATCTTTCTCACCCGCACGGCGATGCGTAATCGCACGCTGTGGAATGAGATCGTGCCGTTGCTCTCGCAGGGCAACTTCCGGCAGGTGGTGGCCATCACCTCGAAGTCGGACTCCGCGATCGGCCAGATCCTGAACTACGGTCTCGCCCGTATTCAGTCGGCCCGTCGCCGCGACGACATCGAGAAGGCGATGGAAGAGAGCCTGATGGAAGTGGTGCCGCGCCTCGAGAAGCGCACGCACTATCTCGCCACGTTCGCGAACCTCGCGACGCTGCTCGGCCTGCTCGGCACGGTCATCGGTCTGATTCACGCGTTCGGCGCGGTCGCCACGGTGAATCCGGCCGAGAAGGCGAACCTGCTGTCGGCATCCATCTCGGTCGCCATGAACTGTACGGCGTTCGGTCTCATGACCGCGGTGCCGATCCTGTTCCTGCACGCGCTGCTGCAGACAAAGACCACCGAGCTGATCGACAGCCTGGAGATGGCGTCGGTGAAGTTCCTGAACGCGATCACCGAGCGGCAGTCGCCGCCCGCTGGCGCACAGGCTTAACGGCAGCTCGCAACGGAAGGAGCCCTCGATCGCGGGGCGGCTGAAGAGCGTGAAGAGCTCGGGCTGACAAGCCGAGCCGAGCGCTGCAAGCCGCAGGCCTCGAAGGGTCGACTTCACGGGAATATTTGCATGCGACGGTCCTACGCCCAGAAGAAACTCGCGCGCCACATGCGCAGGCCGGCAGAGCTGCTGCTCGTGCCGATGATCGACATCTTCACGGTGCTGGTCACGTTCCTGCTCATGACCGCGGTCTTTTCCAAGACCGTGGTCCTGCAGCTGAACCTGCCAGCCTCGGTCACCGAGTTTCGTGAGCCGCCTCCCGGCCTCATGATCGAGGTGATGGTGCGCAAGGACCTGCTGCAGGTCGCCGATCGCAATAGCGGCCCGCTCGCCACGATCCCCAACAAGGCGGACGGGTACGACTACGAGGGCCTCACCGAGTACCTGAAGCGCATCAAGGCGAAATTCCCCGAGAAAACCGACGCGACCATCCTGCTCGAGTCCGATACGCCTTACGACACGCTCGTGCAGGTGATGGACCGCGTGCGGGTGTTCGAGCAGGGCAGCGGCGCGAGCCTGTTCCAGGCGGAGCTGTTCCCGGATATCTCGATTGGAGACGCCCCGGCGGCGACGCCGGGCAACGCACCGGCGCCCGCCGCGGCCCTCCCCGCGACGCGAAGTGGAGAGAAGCACTCATGAGCATGTCGAACCGTGCGCGCCGCATGGCCCAGCATCACGCCCGTCACCGGGCGGATGCCGAGCTCAACCTCATCCCGCTCATCGACATTCTCTCCGTGATGGTGGCGTTCCTGCTCGTCTACTCGACGGAAGTGGAAGTCATCCAGAACACCAAGGGCATCGAGGTGCCCGAGTCGATCGCGCAGGCGCAGCCGAAGGAGTCGGTGGTCGTCATGATCACCAAGGATCAGCTGTTCGTGCAGGGCGAGCTGGTCGCCAATGTCGCGGACATCAAGGCCTCGACCACCGCGCTGGTGGAGCCGCTGCGCGAGAAGCTGAAGGCCCCGCGCATCATCGGCGACATCGGCGAGAAGGATCTCGCGAACCGCGAGATCACGGTGATGGCGGACAAGAGCCTGCCCTACGAGATCCTGAAGAAGGTCATGGCGACCTGCACGGATGCGGACTACGGCCGGATCTCGCTGGCGGTGCTCCAGAAGGAGAAGCCGGTGCCCGCGGGCTTCAAGCCGGCGTAAGGAGGCGCAACCGTGCTGCTAGCCCCGTACTACCGTAGTTACGAGCTCGCCTGGGAAGGCGACGAGGAGTCGAGCTCACTGTTCCGCAAGATCCTGCGGATCGGGCTCATCCTGCTCGTGGTGTTCTCACTCATCTTCTGGTTCGCGCCCGTGCCGAAGAAGACCAAGATGGAAGAGGCCGTGCCGCCGCGCCTGGCGCGCGTGATGATCGAGCAGCAGCCGAAGCCGCCGCCACCGCCTCCGCCCACTGTGGAGCAGCCGAAACCCAAGCCGCCGGAGCCGGACAAGAAGGTGGCAATGGTGAAGCCGCCGGTCGATGTGAGGCAGCAGGCGCGCGAGAAGGCGCAGCGGCAGACCGATCACCCCGCTTTCATGCGCCACCAT
>JBDZVF010000589.1:0-3237 GCA_040255575.1 Pseudomonadota bacterium | reverse complement strand
CTGGGCCTGCCTGTCGCCGAGCTCTTCTCGGAGTTCGAGCAGCAGCCCCTCGCCGCCGCCTCGATCGCGCAGGTGCATGCGGCGAAACTGAAGAACGGCAAGGAAGTCGTGGTGAAGGTGCTTCGCCCCGGCATGCGCGCGGTGATCGAGCGCGATCTCGAAGTGCTCTACGCCCTCGCCGATCTCGCACAGCGATTCTGGGCGGAGGCGCGCCGCCTGCGCCCGGTGGAGATCGTCGCCGAGTACGAGAAGACGATCCTCGATGAGCTCGATCTCATGCGCGAAGCGGCGAATGCCGCGCAGCTGAAGCGCAACTTCACGGGCTCCGCGCTCCTCTACGTGCCCGAGGTATATTTCGACCTCTGCCACGTGAACGTGATGGTCATGGAGCGCATCCGTGGCGTGCCCATCAGCGACATGGCGAGCCTGCGCGCGGCGAACGCCAACATCCCGAAGCTTGCGAAGAACGGTGTGGAAATCTTCTTCACGCAGGTGTTCCGGCACAACTTCTTCCATGCGGACATGCATCCGGGGAACATCTTCGTGCTCCTCGAGGACCCCGCCAATCCGCGCTATGCGGCGATCGATTTCGGCATCGTGGGCACGCTCGATCCGCGCGACCAGCATTACCTCGCGGAAAATTTCCTCGCGGTGTTCGATCGCGACTATCGCCGGGTGGCTGTGCTCCACGTCGAGTCCGGCTGGGTACCGCCGAACACGCGCGTGGACGAGATGGAGAGCGCCATCCGCACCGTGTGCGAGCCGATCTTCGACAAGCCGATCAAGGACATTTCCTTCGGCACGCTGCTGCTGCGGCTCTTCGACATTTCCCGGCGCTTCAACATGGAGATCCAGCCGCAGCTCATGCTCTTGCAGAAGACGCTGTTCAACATCGAGGGGCTCGGACGCGACCTTTACCCCGACCTCGACATCTGGAACACCGCAAGTCCCATCCTCAGGGAGTGGATGCGCGAGCGCGTGGGCCTGCGCTCCGTCGTGAAGAGCTGGCGCAAGCAGTGGCCGGACATCGTGGATGCCGCTCGCGTGCTGCCGGGGCTGCTCTCACATCTGGTACAGCGAAGCCAGAACGGCACCTTCCGCGTTCAGGTGGAGGCGCCCGAGATCGAAGACCTGAAAGCGGCGCTGCGTGCGTCCAACAGGCGGCGCGATGCTGTCACGCTTGGCGGGGTCATTCTTCTCTGCGGCGTCTTCTGGCTGATGGTCCATCGCTCTCCGGAATGGGTCGGGTGGGGGTTATCGGTATTTGGCGCAGGTTGGCTATTAGCCGCTTGGCGGCGACAGTAAACGTGTTCTTGGACGGTCTTTGGACCCACTGCTAGCCTCCCTCGACTCCCCATGCAACGTCACTCCCTCACAGAGGGGTCCATCAGTCGTGGGCTCCTGCTTTTCACGCTGCCCATTCTTTACGGCAACGTCCTGCAGACCCTGAATGCGTCGGTGAACGCGTTCTGGGTGGGACGCTTCCTGGGTGAAGCGGCGCTCACCGCGACCTCCAACGCGAACACGCTGCTGTTCCTGTTGCTCGGAGGCGTGTTCGGCCTGTCGATGGCCTCGAGCATCCTCGTGGGCGTTTACCTTGGCGGCAAGCGCCTGAGCGACGCCAAGCGCGTGGTGGGCTCGAGTGCGACGTTCTTCTTCGTGATCGCGGTCGTGATGGCGGGCGCGGGAGCGGTGTTCGCAGAGCCGATCCTCGAGGCGATGAAGACGCCACCGGATTCACTGCCGCTCGCGATCACGTACACGCGGGTGATCTTCTACGGTCTGCCGTTCACCTACATGTACGCGTTCACCATGTCGGTGCTTCGTGGCGCGGGCGACTCGAAGACCCCTTTCAAGTTCCTGCTGGTTTCCGTGGCGCTCGACATCATCCTGAACCCGCTGCTGATCTTCGGCATCGGGCCGCTGCCGCGGCTCGGCATCGCGGGATCGGGATACGCGACGTTGCTCGCACAGTCATTCACGCTGCTGGCGCTGCTCGCGCACCTGTATCGCATCAAGCACCCGCTGCGCATCGGCAGCCATGAGATCGGCCTGCTGAAGCCGGACGGCGAGACGATTCGCACGCTGATCGTCAAGGGCGTGCCAATGGGGCTGCAGCTGTTCGTCATCTCGCTGAGCGGCGTGCTGATGATCACGCTCGTGAACCGATTCGGGACGGACACCACAGCAGCCTTCGGTGCCACGTTCCAGCTCTGGCAGTACGTGCAGATGCCGGCGTTCGCGATCGGCATGGCGGTGTCGTCCATGGCCGCGCAGAACGTCGGCGCGCAGAAGTGGGATCGCGTGCGGGCGGTTGCGCGGCATGGTGTGTGGTTCAGCATCCTGCTCACGACGACGATCGTCGTGGTCATCGAGATCTTCAGCGAGCAGGCGCTGGGAATTTTCCTGCCGGCCGGCTCGGTCGCGCTGCGGACCGCGGAGCATCTCAACCTGATTGCGGCGTGGTCGTTCATCCTGCTGGCGATTTCGATGGTGCTGTTCGGCGTGGTGCGCGCGACCGGGGCGGTGATTCCGCCGCTGGTGATCCTGGGGGTGGCGCTGCTCGGCGTCCGGTTCCCGGTGGCGCTCTGGCTGCTCGACGACCTTCAGGCCGATGCGATCTGGTGGAGCTTCCCGATCTCCTCGATCGTCGCGGCAGTGCTGTCCATCGCGTACTACAAATGGGGCGGATGGCGGACGACCCGCATGGGCACCGGCGTGCCCTCCTCCACAGCGGTGCCCGCGAGCGAGTAAGCGTTCTTGCGCGGGCCTTTGGAGCCGCGAGCAGAGCGCGCTGATTCAAGTGGCGGAGCGCAGCACTTTGCCCGCCACGCACCGGGAGAGTTGAGCGCGCAGCGCCTTCGAGCCGACCGGGGATTGAGGGCTCCTCGGATTGAGGGCTCCTCGGGTTGCATCTCCCGAATTGCCGATAGCTGTCGCCGCTCGAGCGTCTACCATCGTCCGCCATGAAACGCCGCATCTTCATCGCAGGCGCCACTGGCGCCGTGGGCACTCCCCTCTCCAAGCTGCTCGTCGCCGACGGCTGGCAAGTCACCGGCACCACCCGCAAGCCGGAACGCGCCGACGCGCTGCGCGCCATCGGCGCCGAGCCGGTCATCGTGGATGTCTTCGACGCCGAGAAGCTGCTCGCAGCAGTCCTCGCCGCGCAGCCTGACGTGGTCGTCCATCAACTCACCGATCTGCCGGATGTCATCGACCCGAACCAGCGCGCCGCCA
>JBDZVF010000588.1:0-3245 GCA_040255575.1 Pseudomonadota bacterium | reverse complement strand
CGAGCGCACGAGTTGCACGTGGCGCATGAAGCGGCCGCTGTCGAGCACTTCCGAGGCCATGCTTTCGAGCAGGCCCGAGCCGCAGAGCACGGAGAGCAGCTTGCGCTCCACGAGTTGCGCGATCACGCGCGAGTCGGCGGCGACGAAGCCGAGGCGCAACGCCGGGCCGATGATTTTCGTGAAGCTGCCGACATGGATGACGTGGCGCAGCCCATCGAGCTGCGCGAGCCGGACGGCTGGCCCGTCGTAGAGATCGCCGTACACATCGTCTTCGATGATGGCGAATGCATGGGCTTCCGCCAGCGAGAGGATGCGATGGCAGATCGCGGGGTCGGTGTTCGTGCCCGTGGGGTTGTGCAGCAGCGTCTGCATGAAGAACGCGCGCGGCCGATGTGTGCGACAGGCCGCTTCGAGCGCCTCGATATCGGGGCCGTTCGCTCCGCGGGGGATGCTCACGAGCTTCACGTGATGCGCGCGCAGTTGTTCGAACAGCACGAAGTAGCCCGGATCTTCGACGAGCACCGTATCGCCTGGCGCGAAAAGAATACGCGCGATGAGATCGAACGCCTGGGATGCGCCGAAGGTCGTGAGAATGTTCGCCGGCCCGCACGCGATGCCTCTTTGCACCAGCCGCTCGGCAAGCTGTTCGCGCAGCTCGCCAAGGCCTTGTGTCGGGCACGGCGCCCACGCCTGGGCGCGGCGCTGCTGCGTGAGGCGAGACATCAGGTTCGCGGGCAACGCTTCCGCATACCAGGCCGTGGGCAGGAAGCCGCAGCCGCCTGCGATGATTTCCGTCGATGAGGCGAACGAAGCGCGCACGAGCGCGATGGCGTCCGCGCCCGGATCGACCGAGGCTTCGATCGCCGGGGGCATCGCAGCCACTTTGCGCCGGGTGACAAAGAAGCCGCGGCCGGCGCGGCTTTCGATGATGCCGCGGGCCACGAGCCGGTCGTACGCATCCACCACGGTGAAGGGGCTCGCCCCCACGAGCTTCGCGAGCCTGCGGATCGAGGGAATGCGCGCGCCGGCAGGCAGTTGCCCGTGCTTGATGAGCTTCGTGAGCCGCTCGACGATCTGGTCGACGAGCGGCACGGTGGAGGTACGCGAAATCTCGAACATCAGGCTGCCCCGGCTATCAGGTCACCATGATGACGCCCGTGGCAGCGAGCGCAACTGCCATCGACACATTGAAGGCCAGCCGGGCGACGCGCCGCTTCAGGAAGCCGCGCAGGGAGCTGCCGAACAGCGCCCACGCGCTGATACAGGGCAGGTTGATGATCACCATCATCCCGATGAGGTACGCGGCAGCCTGTATCACGGCCAGCCCCGTGGGCAGGAACAGCGCCACGGCCGACAGCGACATGACCCACGCCTTCGGGTTCACGAACTGGAACGCCGCTGCTTCCAGGAACGTGATCGGCTCCGGCGCCTGACCTTCCGAGACTCCCTCGCTGCGCAGGAGCTTCCACCCGAGCCACACGAGATACGCGGCGCCTGCCCATCGCAGCACTGCGTGAAGCATGGGCCATCGATTGAAAAGCGCGCCGAGCCCCGCGCACACAGCAACGAGCTGAATGGCGCACCCTGCCGGGATGCCAAAAAGATGCGGCACCGTACGCCGAAAGCCGAAATTGGCTCCGGAAGCGGTCAGCATGACGTTGTTGGGCCCCGGCGTGATGGACATGACGAACGAGTAGGTGGCGTAGGGCAGTGGGTCGAACATGGTTGTCCTCCGAGTGAAGACAACCTATCGTCCCGGTGACCACCGCATCAGAGACGCAAAGTCGGTACACTGCATGCACTGTACTGGCCGCGGGCCGATACGGCCCTGAACAAGAACCCTGGACCCGAGGAGGTACCGATGAGACTGTCAGCAATGGTGATAACGGGGCTGCTCTGCGCAGCCGGTGCAATGGCGCACGGCGCGGAGGTGCCGAAGTACGTCGAAGGCGTCGTGACCGCGGTGGAGAATCCGGAGGCGCTCTTCACGAGCACGGATCCCAAACTGCACCGGAACAAGCAGGCCGCCTACAACATCATCAAGGTGCTGATCGAGGCCGGGCACTGGGAGCGGGCGGACGAGTTCCTGACCGAGCGCTATCTGCAGCACAATCCGCGCGCGAAGTCGGGTCGTGACACGGTGGTGAAGTTCTTCACCGAGACCTTGAAGATGAAGCCGAGGCCGATCCCCGCGAAGATGCAGACGAAAGTGGTGTCGGTCGTGGCGGAAGGGGACTACGTCATCGTGACCTTCCCACGTCACTACAAGGATCCGAAGGACCCGAGCAAGACTTTCTACACCACCTGGTTCGACATGTGGCGCTTCGTCGACGGCAAGGCCGACGAGCATTGGGACAGTGAGGCGATGGCGAATCTCGAGAACGCGAAATAATCGCGAGCGCGAGCGGCCGGCTTCTACTGAGTGGGTGGAAGCTGGCCGCCGAGCCGATCCGCTGCGGAACGCAGCACCGGCAGAAACGTATCCACCATGTCCCGCAGCGAAACGCGCGACGCCTGCGCACCCACATTCATCGCTGCGACCACCTCGCCCACCGCATTGCGCACCGGCACCGCGATCGAACGCAGGCCGATCTCGAGCTCCTGGTCGTTGAGCGCATAGCCCTGCCTGCGCACGGTGAAGAGGATCTCGTCGAGTTTCTTGCGTGAAGGCACCGTGTGCTTGGTGTGCGCGCGGAAATCCGTTGACGCAAGTTGTGTGGTGAGCTGCTCAGGTTCGAGGTGCGCCAGGAGCACGCGACCGAGCGCCGTGCAGTAACTCGGCACGCGGCTGCCCACGCGCAGCGTGACGGACATGATGCGCCGGGTGGCCGAGCGCGCGACGAACACCACCGAGCCTTCCTCGAGCACGGCGACGGACGAGGACTCATCCAGCGCGCGACTCACTTCCTCCAGCAACGGCTGCGCGGCGATGGGCATCGGCGCGGTCGAGAGATACGCGTATCCCAGATTGAGCACCTTCGGCTGCAGGAAGAACGTGCGCCCGTCCGTGCCGGCGTAACCCAGCTCGCGCAACGTGTAGAGACAGCGCCGCACGACGGCGCGCGTGAGGCCCGTGGCGCGGCTCACATCGGCGATGGTGAGGCGCCGGTCGAAACCGGTGAACGAGCGGATGACGTGCAGCCCGCGCGCGAGCGAGGTCATGAAATCGGGGTCGCCGGCGCGGAACAGCGCGTTGTCGGGCTTGGGGAGGGTGCTCATGAGTGGAGGCGAACGGTAACCGAACC
>JBDZVF010000587.1:0-3249 GCA_040255575.1 Pseudomonadota bacterium | reverse complement strand
GGGGCCGCGATCGGCGATCTCGAGAAACGGGCGCGAGCCGCCGAGCATGCGTCCCACCCGAATCTCGATGGCCGCCGTCTCGCTGCCTGCGCAGCCGTGGCGAATGGCGTTGTCGCACAGGTTCCACACAATCTGATGAAGCTGCGTCGGGTCGGCGCGCACCTCGACGGTGTCGCCGGGCACCGTGAGGGTGAGGCGCTTTTCCGGCCACTGCATCGTCTCGCAGAACTCGGCTCGAAATTCATCCAGCCATTCCTGCAGCGACAATCGCTCCGGGCGCGTGGCCTCGCGGCGGGAGAGCTGCAGCACGTTGTTGATGATGGTGCTGACGCGATCCGCGTTGCCGCGGATGATCTCGGTGAGCCGCTTGTCCTCCGGCGAGAGCTGGTCGGACTCCGCCAGCAGCTGGCCCGCGTGGCTCATCGCGCCGACTGGATTGCGGATCTCATGCGCGATGCTCGCGGAGAGCCGCCCCAGCGCCGCAAGCTTGGCTTGCTGCGTCTTCTCCTCGATGAGGCTCATGTCCTCCAGGAAGATGAGCACTGGCGGCGGGCTCACGCCCCCGAGCGGCGCGAAGTGGGGTCGCACGAGGCGCCCGCCGTCCGCAGCGACGAAAGCCTGGCCGGGCTCCACGGGCCCGCCGGTCGTCTGGCGCCAGGTCTCCAGCAGATAGAGAAGTCGCGGGGATGCCTCGCCCAGCAGCGCGCCAGGGTAGGCGCTGCGATCACCGAGCATCTGCGCGGCCGACTCATTGATGAGACGGATGCGATCCGCGTTGTCCACAACCAGGATGCTCTCGCGCAGGTGCTGCACGATGTACTGCGAGAGCTGGGCCATGTTCGCGAGGTCGACTTCCTGCCTGCGGACGAGCGCTTCGCTCTCGCGCAGCCGGTTCGCGATGGGCCAGACGAAGAGTGCGACCCCGAAGAGCACCGCGCCGAGCACGCCGGCGTTGGTGTAGTCGGATATCAGCGTGTCGCCGCCGAGATACGCGAAGATCTGCTGGGCCAGAACGGCCAACGCCGCCATGGCGGCGATGAGGAAAGCGTCCCGGTTGTTGCCCAACACGGCCGTGGCGCCCACGGGCAGCACGAGCAAGATGCCGAGACCGCTGCCAACGCCGCCCGCGGAATAGAGGATCACGGCGATGGCGAGTGCATCTACGGCGGCATTCAGCAGCGCCACGCGCCGGACGCTCGGCCACGACAGCCGTCGCGCCACGACCATGAGGACACCGACGAAGAAATAGACCAGGCACGAGGTGAGGAACAGGTTCGGCTGCGAGGTGACCAGCACCGCCTCCGACCCAGGCACGAACACAATAGCGAGCAGCACCAGCGGCACGAGCAGCCGGTAAAGGTTCACGAGACCGATGACGCGCCACGCGAGATCGCTCGGAGCGGTGGCGGGGGACGCTACGCTGGCCGGCATGAGGCGAGAAGGAGCTTTGAAGACCCGTGCGACCGGTTGATGCGTGACTCTAGCAGAGTCGTGGTTGGCAAAAAGGCGACCGGGTTCGCGCGTTTTGGACATGACGGGCCCACCGCTGCGCGCCTCACTCGCATGGGCGAGTAGCACCCCCCGCGGGTTTGCTGGAGAATACGCGCCCCCGTTTGGAAGGCCTCACCTCGAGATGAACCTGCACGAGTATCAGTCGAAAGATGTATTCCGGAGCTATGGCATCCCTGTGCCGCCCGGCAAGGTTGCCACGTCCGTCGAGGAGGCCGCGGCCGCCGCTGAAGCGCTCGGCGGTCCCGTCTGGGTGGTGAAGGCCCAGGTGCACGCGGGGGGACGCGGCAAGGCGGGCGGCGTCAAGGTCGTGAAGGACATCGAGGCGGTTCGCGAGGCGGCCGAAGGCATGCTCGGCCAGCGCCTGACCACGAAGCAGACGGGCCCCGAAGGCCTGCCGATCAACTCCGTGTACGTCGAATCCGGCTCCGACATCGAGCGGGAGATCTACCTGTCGCTCACGCTCAATCGCGAGAAGGGGCGCGTCGCGGTCATCGCCTCGGCCGCCGGCGGCATGGATATCGAGGAAGTCGCCGCGCACACGCCGGAGAAGATCCTGAGCGTCAATATCGACCCGGCCGCGGGCCTGCAGCCCTACCAGTGCCGCAAGCTCGCGTTCGGCCTCGGCCTCACGGGCAAGCAGGTCGGCGAGTTCCAGGCGATCGTGATGGGCCTGGCGAAGCTCTACAACGAGCAGGATGCGAGCCTTGTCGAGGTCAATCCGCTCATCGTCACGAAGGCTGGCAAGCTCGTGGCGCTCGATGCCAAGATCAACATCGACGCGAACGCGGTGTTTCGTCATCCCGATCTTGCGAAGCTGCGCGACAGCTCGCAGGAAGATCCGACCGAGCACCGCGCGGCCGAGCACGACCTCAACTACGTGTCGCTGGATGGTGACATCGCCTGCATGGTGAACGGCGCGGGCCTCGCCATGGCCACGATGGACCTCATCAAGCTCCACGGCGGCCAGCCGGCGAACTTCCTCGATGTGGGCGGCGGCGCCACGGCAGAGCGGGTGACGGCAGCGTTCGAGCTGATTCTCTCCAATCCGAAGGTCAGCGCGATCCTCGTGAACATCTTCGGCGGCATCGTTCGTTGCGACATCATTGCCGAAGGCATCATCACCGCCGTCACCAACGTGGGTGTGCAGGTTCCAGTCGTTGTGCGGCTGGAAGGCACCAACGCGCCAAAAGCGCGGGAAATGCTGAAGAACAGCGGCCTCACCATCACGGCCGCTGAAGACCTTACCGAAGCCGCGCGCACTGTCGTGGCACTCGCCGCGAAAGGGCGTGCATGAGCATTCTGATCAATCGCAATACGCGCGTTATCTGTCAGGGTTTTACGGGAAAACAGGGCACTTACCACTCCGAACAGTGCCTCGCCTACGGCACCAAGCTTGTCGGTGGCGTCACACCGGGGCGCGGTGGCGAAACGCACCTGGGGCAGCCTGTGTTCAACACTGTTGCCGATGCAGTCAAGGAGACGGGCGCGACAGCCAGCATGATCTACGTGCCGGCTTCCGGCGCGGCGGACGCCATTCTCGAAGCGGCGGACGCGGGCATCGAGCTCGTCGTCTGCATCACCGAAGGCGTTCCGGTGAATGACATGGTGCGCGTGAAGGCCGCGCTGGCCGGCACCGGCACGCGCCTCATCGGGCCGAACTGCCCGGGCGTCATCACTTCCGACGAATGCAAGATCGGCATCATGCCGGGCTTCATCCACAAGAAGGGCGCGGTCGGC
>JBDZVF010000586.1:0-3250 GCA_040255575.1 Pseudomonadota bacterium | reverse complement strand
CGCGAGCGCTTCGAGACCCGGGCGGGTGGCGTCATTCTGCGCGAGCAACAGTGCGGGAAATTGTGGGCCGAGCAACGCGAACGGGCCGTGCCGCACTTCGGCGCTGCTGAAACCTTCCGCGTGCAGGCCGCAGGTTTCCTTGCATTTGAGCGCCACCTCCTGCGCGGCGCCGAGGCCCAGGCCGCGACCCACGACGTAGAGGTGATCCGCGGTCTGCAGCACGGGCAGCGGAGGCGTCCAATCGAGTTGCCAGGCTCGATCCATGAGCTCCGGCAACTCGCTCAGCGCACTCTGCGAGGTGTCGTTTTCGGTCCATGCGCCGACGAGGCGGGCAATGGCCGCGAGCGAGGCGAGATACGACTTGGTCGCCGCGACGCTGAGTTCCGGGCCTGCCCGGAGCGGCACGACGTGATCCGCCGCAGCGACGAGCGGCGCATCCGCGACGTTACAGAGCGCGATCACGGTGGCGCCGGACGCCTTGGCCGCGGCCACCGACGCGAGCAGATCGGGGCTGCGGCCGGACTGCGAGATCGCGAGAAACAGGCAGCCGCGCAGATCTTGATCGATGCCGTACACCGAGCTCACGGATGGCGCGGCCGATGCGGTGAGAACGCGGGCGCGCGTCTCGATCAGGTACTTCGCGTAGGTGGCAGCATGATCCGAGCTGCCGCGTGCGCACGTGACGACAGCGCGCGGCGCCAGCTTGCGAATCACTGCACCGAGGGCTGCAATGTGCGTGGCGTCCTCGCGAAGCTGCGTCCGCACCGCCTCTGAAGCGCTCTGGGCTTCGAGAAACATCTGCGTCTTTTCCGGTGCAGGCGCGGCATGTTCGGGTGCAGGCGCGCGGTCCTCGCGAGAAGCGCCACCCTCGCGAGAAGCGCCGCCATCGCGAGAAGCACTTTGCGGAGCGTGCGCGCTCACGTCGAATCGCTCAGCTCGGCGACGAAGTCGTAGATGTCGCCTCGATAAAAAGACTGTGAAAACTCTATCGCGCGCCCGTCTGGCAACGAGCCGAGGCGCTCGACGAGCAGCCCCGGGTCGCCCGCTTTCGCCTTGAGCAGCTCCGCCTGATCTTCGGTCAGCAGTACCGCGCGCAATCTCTGCAGCGCGCGCGCGGGGCGATGGCCGGAGCGCTCGAGCGCTTCATACAGCGAGGT
This sequence comes from Pseudomonadota bacterium, assembly GCA_040255575.1. Classification (GTDB taxonomy): domain Bacteria; phylum Pseudomonadota; class Gammaproteobacteria; order Steroidobacterales; family Steroidobacteraceae; genus JADGHX01. The sequence goes on along the minus strand of JBDZVF010000586.1, from coordinate 2,093 downwards.
ATCCACCGCTTCGAGCGAGGGCAGCGCGGAGGCCACCACGGTCGCGAACTCCAGCGCCATCGGCGCATCGTCCGCGAATCGAATTCGATGGAAGCGGAACACGGGCGTGCCCGGGGAGAGACGCAGAGCGAGCGCTTCTTCGGGCGTCACCGTTCCCTGCGCGCGCTTGAGCCACACGCTGTGGGGCGTGCGGCCGCGTGCGCGCATGTCTTCCGAGAAAGACGTGAGCTTCGCGAAGTTCTTCTGGACGCGCGTCGAGACGAAATTGCCCGAGCCCTGGCGGCGAACCAGCAGCCCTTCGGCCACGAGGCCGTCGAGCGCCTTGCGCACGGTGATGCGCGAGACATTGAAGTCGGCAGCCAGGTCGCGCTCGGCCGGCAGCGCATCTTCGGGGCCGAGAAGCTGGATCTCGATGGCTTTTCTCAGCGCCCGTTGCAGTTGCTGGTAGAGCGGCAGGGTGCTCGCTTCATCGAGGGGTCCGACGGTTTCGGCAAGTGAGGTCATGCGGATTCGAGAGTAGTCGTCGTGGTGTGTATTGCGACCAGACAATACCAAAGAAATACCACACGGTGAACAGTGGGAAGGTCATATTCGCATTAACTCGCTGTTTTAGAGAGGAAACGGGGCCTGAGAAGGCTGTCCGGCGGTCTGCTATTGGCATTTTCGCGTGAGTGGTATTACATTGGGCACTAACTGGTATCGGTGACAATTAGAAGAGGGTCTCCCATGAATCGGATCAGTTTGGCGGTCAAGTCGGCCCTGGGTCTGGCTCTGCTGACGCCGCCCGGCCTTGCACTGGCGCAATCCTCCGGCGACAGCGCCATTCAGGAAGTGGTGGTCAGCGGCATCCGCGCTTCCATCCAGGAGTCGATCGAGGCGAAGCGTAACGCGGACTCGGTGCAGGAAGTGGTCAGCGCCGAGGACATCGGCAAGATGCCGGACAAGAACGTGGCGGATTCGCTCACGCGCGTGCCGGGCGTCACCACCAGCTCCGCGAGCGCGAATGAAGGCGGCTTCGATGAGAACGATCGCGTCAGCATGCGCGGCACGAACCCGAGCCTCACGCAGACGCTCATCAACGGTCACGGCGTGGCCGCGGGGGACTGGTTCGTGCTGAACCAGGTGCAGCAGGTCGGGCGAAGCGTCAGCTACACGCTCCTGCCGTCGGAGCTCGTGAGCCAGATCGTCGTTCACAAGAGCTCGCAGGCTTCGCTCGTGGAGGGCGGCGTTGCCGGCTCGGTCGACATCATCACGCGCAGGCCGCTCGATTTCGCGAAGCCGCTGACGCTGCAGGCATCGGTCGGCGCGGTGTATGCGGAAAAGCCGGACAAGACCGACGGGCAGTACAGCCTGCTCGGCAACTGGAAGAACGACGCCGGCACATTCGGCGTGCTGTTGCAGGGGTTTCTCGAGAAACGTCATCTGCGTCGTGACGGCCTCGAAGTGCTGGGCTACGAGAAGATCGCGCCGGGCAGCGCCATCGCCACGTCGAACCCGGACCTCTCCGATGTCTTTTATCCGGCATTGATTGGCGCGGCGCTCTTTACGCAGGAGCGCGAGCGCAAGGGCGGGCTGATCGACTTCCAGCTGAAGCCTGCCGACAACCTGTCGTTCGACCTGTCCGGTTTCGTTTCCAAGCTCGACGCTGCGAACTACAACCGCAACTACCTTGCGTGGATGACGCACTTCGTCGCGCAGGGAAACGGCCAGGCGCCGCTGCCGGGCTACGTCGTGCGCAACAAGACCCTGGTTTCGGCGAACTTCGCGCCCGTGACGACGCCGGCGCCGGGCACGCTCTATGGCGTGTATGACCAGATCGATCGGCCGGATGAGAGCGCCTCCTCGAACTTCATCACGTTCGAAACCAATTGGGCGGTGAATGACGCGTTGAGCTTCGCGGGGCAGGTCGGCACGTCCGAGGGTCATGGCAAGACTCCCACGCAGAACGTCTCGGAGACACAGCCCGGCGCCGCCGCGGGTCTCACCTACGCGCTGAACGGCATGAGCCAGGGGCCGAGCTTCGCGTTCCCCGGCTACGACAACACCACGCCCTTTCCCGGTGGCACGCCGATCGTGTTCGGCTGGATCTTCGG
>JBDZVF010000074.1:0-17853 GCA_040255575.1 Pseudomonadota bacterium | reverse complement strand
GATCATCACCATTACGCGCCCCGTGTCGTCGAGGATGCCGCGCCAGTGAGGCACTGCGCCGTCGGCGCGATACGGAACACCACCCTGCAGCGCGTTCCAGTTCGGCACCTGGGAGGTGCGCGGGTCGAGGTCGTACACCGTGTGGAACACAGGATGGTCCGGCGGCAGATCCTCGATGGGCCGATCGGGGAACACGCGCCGCATGCCTTCCATGAAACCGGCCCATTCGCGCGTGCCGAAGAAACTGTCGCAGAGAAGAAAGCCGCCCCGAAGCAGGTACTCGCGCAGCTTCTTCGCCTGCTCGTCGGTGAGGTCCCACATGCCCGGCAAGCCGACCATCATGAAGGGCCACTCGTAGACGTCATCCTCGTCATCGAGATTCACGGGCTGCTCGACGGAGCGCACATCGATGCGCGTGAGGCGCCGGAGAATCGCCGCGTACCGCCGGTCGCCGCGCGGATAGTCGACCGCCCACGGCGTGCCACCTTCGAGCCAGTTGCCGCTGCCGAAGCGGAAGAACCCGAAGTTGGGATTGGAGGGATACATGAGCCGGCCGATCACGAACTCGGCGGGCACGGCGTAATCGGGCGGCAGATCGACATCGGCCTGGGCTTCGAGGCTGCGATACACGCGGAACTCCCGCGCGACGGCGTAGACCACCGCCGGAAGCGCAATGAGCAGCATCGCCGCGAGCGCCCACGCCCGCGCGGATGCGCGCGCCGAGACTGGTGTCGCCACTCCCAGTGGTGCCGCTACTTGCATCGGCCCGCGCCCGATCCTGTTCATGCGCCCGATCATGGCCACCCGTCCCGTGCCGGTCCAGCTATTCGCGCCTCAAACCGAAAGCTCTTTTCACCGCGCCGCGACCAATCGGCAGCGGCGCGTCCACTGTGCAATACGAAGCATAGATGCATGGCTTGCAATGTCATCGAATGCACTTGCCGCCCTTGAATTTCCGGGGAAATCCGTCAAGGTACGCAATACGATGAAACGAGTGGCCCTGATCTGCGCTCTCAGCTGCGCACTGGTTGCGGGAGCAAGCCAGGCGGCCGAGTCGGTGCAGCGATACGACGCCGAATATCCCCAGATCGGCTATTCCGACAAGCCCACCCAGAACGTCTTCGCCCACCTTCAGGAGCGCCTGGACAAGGGCGAGGTGAAGCTCGAATGGAAGGCCCCGCGAGGCTACCTCGACTCGGTGCTGAAGGTGCTGGGCATCGACCGCAGCTCCCAGTCGCTCGTGTTCTCCAAAACGAGCCTGCAGATCGGCTTCATCAGCGAGAAGACTCCCCGCGCCATCTACTTCGACGATGAGACGTACGTGGCCTGGATCGAGAACGCCCCCACGCTCGAGTTCATGACCGTCGATCGCGAGAAGGGCCCGGTGTTCTACACGCTGGACAACCGCAAGCCCGCGGCCACCGTGAAGCTCGAACGCGAAACGAACCGCTGCCTCAACTGCCACGATTCCTTCTCGCTGAGCGGCGGCGGCGTCCCGCACTTCCTCATGGTGTCGACCAATGCCGGCGTGGCCGGCGATCGCGCCCAGCGCAACGCCTCCATCGACACGACCGACGCAACGCCCATGAAGGACCGCTGGGGCGGCTGGTACGTCACCGGCAACGGCGGCAACCAGCCCCATCTCGGCAATATCATCATCCGGTCGCGCGAAGACCTCGACAACATCGACGCCTTGCGCAAGCCGGATATCGACTCGCTGAAGGGCACCTTCGATACCGCCCCCTACCTCAGCGACAAGAGCGACATGGTCGCGCTCATGATGCTTGCGCACCAGGTGACGCTGCACAACCTGATCACTCGCGCGAACTACAAGACACGCCGCTTCGTCGGGCGGGAGATCGACTTCAACCAGAACCCGAACCCGAGCTGGGACGAGTTCTCGCCGAAGACCCAGAAGGTGGTGAAGACGATCCTGGAGCCGCTGGTGCGCGGCCTGCTGAACGTCGACGCCGCGCCGTGGAGCGCGCCGATCGCGGGCAATTCCGGCTACGACGCCTGGTTCCAGAAACAGGGGCCGAAGGATTCACGCGGCCGCTCGCTGCGCGATCTCGATCTGAAGACGCGCCTCTTCAAGTACCCGCTGAGCTATCTCATCTACTCGGAAGGCTTCAAAGGCCTGCCGGACTACGCGAAACAACACGTGTACCGGCGCCTCGATGAAATCCTGACCGGCCAGGACCAGAGCCCCGCCTTCGCGAAGCTCTCGGCCACTGACCGGCGCAATATCCTGGAAATCCTGAGCGCGACGGACCCGGCCTTCGCGAAAGTGCTGTCGACCTCGACTACGCCGCCGCGGCAGGCTGAGGGACCATCCGCGACAGGTTCGGCCAGTGCTGCTGCGACTGCAGGTGGAAATACAGCAGCGCAAGCCAGCCCTTCTTGTGCAACTCGAGGATCTGAACATCCGTCAGGGTGTTCATCTTCTCGGAGCTGAGCACGCGGAAGCCGCGCATCGTGAAGCTCTGACCGTTCGCCATATCGGCGCGCGCAACCTTCTCTTCCAGCATCCCGTTCTCTTCCAGCCAGCTGCAGAAGCGGCGCGTCTCATCGAGCTGCGCGTGGAACTGCTCGCTGAACTGCAGCGCCCGTTGCAGGTTCTCGCTCGGCTTGCCGTCCACGAAGAACGGCTGCGTGGAAGTGGCCTCGAACTGCTCCGCAGCCTCGTCCACACACAGCACCAGGCGGTCCGTGTTCGGCACCTCGGAGAAGATGAAGGGATAGCGGCGCACGTACGCAGGGATGTACGCGTGCTCGCGCCAGCGGCCATCTTCCCCGACGAACAGATTCTCGTTGTCACGGATGCCCAGCACCGCGAACGGCACGACCGGCGCGCTCGTTGAAAACACGATGGGGTAGTTGAACGCGGCCGACGAAAACTCCGTCAGGGTGAGCGCCACGGCATTCGTGTTGCGTGAGAAATTGAAGTCGTTCTTGGGGCTCAGACCCGCCTTCGCATGACGAACCGGCTCCAGCGGCTGGGGGTTCTTGTAGAACAGCGGCAGTTCGCTGTTGGCGGGGGCCTGTGCAGGCTGCGCTTCGGTCATGAACGTGCTCTCTTGAATGGTCGTTGAAAAAGGGCGTTTTCGGCCGGGCGGCGATTCTACCCCCCGGGCACCGCGATTTCGCCCGCTATTTCACCTGCGACGGCCTGCTGGCAAGCCGGCCCGTGAGTTGCCGCCGGCTGTCGGCCAGTTGAGGGCCGCACGGTAAACACTTTCTGCGCAAAAGCCGCCTCGAGCGCACTTTTCCCGGACCGCGCTCGCGGTTCAGCCCTGCAGGATCTTCTGAACCTTGCTGATCAGGGCCTGGGCGGTGAACGGCTTGATGATGTAGCCATTCACGCCGGCCTGGGTTGCGGCGATGATCTGTTCGCGCTTCACTTCGGCGGTGACCATGAGCACCGGCAGGCCGGAGAGCTTGGGCTCGGCGCGCACCGCGCGCAGCAGTTCGATGCCCGCAAGCTTCGGCATGTTCCAGTCGGTGATCAGCATGTCGAACTGGCCGTCTTTCAGCCTCGGCAATGCGACCGCGCCGTCGTTCGCTTCCTGGATGTGCTGGTAGCCGATGTCCTGTAGCACTTTCCTGACGATTTCGCGCATCGGCGCGAAGTCATCGACGACCAGAAATCGATGATCGGGATTCATGGCGGTGGCGGCTTCACGCGTGCGCCGATACTAGAGACAGCTTTCCGGGGAATACGTGAAATGCATCCCAACGCGTCCAACCCCGCACGACATGCAGGTGATCTCCATGCCGTCGACTGACCACTCCCTGGCCGCCGTGTCCCTCCGGCTGGCGACAACACTCGGTGGCACCTTCGAGCCCCACCCCTCCCTGCGCGTGCATGGCGGCTGCATCAACGACTGTTTCCGGTGGGAAGGCTCGAACGGGCCCGTCTTCGTGAAGATCGCGCAGCGCGCCGACCTCTCGATGCTCGAAGCCGAAGCCGACGGCCTGCGCGAGTTGGATGCCGGAAATTCCGTTCGCGTGCCAACGGTGCTGGCTTCAGGCGCTGTCGAGAACGGAGCGTTTCTCGCGCTCGAATGGGTGCAGATCTCGCGTGCTTCGGCCGAAGAGCAAGCGCTGCTCGGCACGCAGCTCGCACATCAGCATCGTGTGCTGGCCACGCGGTTCGGCTGGCATCGGAACAACACGATCGGCAGCACGCCGCAGTCGAACACCTGGACGGATGATTGGTTGCCGTTCTTTCGAGAGCATCGATTGCGCTTTCAGCTTCAGCTGGCTGAACGCAACGGCTACGGCGTACGCCTTCAGGAACGTGGCGCCCGCCTGCTCGAACGGCTGGAAGACTTGCTGGGTGATCACCGGCCGCCGCCTTCGCTTCTGCATGGGGATCTGTGGGGCGGCAACATGGGCGCCGATCCGAGTGGCGCGCCGGTGATTTTCGACCCCGCGGTGTACTTCGGCGATCGCGAAGCGGATCTCGCGATGACACGCCTCTTTGGCGGCTTTCGTCGCGAGTTCTACGAAGCGTACGAAGAGGCGTGGCCGCTGCCCGCTTCAGCGGCGGATCGCGTGGATCTCTACAACCTGTATCACGTGCTGAATCACCTCAACCTCTTCGGCGCGGGCTACCTCGGTCAGGCGCAAGGAATCATTGACAGCCTGCTCGACAACTAGAGCAGCACGCGATCGGCGAGCTCGACGAACGAGGTCTGGCGGTTTTGCCATAGCGAAGGAAGCTGATCGAGCAGCGCGTGCACTTCAGGGATGTGCTGATACGCCAGCCAGAAGAACAACGTGGTGCAGCCGAGCCAGAACACGCCCGCGATGGCGGCCCACGGCGCGTAATACGGCCCCCAGGCCATGTGCGCGTGGCGTGCCGCGCGCATCGGCGCGGTGATGCCCAGGTAGATGACGAACAGAACCAGCAGCACAGCCCAGAGCGGCATTTGATCCGGCAGCGGCCAGCCGAAGAGGGTTCCGGTCACGACGGCAGAGATCATCACCAGAATCCAGGCGACGAAAATGGCGGCGTTGACGACCGTGACGAACGGCAATGCGATGCCAAAGAGCGCATGCCCGAGCCCTGTCATCGGTGGCGGCGCGCCGGCGGCTGCCGCGGCCTGCGTCTGCTCGGCCATGTGCTGCTGCCACGGACGGCCCCAGTTGCGAGTCCACTGCTCGTTCCAGTTTCGCTGCCATGCGCGTTGCTCGCGCCTCCACGTGCGCCGCCACTCGCGGCGGGCGCGTGCGCTCGCGCGGTGCACGTTGGCGCCGAGCAGTTCCTCGGCTTTCAGGCGCAGGCCGAAGGCGGCTGCGCGATCTTCGGGTGTGTCGGCGTAGGGGATGAAGAAGGCCATCGCGATATACGCGAGGATCCATGCGCCGAATGTGGCGAAGGTGATGATCACGAAGAGAAGGCGCACGACTGTGACGTCGATGCCCAGGAAGGCGGCAAGGCCGTTGCAGACGCCGGAGATCATTGCGCCTTCGCGAATTTGATAGAGGCGCCGGCGCGTGTCGTGTCCCGCGTCGGAGGGCTCTGCGCCTGCTCGCTGGCCGGAGCCTGAGCCCGTGCGAGTGCCTGCACTAGCACCTGCACCGGCGCCAGCGCCAGCGCCTGATCGCGCGCCCGAGCTCGCGTCAGCACCTGCCCTTCCCGCCGACGCTGTGCCAGCGGCGGAGCCAGCGTCCGATCGCCCGCCAGCCGCTTCGGCCGCTGCCGCGGCCTCCGGGCTCTCGACGGGGCCCATCTCGGCGAGGATCGTTTCGATCTCGCCCGTGGTAACCACCGTCTTGCCGGCACCGAGATAGCGACCGCACTTCTCAGCGATCGCCTGCTCGAGGTCCGCCATGATCTCGACCCGGTCGGGATTGGGTTGCAGGCGGGTTTCGGCGCGCTCGACATAGGCGCGCAGCGCCTCGTAGCCCGGCTCTTCGAGCTGATAGGCGTTGCCGTTCAGGTTGATGCTGACCACTTTTTGCATGGCGGCTACTTCTCGAGTCGGGCCAGGGTTCGATTGAGCTCTTTCCAGTAATCGTTCAGGGCGGCCAGTTGCGCGCGGCCCTGCGCGGTCAGCTTGTAGTACTTGCGCGGCGGGCCCGCGTCAGATTCCTTCCATTCATAGTCCACGAGCTCCTCCCGCCGCAACTTGCTGAGCAACGGATACAGCGTTCCTTCCTGGGTCGCGAACTCCGTTTCACTCAGCAGTTTCAATATGTCCGCGGCGTACACCTTGTCCGCCGAGATGATCTTCAGGATCGCGAACTCCAGAAGTCCCTTCCGGATCGGAGCCAGTTTTTCGCTGATCTGAATGGGCAATGAAGCTACCTTTGCGCGGCAAGGTACCAGTGTGGGACAAGTGGGTCAAGGTGACGTGAGCCATTTTTCGGGATCGCTTCCTGCTCCCACCCCAAGCGCAGCCGCAGGGAGATCCGCATGCCGACCGCAGACGGCCCGCCAGAAAGACTCGGCGCGATGCCCATCGACGCGCTGGTGGCGAAGCTCGGAAGTGACGCGATAACGCCCGGCGCCGGCGCTGCCGGTGCCATCGTGCTCGCGCTGGCGGCGGCGTGCGCGAGCAAAGCCATCGCGATCACCGCGAAGCATCGCGCCCTGCCCGCGGCACTCGTCGACGCCGCGAGATCGATCGAGGAACTGCGGGGAGCCGCCCTGCACGGCGCAGATGAAGATGTCGAGCGCTTCAGAACGTACCTTCTGCATCGAGACGCTGAGACGGCGGATGAGCTGCGGGAATCCGATCGCACGCTGCTCGAGCTCTGCGATTCATTGAAGGAGATCGTCGACCGCATCTCCGCCGACGTTCACGACGTCGTGGCCGGTGACATCAGCGCGGCACGGGTGCTGACTCAGGCGGCCGCGGCGATTCATTTGCGGAATGAAGCCACGACATGAAGCTACGAATAAAGCTACGAGGTGAGCAAGCTGCCGCACCTTGCGTGCGCCGTGGTCAATGCAGACGGCCGCGGGCTCAGCCCGTTCGGGAGCGGGCACTCATCAGGCCGATCGTGTTGCTGACACTCGTGCGCTGAGCGTCGTGCCGTACATCAACACTCGCCACAGCCATTCGAGCGGCCCGAAACGGAAGTGTCGGAGCCATACCATGCTCAGCGCCGCCTGGCCGACATAGACCGCGACACCCAGGAGCAGCGCCGCCGCCGCGCCCATCTTGCCGAACTGGCCTGCGCCGAAACCGAAGAAGATGAACGAGAACACGACCGATTGCAGGATGTACTGGGTGAACGCGGTGCGTCCCAGGGCGGCGAGCGGGCGCAAGACAATCTGAAGGCCCGCGACCCGCGCGCGCCCGCGATGTGCCCCGGCGCCCCCGCGATGTGTCCCCGCGCGACCTCGAAGTGCGCCCGCGCGCCATCGATGCGCCCCTTGATGCGCCCCTTGGCGGTCCGGTGAATACCGGTTTGCCGGTGAAAATCGGCTGGCCGGCGAATATCGGCTGGCCAACGCGTAAATGAGCGCGCCGTAGCCCAGCGCGAGCACGATCGGCGCCACCATCCCGCGAAGAATCGCCGGTCGATCCAGTGCCGCGAGCCCGAAGCCGACGGCAGTCGCCATCGCCCCGAACAGGGCGATGCCTCGCAAGTCACCCGCCGCATTGGAGCTGACGCCGGCGGCGCCACCGACGCCCACCACCTCGCCACCGACGCCCGCCACCTCACCACCGACGTCCGCCGCTTTGCCGGTAAGCAGTCCGCTCTTCCAGATACCTGCGCCGAGAAGCATCAGTCCCACCGTTCTCGGGAAAACGTTCACGTGCAGCGGGAGCATGAGCCGCAGTTCCTCGAGGCTGAAGCGCCAGATCTGCGGGTACGAACCATTGGCGTAGACGTCCGTCGCGGCGGCAACATGCCGCGCGAGCGCTGCGGGTTCGGGCAAGGTCAGAGGCGGCGGCACGAAGGCAAAGCCGAAGAACACGAGGAGACACAGCGCAGCGCCTTTCACCAGTTGCTCCGCGGAGAGGCGCAGAAAAGGCAGCACCACGAAGCCTGCTATCGCGTATTCCGCAAGAATGTCCCCGTTCCAGATGAAGAGCAGGTGCACGAGCCCGAACGCCAGCAGCGCAAGAAGCCTTCTCGACAGGTAATAACCTGCGCGCCCGGACTCCTGCAGTCGCCCGAACTGAATCGCGAGCCCCACCCCGAAGAGCAGCGAGAAAAGCGCAACTGCCTTGGATTCCAGCGCAAGCTCCACGGCCCGCTCGACCGCCGCATCCAGACCTTCGGCCGGCATCACCGGCGGCAGCAGCTGCTGGAAGATCGATGCCCTGAACTCGGTGATCAGGTTGACCGTGAGAACGCCGAAGAGGGCCGCGCCCCGAACGACGTCGACAGCGACGATGCGCTGAGTCTCGTCAGACGGGCGCGGGAACCCGGTCACCGGATCAGAGTGCGCTGGTGACCGGCCGACAGGGGCCGAGGACGGCTCGAGGCGGGCCAGTCCCCCCTCGATCGACGCCGGTGCGCGCGCCAGAAAGAAACCCGGCACGCGCCAACTCAAGCGCGCAGCCGGTCACTGCGCGGCGAGCGATCAGGAAACGCCTACGCGTCCGGCGCGTAGTGACCCCACAGGCTGCGGAAGCCCGCTTCGACGAAGCCATCCGGGTTACCCCACTGCGCCGCGTATTCCTTCGCCGGCGCGCTGGCAATGACCTCGTCGGGCCCGAGGCCCTTGTTGAGCCCGGCGACGAGGCGCTCATAGATTGTCATGAACATCTTGCGCTGGCCTTCGAGATCGCCGCGTGAGAGCACGCCGCCGTTCGCGGGCACGATCCTGGTCTCGGCGTTGGCCACCTTCAGCAGCTTGTCGTAGCCCGCCACGAGCCCGGCGATCCAGCCGCCGGTCTCCCAGTCGATCTGCGGCCAGCCCTCGGCCGACACCACGCCACCGGCGACCAGCACGTTCGCCTGCTTGAAGTGAACGAAGATGTCTCCGTCGGTATGCGCCTGGAGCATGTAGCCGTAGTCGATATCCTGGCCTGCGAAGTTGATCGAGTCCGTCGTGTACGTCGTCTTGTTCGGTCGCGCCTTCTCGGGCAACGGGCCGAACGGCTTCGGCAGCCAGCTCGCCTTGATCGGTCGCGCGAGCCACAGCTTCGTGTTCTCGTGCGCGATGATCGTGGCGCCGCTCTTGCCGATGCGCTCGTTGGAGCCGGTCTGGTCGGGATGCCAGTGCGTGTTGAACAGCACCTTCACCTTCGAGCTGCCGGTGGCCTTCGAGGCCGCGCGCAGCACGTCCGAGGATTTTTCGAAGCTGCCGCCGTCCACGAGCAGCGTGCCCTCCTCCTTCGTGCCGAAGGCCACGACGTTGCCGCCGCCCCCGCTGATGAGCGTGAGATTCGGCCCGAGGGGCGTCGTGGTGATCGCCGGCCCGCGAGCGAGCGCCGGAGTTGAGATCAGGCTTGCGCCCAACCCGGAAACGGAGGCCAGCGCCGCACCCTGCATGGCGCGCGTGAGGAACAGTCGGCGGGACAGATCTTTCATTCGATTCTCAGTCGGTCGGAACCTGGGCGGTGATCGTGGGCGTCGGGACGGAAGGCCACGGCGGAAGATTCGGATTCTCCACGTTCGCGCCCATGTCTTTCAGCAATTTTGCCAGATCGGGGCGCACGGGCGGCTTCTGTTGGAGAAATCCGATGCGGGCACGGGCCATCGCATAATCGAGGGCCGTGAGGCCGTCGGAGTCCGTGGCGTTGACGTCGACCTGCCAGGCGACCAGCTCTTTCATGACGCGGGTCCAGCCGCGCGTCGTCGCCGTGTGGAGCGGGGTCGCCTCGACCGTGCGCGCATTCGGGTCCGCGCCGGCGGCTTTGAGCACCCGCATCGCGGCCAGGGCATCGTCCTCGGTCTTGAATTTGGCGCGGGTACCAGCGGTGAGCACGGTAGCGAAGAACGGGGTGGTGCCGTCGGCAAGAGGCAGGTCGACGAGCGCCCCGTGCTTCAGCAGCACTTCCATCACGGGGATGTCGGCGGCGACCGCGGCTCGCAGCAGAGGCGTCGCGCCGATCGTGAGCACGCGCCAGTCCGCGCCGCGATCGCCAGGGAGCATCGAGCGGATCGGCGGGCGCAGCTTGAGCTGCGCGTTCACGTTCGCGCCGCGATCCAGCAGCATCTGGATGATCTCCATCGGCTCGGTTTTGTCGGTCGATGGGACATCCGCACGGAAACCGGCGGGAACGGTGTGCACGTCGACCGCGACGTAGAGCGGTGACTGGCCGTAGTAATCCCAGAGGTCGATGTCCGCGCCCTTCTCGATGAGCCGTTTCGCGGTGTCGAACTTCATGTTCATCAGCGCGAGGACGAGCGGCGTCGTGCCGTGCGGGTCTTCGAGATTGATGTCGGCCTTGCCCTTCAGCAGCTCCTCTACGCATGCGCCGCAACCTTCCCGGGCGGCATACAGCAGCGGCGTGAAGCCGCCGCGGTTCATGTCTTTGGGGCGGCCTTCCGCGGTGACCTTGCGATCCCAGTTGCGCACGACCCCGCGGGCGTTCACGTCCGCGCCGTGCTCGATGAGCAGCTTGATCATCTGCGGCTGCTTCTGCGCGGCGGCCCACATGAGGGCGGTTTGCTGCCCCCAGCTTTCGCGGGCATTCACGTGGGCGCCGTGCGCCAGCAGCGCTTTTGCGGCTTCGATGTTGCCGGTGCGGGCCACGGCCATCAGCGCCGTTTGCCCCTCCGCGTTCGCGGACTCGACGTCCGCGCCGGCCGCGAGCAGGAGTTTGATGATGTCGGCGTTGCCGGTGTTCGCCGCAAGAGCCATTGGCGTAGCGCCGTAGCTGTTCGCAGCTCGGGGGTCGGCGCCGGCCTTCAGTAAACGCGCAACTTCCGCGACATCGCCGTTGTAGACCGCCCACTGCAATGGCGTGCTGCCGTCGCCCGCGCGAGCATCAGGTTCGGCGACCGACGAGGAAGTGCCGGAAGGCGCATGCCTGCGGGCTGGCAACGACGACGCGTCCAACGCTGGCGTCCTGTCCAGCGCTTCGGTTGCTGTAGCAATCGTCGTGGGCTGCTGCGTCGTCGCGCACGCCGCGAGGCACGCGCTCATCGCAGCCAGCACCGCGAATTTCGCGGTGGTGGCTCTCATTGAATCAGACCTCCGAGAACGTCCCGGTGCTATTGCCGAGCGAGTCGATCTTCACGCCGGCACGCTGCAGCAGTGTGACCAGCAGGTTGGCGTGCGGCGTGTCCTGCGGATAGTGCAGGTGCTGGCCGCCCTTGATCTTGCCGCAGCCCTTGCCCAGCACCACCGACGGCAGCGGGTCGTTGTTGTGCAGGTCGCTGTTGCTCATGTTGGAGCCGAACAGAATGATGGACTGGTCGAGCACCGTGCTCTCCCCTTCCTTCATGCCCTGCAGGCGCTTGATGAACTTCGCGAAGCGCTCGGTGTGATACTTCTGGATCTTCACCAGCCGCTCGAGCTTCGCCGGATCGTTCTGGTGATGGGAGAGCGGATGGAACGCATCCGACACGCCAACCATGTTGTACGTGCGCATGCTGACTTCCTTCGCGATCATGAAGCTCGCGATGCGCGTCTGGTCGGTCTGCCAGGCGAGCGCGATCATCTCGAACAGCACGTCGAGCAGCTCCGTGAAATCTTCCGGCACGCCCACCGGCGCCGAGGGAAGTTGCGAAAGGCCCTTCGCGCTCACCTGCATCTTCTGCACGCGACGCTCGACTTCGCGCACGGAGTCGAGATAGTCGTTGAGCGACGAACGATCCGCGGCGCCGAGGCGCTTCTGCAGGTCCGCCGAGCTCTGCATCACATAGTCGAGCACGCTGCCGCTGTCATCGAGCAGCTGCAGGCGCTCTTCCTGCGTGTCGCCCTGCCCGAACATGCCGTAGAACACCTTGCGCGGATTCGTCTCCATCGGCAGCGATTGATACGGCGTGCGGAAGGCGACGCTGCTGCCGAACCCGCAGCTCGCGACACCGGCGGCGCAGGCCGAACCACCGCCCTCACCCGCAATTTCCAGCGACGGAATCGCCGTGCCCTGGCCGATGGCGCGCGCCGCCAGCTGGTCCGCGGTAATGCCGCGATCGTCCTTGCCATCGCGATCCTTCGGGCCGACGCAGCTCAGCCAGGTGCCCGCCATGATACCGTGGGGATCCGAGCTCTCACCGCCCTTGTTGCGCAGGCCCGTGACCACCGTCGCGTACTGCTTGTACGGCGCGAGCGGCTGCAGGATCGGCGACATCTCGAAATCCGCGCCCGTCTGCTTCGGCGTCCAGGCGGCCTGAACCGCTCCGTGCGGGAAGTAGATGAAGCCCATGCGCGGCTTCGGCGCGGCGGCGGTCTGCGCGAGCGCGGTGCTCGCCGGAACCATCGCATCGAGCAGCGGAAGCGCTATGGCCGCACCAGCACCCTTGAGCAGCGTACGACGGGAAAGATGTTTGCGCGTGATGAACATGGTTTTTACCTTGCCGCAGTGACTGTCGCGTTCTTCGGGTCGACCGGCGCGGCGGTCTTGAGGAACGCATCGCTCGTCACGATGGCCGTGATGAGCGCGTTGAAACGATAGTCCTCGTTCTTCAGGTCGCGGACGATGCCACGGACCGTCGGCATGTCCTCGTACTCGACGGGGCGGCCGAGGCCGTACGTCATGAGCTTCTGGGTGAGCGTCTGCACGAACTGCTCGGGCTTGGCGAGCAGCGCGGCGCGCAGGTCATCCGGGCCCTTGACGACCGTGCCGTCCGGCAGCTTGCCCGAGGTATCGAGGATGTCGCGGGTGTAGCGATCGATCTCGCGATACTGCCCGGTGGCGTCGAAGTTCTCGAGCGCGAAGCCGAGCGGATCCATCACGGCATGGCAGGCATGGCAGGTCGGGTTGAGGCTGTGCATTTCCATGCGCGCGCGCAGCGTCTTCGGTTTCTCGCCGGCACCGTTCTCCTTGAGGTTGCCGACGTTCGGCGGCGGCGTGCCTGGCGGCGTGCCGCTGATGCGCTCCAGGATCCACGCGCCACGCAGGACGGGCGCCGTGCGATCCGGGTACGACGTGAGCATCAGCACCCCGCCCTTGCCCAGCAGCCCGAAGCGCGCCGACTGTGTCAGGGTGACAGGCTGGAACTGATCGCCCTTCACCGTCGTGATGCCGTAATGAAGCGCCAGCTTCTCGTTGAGGTACGTCTTGTTCGAGGAGAGCAGGTCGAGCACGTTGGAGTTCGTGCGGAACACGCTGTCGATGAAGTAGCGCAGCTCCTGCTTGAAGTCCTCGCGCAGGTCCGACTGCCCCGACGCATACGGGAAGATGCGCGGGTCTGGATTGATCTCATCCAGCCGCGCCACGTTCAGCCACTCGAACGCGAAGTTCGTGGTGAGCGTCTCGGAACGCGGGCTCGCGAGCATGCGCTTCACCTGCGCCGCCAGCACTTCAGGCTGATGCAGGCGCCCGGCGCGCGCATCCGCCAGCAGGGCTTCGTCCGGAATGCTGCTCCAGAGGAAGAAAGACAGGCGGGACGCAAGCTCGTGATCGGTGAGCGGACGCGTCTCTTTGCCGGGGTGGAGGTCAGCGCGATAGAGGAAGTTCGGGCTCGCGAGGATACCGGCGAGCGCGCGCTTGATGCCGCCCTCGAAATCGCTCGCCTTGCGGCCCGCGTCGTACAGGCCCATCAGCCCCTTCTTGTTGGCGGCGTCGAGCTCGCCGCGGAACGCCTGCGTGGCGAGCCGGGTGATGATCTGATCCGCGCACGCCTCTTCTTCGGCTTCCCCATGCGGGTAGCAGCTGAAGACGTTCGCACGAGCGGCATTCATGCTGACGCCGGTGGCTTCGAAGGGCCCGCGGATCTCGAACGAGCGGATGGCCTTGATCTTGTCCTGCCCGCCTTCGGGCGCGATCGTGAAGAGGCGCGCATCGGATTCGGCGAACGTGCGCTCGAGGAACGTGACGCCCACCTTGTGCAGCCCGGCCGTCGCCTTGAAGCGGATGTTCTTGAGGCGCTTGTTGATGGCGTCGACCGCCGGGTCCTGCTTCTGGTCGATGGCGCGCAGGTCCTCCTCGCCGCCGATGTGCGTGCGATAGAACTCCTTGCCGTCGAGCATCGCGACGATGGTGTTCTCGAACTCCATGTCGTGCACCCAGAGCGCGCCCGCGAGGTCCGCGATGGTGAGCTGGTATTCGCCGTCCGCAGGAAAGTAATGCTCGACAACAGTTCCACCGCGCGTGCCGAACGGCAGGCCATCGCGATGCATGCGCTGGGTGCCACCGCCTTCAACGGTGTACGTGGTGGCGGCAGGCAGCGCCTTCGCATTGCCGACGGCCTGCGCGGCGACCTTGTGGGCGGCGCCGATGTACTGGTCCATGAACGAGGGCGAGACCTGCAGGGCCGTCGCGATGTTGTCGAAGCCATCGTGCGCGTCGTCACGCGGGAGCATGGACGCGGCATCGATGTTGAGGTCGAGGAGGTCATGCACGGCGTTGGCGTATTCGCGGCGATTCAGCCGATGCAGCCCCACGCGGCCCACGTGCGGGTGGCCTTCAGCCGCGGTATCGAGCGAGGTTTCGAGGAAGTTCACCAGGCTCGCGAACTGCTCGTTCGCGGGCTGGGGCTTGCCGGGCGGCGGCATGAGCCGGCCACGCAGGCGGCGGATCGTCTTCTCCCACGTCTCGGCCTCCGTCGGCACATCGTCGAACGTCATCGTGTCGAAGGCGATGCCGCCGGCCCAGTCCGTGGTGTTGTGACAGTCGAAGCAGTACTTCTCGATCACTTCCCACTGCTGCGCCTTCTGATCGGGCGCGGCGGAGGCCAGGGAAACTGTCTCGGCATGCGGCGCATCCGCCGCCTGCGCGACGAAAGCACTCAGGAACAGGGTTGCAGCCAACGCTGCGAACGGAGCCTTTCGCCAGGAGAAATCGAAGGTCATGGGTTCCTTCGCGCAAACCGCGTGCCAGGGTCTTCTTGGGCGCAACATACTGCCCCGAAATATCCAGCAACACCGCAATGTTACGTAGCGTCCGCCTTCCGGCGTGAATTGCACGGAAGTGCTCAAACGACAAAGCACTTTTGACGGTTTCGGAGGGATCGGGAGGGGCCCGCGGGCCCCTCCCGTGAGACGCGACCCGATGAAGGTTCAGTCGCAGGCCGAGATCACGATGTCCGAGAGCTTCTGGAAGCGCACGATGTTTGCGTTGCTCTCCATCACCCCGGCGCTCAGGCAGACGAAAGTCAGGTCGCGCTCCGGGTCGACCCAGAAGAGCGTCGTGCCGGCACCGTAGTTGCCGAATGTGCCCGGTGAAGCGAGCGTGCCGAACATCGTGTGGATCAGCGCGGGTCCGCGCAGGCTGAAACCGAGGCCGATGTAGCCCGGCACTTCGGGCCAGCCCTGCTCCTTGCCGCGGGCGGTGTAGAGATCGTTCGGCTTGTCGCCGGTGTGGTTCTGCCGGGCGAGCGCGAGCATCGCGGGCGAGATGATGCGTGCCCCGTCGAGCGTGCCGTTGAGTCGCAGGCACTCCGCGAGCCGGAACATATCAGGCACGGTGGACACGATACCGACCCAGGGCATCTCGGCGTGCTCTTCCTCGAAGGCGCCGTTCGGGCCGAGGTTGCTGTGGCCGCGGTGACCGATCGGGTAGTTGCCGCGGAAGTCCGGCACCACCTTGCGCGGCTTGAGGTCCGCGCGCAGACCCACTGAAGTGTCCTTCATCTTCAACGGGTTGAGGATGTCTTGTGTGACGATGTCCCGGTAGGAGCGCTTCTTCGGATCGCTCCGGCGCAGCGCCTCGCCCATGAGCACGTGATTCGCGAGCGGCGAGTACGCGAGGCGCTCGCCGGGCGGGGTCGTGGGGTACACGACTTCCAGCACGTCACGCACCACGTCGTCGAAGATATCGATGTACCAGTTGGGCTTCGCCTCGAACAGGATGGGGAAGCCGGACTGGTGCGAGAGCAGGTGGAAGAACGTAACCGCCTCCCTGCCCTTGCCCCTGAACTCAGGGATCACATCGCACACGCGTGTGGTGAGGGCAAAGCGGCCCTCTTCGATCGCTCGCAGCGTCAGGAGGTTGGTGAAGCACTTGGTCACCGAGAAGATGCTGAACACGGAGTCGAGCCCGAGCGGCCGCTTCTGTTCACCATCGTGCGCGCCGAGCGCCTTCTCGAAAAACACCTTGCCGGCGCGCGCCACCCTGATCACCGCGCCGTGATACAGACCCGCGGCAATATCCGCCTTCACGACGGCCTCCAGATGCTGGAGGCGAGGCGCATTCATACTGAGTTCGGTCATTGTTCAAACGCTCCTGAGCGGCCCGGCGATGCAGGGCTCCATCATTTGCAGTGAAAGCTCTCGGCGAGGGCCGGGTCACCCTTGCCGTTGTAACTCGGCAGCGTCGGGTACTGGCACACGGGTCGGCTGATCGCCGGCTGCGTCGAGCGCGTCGCCTTCATCGCGTTGGGAGCCTGGCCCTGTTCCACCCATCTGTCGATGGCCTCGATCGAATCGAAATCGTCGGCGCCCGGGCCGCCGCGGCAGTGATACACGCCCGGCAGCACGAAGAGGCGCGCGCTGGAGTCGAGCGCCTTCACTTTGCGCGCCGTCGCGGACTTCACCTGCTCGTAGTACTCGATGGTGGCGATGGCGCTCGGGCCCGGGTCATCCATGCCGTGCCACATGAGGAGCTTGCCACCGTTGTTGATGAACGGGCTGATGTCCGGATCCTTCGCTTCGTATTCGGCGGCGAAGGCGCTGCGCTTGAGCGTGACGTAGTCCTTGTCGAAGTTGAACTGGCGCAGCTCGAACTGCGGGTTGCCGAAGAGCTGCTGACGCAGGCCGCCGAGGCCCTGCCCTGAGGAGCCCGCGAGGAAACTCTGTTCGTCCGGCTTCTTGGTCGCTGAAACGTAAACCAGCCAGGACGCTTCACCCCCGCGGCTCAGGCCGTAGGCGGAAGTCTTGCCATCGGGAGTCTTGTGGCCGTTGTAGAGATCGCGCACCGCCTTCACCTGCACGGGCGACAGGCAGGTTTCGTTCGTCGTGCCGGCGGGGCACTGAATCTGCGCGGGGTCGAACTTGCAGGCGCGCGGATCTGTGACGATGCCGTCGACGAGCCCGTCCCGGCCATCGCATTCGGCGAGCGCCGACTCGTTGAGATGCTTGATCTGCGCTGGCGTGAGGGTGGCGCCATCTCGCAGGAAGATCGTGTTCCTCCACACCGCCGACGTTTGTGTCGCGAGCGTGTACACGGGCGCGCCGGCGATGACGCCGTCGTAATCCTTGGGATACCGCTGCACTTCCATCAGCGCCTGGCGACCGCCGGTGGAACAGCCCTGGAAGTACGCGCGCTTATGCGGCTGCCCGTAATACTTCGCCACCACCTGCTTGCCCACGTCGGTCATGACGTGGATCGCGCGATAGCTGAAATCCTTCGACGCTTCGGGGTTCACGGCCCACGAGGTGTCCCACACATTGGCGACGTCGTGGCCGCCGTTGGTTTGCGCGGTGGCATAGCCCTTTGTGAGACCGGGCACCGCGGTGGGCAGCACGATGTTGCCGGCCCAGCCACCGCCCCCAAGACCGAGCATCTTGCCGTTCCAGTTCTCGGGCATGCGGTAAACGACCGTGATGTTCGACCCTTCGACGGGTTTCACCGATGCGGTCACTTCGCAGAACGCCGGCAGGTTCTTGCCCGGATCCGCCGCAACGAATCGGGCCGAGCTGACGGTGGTATGGGCGAAGGCGTTCGGCGCACCGAGCGCTTCGCACTGGGCCGTGCCGCCGGAGGAAGCGTGCGCGGCCTGCGCCACGAGCGCCGAAACCGCAAGACTGAGCAGACGGGATTTCGATGACATGCGAGCCGCTATCGTTGTGGTTGTCGGAAGGCGGGAGGATATGCCGCGGCGGACGCA
>JBDZVF010000585.1:0-3279 GCA_040255575.1 Pseudomonadota bacterium | reverse complement strand
TGGAGCAGGTGCTGGCGCAGATCTGGCAGGAGCTGCTGCACGTGGAACGGATCGGACGTAACGACAACTTCTTTGAGCTCGGCGGCAACTCGTTGCACGGAATACGAGTGATGAGTCGCGTCGCAGAGAAACTGCGTGTGCGGTTGTCTGCGGTCTCGACCTTCAAGGCGCCCACCGTCGCCCAGATGGCGTGCCTGGTCGAATCTTTACAGCTGAAGTCCGCGGAACCCCGGCTGCCCAGCCGTAAGCGGCTCGATGAAGGCGCGCTCTAGGAGCGGAGGGAAGGTGAACGCAGCGAATGGAGCGCTGGGCGCGAACACAGTGCCCGCGGAGTTGCTCGGCGACCTATATAGAAGAGGAGTCAGGCTCTGGGCCGACCAGGGTCTGCTGCGCTATCAGGCCCCCGCTGGCTCCCTCACTGCGGAGGATCTGGGGCTGCTGAAGCGCTGGAAGCCAGCCATTCTTGCGCAGCTCGAGCGATCGGCGGCGGCAGGTCCCGATGTTCCTGAAGCCGCGACGATGCGCGATCTTCCGCTCGCGTTCTCGCAGTTGTCCCACTGGAGTCTTTATCGTCTCGATCAGAAGCCCGCGATTCGGCAAATCGCGTCGGCGACGCGAATGCGCGGAAGACTGGATCTCACGGCGCTCGAGAGGAGCGTTGCCGAGATCGTGCGCCGGCACGACGCGCTGCGCATACGCGTCGTGCGAGGCGAAGGGGAACCGGCACAGGAGGTCCTCGCGTCGCGGTCGATCCGGATCGTTGTCGAGCACGTGTCGGCGAGGGAGGAGCTCGAACGTGAAGCGGCGGTCCAGGGCTACATCGAGCAGTCCATTCTGGAGCCGATCGATCTCACCCGCGATCCGCTCGTCGCAATCCGACTCGTGCAGCTCGCTCCAGAGGACCACGTTCTGATCGTGACGATGGAGCACATCATCTCCGATCACTACTCCATGGGGATTTTCTTGCGCGAGCTATTTGCGGCGTACACGCAGATATCGCAAAACGAGCCCCTCCAGCTTCCGGTCGTCGCGCTACAGTTTTCGGACTACTGCGTCGATCAACGGCGCGGGCTGGGTGCGTGGCTGGATGAACACGGCGCGTATTGGCGAGAGCGCCTGGGCCCCACATCACGCCTGGTATTCCCGCCAGACCCTGATGTCCCCGCGGGCAGCGAACCTGGCTGGGGGATGGCGCCTTTTTCGCTCGATACTGCATTCAACCGACAACTGCGCGAATGGTGTCGCGGCAGGGGTACCACGCTAGTCATAGCGATGTTTACCGCATATACGGCGGTGCTGCTCCGCTGGTGCGGTGTTCGCGAGGCACTGATCCAATATCAGAGCGATGGACGCCTCGATCCAGACACGGAGAACACCATAGGCTACTTCGCTTCGGTGCTGTATCTGCGCGTTCGTCTTTCCGGAGAGGGGACGCTCGCGGATCTCATGCGCCATGTGACGGAAGAATATTGCAGCGCTTATGAGCACGTCGATTCCTGCTACATGGAGGCTCAGTTGCCTCGCCCTGAGTTTTCGCTCAACAGCGGCTTCAACTGGGTGACGGAGGCTTCGGCTCCGGAGGTGGTCTCGATGGGCGCCGGCCACGGCGCGCTCGAGTGCTCGCCTGTTCTCTACAGCCACCCATTGCTGAAGATTGTCGACCGGGACAACGAGCCCATCGTGCGGATTTTCGAGCGCCCGGCAGAGATCCTGGGAGGCATCTACTTTCCGCGCAAGCGCTTTTCCACAGCTGCCATGGAAAGATTCGGGCGTGAGATCGTGCGCTTCGCAAAGATCCTGGTGGAACATCCTCAGGCTCAGGTTCTGAACGTTCCGGAGGAGTCGCCCTTAACTAGTACTCCTCCATGAAGTGGCCCGTGATGGACCAGTGTCGTACGCTCTGTCGCGCTTTGTGTGAAGGAGTACGACAGTGCTGGTTCTGGGCCGTGAAGAAATAGTGTCTCTAGCCCCGCTCCCGCGGCTCATCGATAGTCTCGAGGAGGCTTTTCAGGGCGACCTTGTCGCTCCGCCACGATACGTTGGACACGTTCCCGGAGGCACTGGTGAGCGCCTTCTGTTGCTGATGCCTGCGTTCGACGGGCGCGGCGCTGGTGTCGTGAAGCTGGCGACCGTGTATCCGGACAATGACGGGGCCGACGTCCCCCGAATTCAGGCGGCGATCGTGGTGTTTTCCGAACGAGGCACACCGGAAGCCGTACTCGATGGCACGCTCGTGACCCGGCTTCGGACCGGCGCGGCCTCTGCGCTGGCGTCCCGATATCTCTCGAGGCGCGACAGCAAACATCTCGTGGTCGTCGGAACTGGTGCGCTCGCTCCGTTCATGGCTGCGGCGCATTGCGCGGTGCGGCCGATCGAGCGGATCAGCGTGTGGGGTCGTCGCTTGGATCGCGCGCACGCCACGGGTGAGGCAATTCGCGCGAATGCGCCGCCCAACGTGGAGGTGCTCGTGACGGAGTCGCTCGAGCTGGCGATGCGGGATGCGGATATCGTCTCGTGCTCGACCAGTTCGTCCGAACCGGTCGTGCGGGGCCGATGGCTCAGGCCAGGTACTTTTGTCGATCTGGTCGGGAGTTTCTCTCCCGTCAGGCGTGAAGCGGACGATGACGTGGTACGTCGCGCACGTCTTTTCGTCGATACCTTCGAGGGCGCCCTGACGGAGGCCGGCGATTTGCTCGAGCCACTGAGGCGCGGGGTCATCGAGCGCGCGCAGATCGAGGGAGAGCTGGCCGACATGGTCTGCGGCCGCGTCCGCGGGCGGCTCTCGGAAAGCGAGATCACGCTGTTCAAATCAGTTGGCACAGCGGTGGAAGATCTCGCGGCAGCGCGGCTCATCGTGACGGCGGCCCTGCGCACTCGAGGCCTCGGCGGCGCCGAAGGGTAGCGGAAGATGGCCGTTCGCACGTCTCCTCTCTGGCAGCGTGAGCAACTGCGCGGCAGGGACTGCTTTTGGTTTGCGGGAACTCAAGGTTGATGCAAGACGTGGCGGGATGAAGATCATTGTCGTCGGCAGTGGACTGCTGGGCCTGACCACCGCGTATTTTCTGCGTCAGGAAGGGCATGAAGTCTCGGTGATCGATCGCGCGGACGGGCCGGGCAAGGAAACGAGCTTTGCCAACGGGTCCATCCTCACTCCGAGCATGTCGGATCCCTGGAACTCGCCTGGCGTCTGGAGCGTGTTGCTTCGGTCGATCGGCAATGCGAAGTCCCCACTGCAGCTGCGGTTGACGGCGCTGCCTGCGTTGGCCCGATGGGGAATCA
>JBDZVF010000073.1:0-17960 GCA_040255575.1 Pseudomonadota bacterium | reverse complement strand
ATACTGGCTCGCGCGCGATCGCTCGGTTGCTGAAGACGTTGTACAGGAAGCCATGCTTCGCGCATGGCGCGCGCGATCGGAGCTGAAGGATGCAGCAGCCGCGCGCCACTGGTTGCTCACGATCGTTCGCCGCGAACACGCGCGTCTTTACGAGCGCAAGAGGCTCGTCACCGTGGACGTGACGGAAATCGTGGCGCGCGAAGACGTTGCGCTGGCCCGCACCGGCGACGGCGAGCTGCTCGACCTGCGCCGGGCAATCCTGCGGCTGCCGGACGACTACCGCGAGCCGCTCGTCATGCAGGTGCTCGGGGGCTATTCGACCGCCGAGATCGCGAAGGAGATGAACTTGTCGATTCCCGCCGTGCTGACACGGCTGTTCCGTGCACGTAACCGGTTGCGCGAGATCTACGGGCTCACGCCCGGGCTCGATTGCGAGCCGGGCCACGGCAAGGGACTGGAGGGTACGCCGTGAACTGCTCCGACGTGCACCTGACGCTGGGCGCGGAGCCCTCCGCGACGAGCCCCGAGATCGAGGCCCATCTGCGCGAATGCGCCGCGTGTGCCCAGTTCCGCACGGAGATGCTGCGGCTGGATGAGAAGATCCGGCGCGCGCTCACGGTCGAGATTCCGGCCGGGGAGTTTCGTGCACCGCCCGCGCCGGGGAAATACGGCGTCACGGAGTCGCCGCCGTCGACCTATTCCCGCGGCAGGCAATGGGCGCTCGCCGCGAGCGTGTTGCTCGCGGTCGCTGTGATCCTCGTGATGTGGGGCGCTTTGCCGAGCCATTCGCTCGCGGCAGACGTGGTGTCGCACGTCGTCAGCGAACCCATCGAGCTGCTCGACATGCCGGTCGACCAGAAGACGGTGCGGGGCGTGATGGAGCAGGCGGGGATGCGCCTCGACCCAATCGATCCGAGCATCGTGTTCGTGCGCACGTGCTTCATACGCGGCCGGCTAGTGCCGCATTTCGTGGTGCGCACCGCAGACGGCATGGCCACCGTGATGATCCTGCCCGACGAGCACGTCAAAGCGGCGGAGCGCTTTGAGGGCAGCGGCTACAAGGGCATCCTCATCCCCGCGTCGAAGAGCGGCAGCATTGTGGTGATGAGCCGTGCGGATCTGGATGTCGAGCACTACGCGGGCGCCATTCGCCACGCTGTGCATTACCTGCCGGAGAAGTCCGGCGGCTAGCCAGCCGGGCGGCCGACTTCCACGCTCGTTCCTCCCACGTTGGCGCTGTCGAGCGCACTGCGCAGCTCGGGCATCCACACCTTCATGCGCTCGTCGATCTGGTACGGCGGGTTCACGATCGCAAGCCCTGAGCCATTGAGGCCGACGCGTGAGTCGCGTGGGTAGATCCAGAGCTCACTGAACAGCACTTCGCGGTTGAGCGTTCGCACGAGGCCGGCTTTCCACGAGGCGATGTCGCGCTCTTCCTTGATCGGATACCACGCGCAGTACACGCCGCTCTCGAAGCGGCGCAGAGAGTCCGCCAGCGCGACGGTGACGCGTTCGAAATCCTGGCGCGTCTCTTCGTAGGGCGGGTCGATCAGCACCAGACCGCGTCGCTCCGTCGGGGGTAACGCGGCGCGCAGGCGCTGGAAGCCATCGCCGGCTTGCACGCGCATGCGCGACCCCGGACCGAGCGCGCGTTCGAGCGCGCGGGATTCGGGAGCCAGAATTTCGACGGCGATGCCCCGGTCCTGCGGCCGTAGCGCTGCCGCGGCGAGAACCGGCGAGCCGGGGTAGGCGCGGGGGCTGCGGCCCTTTCTGAATGCTTCCACCGCGGCCAGGTAGGTGCGCAGTTCTTCGGACTGGAACGTGACCGCGGCGAGCCTGCTGATGCCGGCGTCGGCCTCGTCGGACGCGGTGTAGTCGCCGGACCCCGCGTGCGTTTCGAAGTACAGGAATCCCTTTTCCTTGCGCGACAGGGCCGCAAGCAGAGCGAGCAGGGCCACGTGCTTGTGGACGTCGGCAAAGTTGCCGGCGTGATAACTATGGCGATACTTCATGACCCGCTGAGAAAGCCCGGCGCGTTGTTCAACAGGGCCGAATGATAGAGGACTCCCGATATGAGCCGCTTGCTTGCCGCCCTCTGCCTCGCCGGATTGACGTCCGTGGTCGCGGTCGCGCAAACGCCTGACGGCGAAGTGCCGGCGGCGCTGCTGGACAAGATTCGCGCGGAGGTGGCAAGCGAGCAGGGCGTGAGTGCCGGCGATGTCAAGGTGATCAGCACGCAGGCCGTGAACTGGCCCAACGGCGCGCTCGGTTGCCCGAAGCCGGGCAGGGTCTATACGCAGGCCATCGTGCCGGGTTATCGCATCGTGGTGGAAGCGGGCGGCAAGCGTTTCACCTATCACACGGGCAGGCAGGGCGGCTACAAGCGTTGCGACAACGCGCTTGGGGCGATGGTGCCGCGTTCGGAGAGATAGCCGGGCTGAGCGAGGCGCTTGCAGATGACGGGCGCCGGCAGTTGGCGGAGCCAGGCTGCGGCCAGCTAGCGGCGGCCGAGCTTGTGGACCGACACGGTTTCGGCTTCATCGGCCGCATCCCGGTACATCATCAGGAAGCCCGTTTGCGACGGCGAGGCGCGGTCCCCGCCCGGCACGTCTTCCACTTTCAGGATCAACCCACCGCGCGCGGGCACGACCGTTTGCGGGTCACCGTTCGTCACCGCGCGGAACCGCGGCCGGTCGAGCCGGAACACCATGCCCCGAATCGAATCGCTCAGCCCGTCGCTCTCCCGGTCCGCGAAGTAGTTGTCGTGCGCTTCCACGTCGAAGCGGATGGTCGGGTTCTGCGGGTTCACGCCGATTGCCTCCGGCGAAACGCTCAGGATGAGATTGGCCGAGTTCAAATCCGCGTCGGCGTAGTAGTAGACCGGCATGTTGCTGTTATCGGTATTGGTGGACAGGTTATCGACGCCAATGACTGTGACGCCGTCGGAGTCGAAGCCGTGCCACTCGGCGTTGAACACGCGGAAGTCCGGCTTGCCGTCGTTGTTCGAATCCACGAGCACATCGAAGCGGCCTGGATAGGCGGGATGGGCGCGCCGCCCATACGTGTGGATCGCAAACTGCACGATCGGCAGCCCCACGTTGTCGACGGTGGCGCGCACGCCGACGGCCGCGAGATCGTGAATGGTGGTTTCCTCATCCACATCGATCTGCGCGCCCCGCAGCCGCGGGCTCGTGCCCGTGAGCGCAAACACGTCGAGCACGCCCGGCAAGGCGCGGCTGGCATTTTCGAGCGCCAGCAGGCCGAACCCCCGGGCCGGAATCGCCACGTTGCGATTGACGACGCGCACCGCGGCCGATCGGTGCGGCAGCACGTGCCACGGCAGCCTCACGGTATCCCGCGAGTCCCTGAGCGTGATGAAGCCGTCGAACTCGATCGACTGCAACAGCGGCCCGTTGCCCGCGTTGGCTCCGCCGAAGAAGCTCCACACCGGCAGCTTCGAGGCATCGATTCGCATCACCACGTCGAACGTCGCGCTACCGAACGCCGGCACCATCACGCTGCCCGGCGTGAGGATCCTCACTGCGCCGCTCGCCGCATCGTTGTCGTAGCGGAAGACATTGCTCACATCGTAGCGACGGGGAGTGCGGCTGTAGTTCTGCACGCGCACCGTGCGCACGATGGTTTCGTTGTTGCCGGAGACGCTGCGATAGCCAAACGAAAGGCTGCCGGTGCGGCGTGCCGCATCCCAGGCGACCGTGGTGGTGGCGATGGCCTTGTTGACCTGCAGTTCACCGGCACCTATGCGCGTAATCGGCGCAAGCACACCGGGCAGAAACACCGGATCCGTGTACACCTCAGTATCCGCCGTGTTCATGAGTGCCGACTTGATGACCCACGGTGAGCGGTTCGGATAGGCCTCCAGCATCAACGCCGCCGCGCCCGACACCATCGGCGCCGAGCCGGAAGTGCCGCTGAAAGCCTCTTCGCCGCTACCCGTTCCCGCGAGCGCGGACAGCGACGCACCGGGTGCCGCAAGGTCAGGCTTGATCTGGTTGTAGTCGTAGCTCGGGCCGCGCGCGCTCGTGCTCGCCACGCCGGCGGTGAGCGCAATGCCGTTCTTCGGTGAAATCTCCGCGACCACGCCTGGGGCGGCAACAATCGCGTCTCGCAGCTTCTTGTCGATGACGACCGATGGGACACACGCGCCCGTCGCCGTGGGGCATTCGCCGCCATTGGAGAACGACAAGGGCGCCGAGTCGTCCGTCATCGCGATGATGGCGCCCACGGCCCCGGCGTTGCCGGCCCTGGCGATCTTCGCGCTGATATTGCAGTTCACGCCGCCGCGATCGATGAGCGCGATCTTGCCGCTCGGATTCACGGCGTAGCTCTCATCAGGGCATCCCGTGCCGAGCCACACAACGGGCGCCTGCACTGATGCGGTGACGCGCGCGAAATCCAGAACCGCCGTATTGAGATACGCGCCAGCGATGCTGGTGGGCTGGCGGACGACGAGCGGGATCGACACGGCGCTCGGCACCTGCGTCTGCGCAACCGTGATCACGTTCGGCGAGATTCCCGGCGAGCCGAGGTCGTAGGGCTTGTTGCCGCTGTTGCCTGCCGCGGTGACGACGATCACACCCGCCTTCGCTGCATTCGATGCCGCGACAGCCGTGCTGTCTTCCTTCTGGCCATAGGGCGCGCCGACCGAGAGATTGATGATGTCGACGGCGTCGTCCATCGAATCGTCCCGATTCGGGTCGAGCGCGTAGTCGATGCCCTGGAGGATCGCGAACCCGCTGCAGGCCGTGTTCTGCGAGCTGCAGACTTTCACCGCGAGCAGCGACGCGCCCGGCGCCACACCAACGTGCGTCCCGTCGTTACTTCGCCCCGCGATGATGTCGGCGACGTGTGTGCCATGACCGTCCGCATCGACGGGATTGTCATCCGGCTCCAGCGTGCGGAACTTGTCGCCGTCCCAGTTCTCACCGACGTAGTCGTGGCCCTCGTACACCTTCGCGGTAGGGAAGAGCCTGGCGTCACGCGAGGCGGCGCTCGCAATGGCGGCCTGATAGTCGCGGACTGCGCCCGAGCCGCCGAGATTCTCGTGTGTGTAGTCGACCCCCGAGTCGAGCACCGCGACGCGTACGCCCCTGCCGGTGACTCCCGCCGCCTGCACGGCCGCGGCGCCGACGTAGGGCACCGTCTCGGTGAGATTGATGTGGAAGTCCGATACCCGCAGCACCGACTTCACGCCGGGCAGGTTCGCGAGCGCTTCCGCCTTGCTCGCATCGATGCGCACGAGCGCGGCGTTGTAAGCCATGAGAACGCGCCCGATCTCCTTGCCACCGAGCGCGAAGACCTTCGCCAGCACGGCATCCTGCGCGCGACGCAGCTTCTGCGCGTACGCGATCTGTTGCGCGCGATTCAGCCGGCCGCCAGCGACGCGCGCATCCGGTCCATTCGCGACAGCCACCGGATCACCGGCGAGCTGCACGACCACATCGACAGGCCCTTGGGTGCCGAGCAGTGCGCGATCGATCTTCTGAAGGCGAGGAGAAACGGCCTGCACCCGGCGGGCGTCCGTCGCGGCGAGCACGGGATCGATCATCGGGAGCGTGAGGAGCACGCCCAGCATCATCGAACCGAACGCCCTGGCGAACGTGCGTCGCATTCTGCCTCTCCCCGAACGGGCCTGAATCCTACGGCCTTTGCACCCGGAGCGGTCAACGGCAGTGAGGCGACGCCCCGGGGGCTTGCTCGATTTCCCGAAGCGACGTTTCCTCGAAAGCGCGCGCGGCGCGCCCGGCTATTGCCGCGCGCGTTTGCCTGCGGGCTTGCCGCTCTTGCCGGCGGCACCTGCCGCGCCTGAGCGAGCAGCCGTTTTGCGGGCGTGCGCTTTCGCGGCGGCCGATTGTCCCTTGCGTACGACCTTGCTCACGCCCTTCGGCGCGGGCGCACCGCCGGAGCGGGCAGACCGGCCCGCTCGGGTCGGCGCTTTGGCCGAAGCCTTCTTGTGCGCGCCACTGGCGCCGGCCGCGTGGCCGACAGCCGCATTCTTGCCCGTGGCGGATCTGCCGGCCGCCGCTTTGCCCGCCTTGGCGGCGGTGGCCGCTGCAGCCGCTCCATCAGCGCCGTCCGCACCATTGTCTGCGCTCGCAGCAGCCTTCCCGGTGCGCTTCGCGGCCGCGCTTTTCGCAGCGCCGCCCTTCGCAGCACTGCCTTTCGCCACGGCGCTGCCTTTGGCGGCGGCGGCGCTCTTCGCGGGGGCTGCAGCACCGCGCCGGCCACGACCGAACCGGCCGGCACCCCGCTCGGGCGCCTGCTCGATCATCACGCGCGCTTCTTCGAGGGTGATGGACTTGGGGTCCCGGTCCTTCGGAATCTTCGCGTTCTTCTTGCCGTTCGTGACGTACGGCCCGTAGCGCCCGTTCAGCACCTGGATGCCGTCGCTCTCGAAGTTCGCGATGATGCGGTTCGCGTCGGCTTCCTGCTTCAGGCGGATGACCTCGAGCGCGCGCGGCAGCTCGACGGTGTACGGATCGTCGTCCTTCAACGAGACGTACTTCGACCCGTACTTGATATACGGCCCGAAGCGGCCGACGTTCGCCACCACGTCCTCGCCCTCGGCCGTCTGGCCGAGCGTGCGCGGCAGCTTGAAGAGCTCGAGCGCCTGCTCGAGCGTGATGTTGTCCATCTTCTGTCCGGGCCGCAGCCCGGCGAACTTCGGCTTCTCCTCGTCGTCCTTGGTGCCGATCTGCACGAACGGGCCGAAGCGGCCCATGCGCACGCTCACCGGTTTGCCGGACTCGGGATGCACGCCGATCTCACGCGCCATCGCGACCTGCTCGCGCGACACGTTCTTCTCGATCTTCTCCACTTCCTTGATGAAGGGCTTCCAGAACTTGCCGAGCGGAGCCGTCCACTCTTCCTCGCCGCGCGACACCGCGTCGAGCTCGTCTTCCATCGAGGCCGTGAAGCCGTAGTCGACGTAGCGGTGGAAGTAGACCGTGAGGAAGCGGCCGACGATCTTGCCGATGTCGGTCGGGATGAAGCGGCGATTGTCCATCTCGACATACTGGCGATCCTGCAGTGTCGAGATGATGGTGGCGTAGGTGGAGGGACGGCCGATGCCGTACTCCTCGAGCGCCTTCACCAACGAGGCTTCGGAATAGCGCGGCGGCGGCTCGGTGAAGTGCTGCTCCGCCTTGAAGGCCGCCAGCGCGACGGCGTCGCCCTCGCTCATCTGCGGGAGCACGCGATCGTCATCGTCCCGCTTCACGTCGTCCGCATCTTCCTGGTACACGGACATGTAGCCCGGCTTCACCAGCGTGGAGCCGTTGGCGCGCAGCACGTGACGCTCCGGGCCATCGGGGCCCGCGAGCATGTCGACCGCGACGGTGTCGAACACCGCGTGGCTCATCTGCGAGGCGACCGCGCGCTTCCAGATGAGTGAATAGAGCTTGTGCAGGTCCGCGTCCATCTTGCCTTCGATGTCCGCCGGCACGATGGCCGCGGAGGTCGGGCGGATGGCTTCGTGCGCTTCCTGCGCGTTCTTCGACTTGGTCCGGTAGACGCGCGGCTCGTCCGCGACTTCCGCCTGGCCGTAGAGCCGCGCGGCGACCTCGCGAATTTCGCGCACGGCTTCCTCGGCGAGGTTCACCGAGTCCGTACGCATGTAAGTGATGAGACCGATCGCGCCTTCGCCGATGTCCACGCCTTCGTAGAGCTGCTGCGCAAGACGCATGGTCCGCCGCGCGTTGAAACCGAGCTTGCGCGCGGCCTCCTGCTGCAGCGTCGATGTGGTGAATGGCGGAGCGGGGTTGCGCCGACGCTCCTTGCGATCGATCGCGAACACCTTCAGCGTGCCGAGGGAGTCGCCACTTGCGCCGGCGGCCCGCGCCGCTTCGACGATGTTCTTCTCGACTTCCGCGGCCGTTGTGCCGTTCGGGAAGCTGAACTGCTCGACCTTCGTGCCCCGGTATTCGATGAGCTTCAGCGGGAAGCGCCGGGCGCTGTGCTCGCCCTCGCCATCGAGCGTCCAGTATTCCTGCGGCACGAACGCCGCGATTTCCTCTTCGCGCTCGCAGATCATGCGCAGCGCGGGGCTCTGCACGCGCCCGGCGGAAAGTCCGGGGCGAACCTTCTTCCAGAGCAGCGGCGAGAGATTGAAACCGACGAGATAGTCGAGCGCGCGGCGCGCCTGCTGCGCGTTCACGAGATCGAACGACAAGTCACGCGGGCGCTGGATGGCATCGCGCACCGCCGTCTTCGTGATCTCGTAGAAGACCACGCGGTGCATCTTCTTGTGCGCGAGATCGCCGCGCTCCTTCAGGATCTCCGACAGGTGCCAGGAGATCGCTTCACCCTCGCGATCGGGGTCGGTCGCAAGATAGAGTGCCTTGGCCTTCTTCAGCGCCCTGGAAATGGATTCGATGTGGCGCGCGTTCTTCTCGAGCACCTGGTATTGCATGGCGAACCCGTGGTCCGGGTCCACCGCGCCTTCCTTGGGAACGAGATCGCGCACGTGGCCATAGGAAGCGAGCACCTCGAAGTCCTTGCCGAGGTACTTCTTGATGGTTTTTGCCTTCGCGGGCGATTCGACGATGACGAGGTTGTCAGCCATCCCGGCGAGTGTCCTCCAAAAACGAAAAACCGCGGACGAGCCGCGGGAGATGCCAATCGGGTAAACCGAGCGGCCTCAATGTGGCACTCCGGTGGGGGCGGCCACGACCAGATCCTCGAGTCTTGCGAACGCATGTTCCTGGTCCGGCTGGCTCGAAAGCACCATCAGCACGACCCACTTCAGCTGCTCGGTATCGAGCTCGTCCGCATCGAGCGCCAGCATGCGTTCGATCACCACCTCGCGCTGCTGCGTCGAGAGAATGCCCATCCGCTCGAGCGTCAGCAGGAAGCCACGGCACTCCGTGGACAACCGCGACAGCTCGCATTCGCTGTAGATGCGCACCGCGGGCCCGCTGCCTGCGAGCGGTAGCGCATCGCGAACGCACGCGAGATCCGCGAGCCAGTCGAGCGCGCGCTCGACGTTGTACTGCGTGAAGCCGGCGCCTTCGAGCTGGCGAGCGAGATCCTCCCGCTCAGGTACCTCGGGTACCTCGTCGAGCATGTAGCGATCAAAGACGTAAATCAGGATATCGAGAACGCTGCCAGTCATCGTCGGTCTTCTTTAGCCAACCCTCACGGACGACAGCGGCCGTACCGGCCGCCTGCCTGAGGCTTGACGTGCCCCTGGAGCTCGAGAATCAGCAACATCGAGGCGACCGACTCGCACGGAATTGCGGTGCGCGCGGCGAGAACATCGATGCCTGCGGGTTCGAAGCCGAGCGCATCTAACAGGATTTCGTATTCCTTGTCCAACGCCGGCGCGGCATGGCAGGTGCTGCGGGGTGGGGGCGACACACGTGCAAGTGTCTGCGGCGGAAGGAAATTGAGCACTTCGGACAGAACGTCTTCGGCGCTTTCCACGAGCTTGGCCCCTTCGCGGATCAGTTTGTGACAGCCGCGCGAAAGGGGGCTGTGGATCGAGCCCGGGATGGCGAACACCTCGCGACCCTGCTCGAGGGCATGCTGCGCGGTAATCAGCGAGCCACTGGCGCGGGCGGCTTCCACCACGAGTGTCCCGAAAGACAGACCGCTGATGATGCGATTCCGCTGCGGGAAGTGCTCCGCGAGCGGGCCCGCACGCGGCGGAAACTCCGACACCAGGGCGCCGCCCCGTTCGCGAATGAGGGCGGCGAGCTTCGCGTTCCGTCGCGGATAGACGCGGTCGAGGCCGGTGCCGCACACCGCGATCGTGATGCCGCTGCCCTTGAGCGCGCCTTCGTGACTTGCAGCATCGATGCCGAGCGCAAGGCCGCTCGTGATCGTGATGCCCGCTCGCGAGAAGAACTCCGCGAACTCGCGCGCGGTCTCGCGGCCGCTTGCGGTGGGGCTTCGCGAACCGACGATCGCGAGCTGCGAGGTGTGGAGCACGTTCGGATCGCCGAGCACGTACAGCGCCGCAGGTGCGCGGCTCGTGCGTGCCAGCAGCTGCGGATACTCGGGCGATGTGCAGGGGATCAGCGTCGCATTGCTTGCGGCGATCCATTCGAGGTCAGCATCGATCGCCGCGTCGTCCGGAGATGCGAGGAACATGCGGGAAGCAGCTGGCAGACGCACTCCCGGTATCACGTTTGCGCCGATGCTGGCGGCCCCTTCCAGACTGCCCGTTGCCTCGACGAGCGCGTGCAGATGCTCCGCTTTGAGCGATGGCGTGCGGGCGAGAAGAACGAGCGCGCGAAGTGAATCCATGCGCGCGAGGATAGTCGTGCGCGCGGCACTTGAGACCCGCGATTCCTGGTGCAAACGTGCAGTAATGAAGCGCTCGCACAAATGAAAACGCCGCGGAGGCTGGCCTCCGCGGCGTTTCAGGTCACTGTGTTTCCGCGGCTTGTTACGGGGTGCGCACGTAGTCGGCGACGTGAATCTCCGACGATGCGCCGACCACGAGGCCGTAGCTAAGGCGGTCGAACGTGCGGAACACGAGCAGCGTTCCGGCGCGTTCGGACGGCAGCTGCACTCGCTTGCCGAAGCCGAGCTTCGCACCGAAGCTTCGATCGCCGCGATCGACAACCACATCGCCTGCCTGGTCGATGGCCATGACGTTGCCCGGGACCACGCCATGCCGGCTGCCGCGATTGATCACGACTACCTGGTACTGGCCGATGAGGTCCGTGCCGTCGACCACGTTGATGATGCGTCCATTGGTGTTCGCTGGCGGCGCGCTCAGCACGAAACTCAGCGGCGCCTCGTTGTCGATGGCGATCAGCTTGTCGCCGACGAGCGTTTCACGAGCCGAGTCGCTCAGCACGGCCTTCGACGGATTCGTCGTGGTCGTCACCGATGCGGTTGCGGTGTAGATCCCCTCGTAGCCGAGCACGTCGCCGTTGTCCGGATCGCGCAGCGCTTCACCCACGTGCACCACGCTGAAACGCGCACCTTCGGGCGCATCGAGGTTGCGCACGTAGATGTCGTTCGTGGAGCCGCCGATGAGGTGTTTCTCGCGGAACGCCAGCACCGAGGGCGCCTGCCTGATCTGGTCCTTCGTCAGCACCGAGGGCTTGCTCAGGAAAGACTTGATGGCCGAGTAGGGGAGCGTCGGAATCGCCCCTTCGAGCGGCGAGCTGCGCAGGCGCGGGTTGAGGCGCGCCGCCCCGCCGCTGGTCAGGCGGATCTGCGGCTGGCCGTTAGCGCCATACGCAAGGGCGAGCGTGTCGCCGGGATAGATAAGGTGGGGGTTCTGAACCTGCGGGTTGATGATCCAGACCTCGGGCCAGAGCCACGGGTCCCTGAGGAACATCGACGCGATACCCCACAGCGTGTCGCCGCGCTTGACGGTGTAGCTCTTGGGCGCGTCGGGGCGAATCAGCGAGCTCGATGAGGCGTCGCCAGCCGCTTGCGCGGGCGCCGCGGCCGTTTCGGTGGCCGCCTCGGTGGCGGTCAGCTCTTCCTCGGGCGCGGCAGCCGGGCTCGCTGGGGCGGCCGCCACGGGTGCCGGGGTTGAGGATTCCTTTTGACCCCCAAACATAGAGCAGCCCGACAGCAAGGCCGCAATCGCCACGGACACGGCAACGACGCTCGCTCCCGGGCGAGCACCCATTTTCTGAATCGAGACCATCCTCCACTCCTTGCTGCGGGTGGGGTAAGCGACCCCGCTGTTATAATCGGCCCGCCGCGCTGGCACACGAATTATTGTCGGCAGTGTGCGCTGGTTCACGACGGATCCGGGGGCTGTCGGCGGCAAGCGAAAACGCCAGTCGACAGCCGTAAATCTCGCTTCGTATCAGAACATTAGCAGCCGAATGTAGTCGAATGCACGAACCTGAGTAGAGAGCCATGGCCCTTCTTCCGATCCTCGAGTATCCGAACCCCCGCCTGCGCATCAAGGCGCAGCCGATGACCCCTGCGGACTTCACGCCGGAGCTGCAGCAGCTCATCGACTCCATGTTCGAGACCATGTATGCCGCCCCGGGCATCGGCCTCGCCGCCACGCAGGTGGACTTCCACAAGCGGCTGATCGTCATCGACGTGTCGAAGGACCGCGAGGAGCCGCTGGTCTTCATCAACCCCGAAATCCTGTCGAAGGAAGGGGTCGGCACGATCGAAGAGGGCTGCCTCTCGGTGCCGGGCGTGTTCGATGAGGTGGTGCGGGCCGCGAAGATCCGGGTGCGCGCGCTGGATCGGCACGGCGAAGTCTTCGAGCGCGACTTCGATGACATTCTCGCGATCTGCGTGCAGCACGAGATGGATCACCTCGAAGGCAAGCTCTTCGTCGATTACCTCTCGGACCTCAAGCGCGAGCGCATTCGCAAGAAGCTCGAGAAGGACCGCAAGGACAAGGCAGCGAAAAAGCCGGCGCCCGTCCTCTCCCAGGCCCTCTGAGCGGGCCGTTACCGGGTTCGCCGCCGTTTCCCTTCGCATTGCATTCGCGGGCACGCCGGATTTCTCGGTGCCCGCGCTCCGCGCGCTCCTCGGCTCGGGGCATTCCGTCGTGGGCGTTCTCACGCAGCCTGACCGGCCCAAGGGTCGGGGGCAGCAGCTCGCAGCCAGTCCCGTAAAGCAGGCGGCGCTTGCCGCGGGCCTGCCCGTCGCGCAGCCCCAGACGCTGAAGACGGAAGAGGGCCGCGCAACGCTCGTTGCCTGGCAGCCGGATGTGCTGGTCGTCGTGGCGTACGGGCTCATTCTCCCGCCCGCGGTGCTTTCGCTTCCCCGGCTCGGGTGCCTGAACATCCACGCTTCCCTCCTGCCGCGCTGGCGCGGGGCGGCGCCTATCCAGAGGGCCATCCTGGCGGGCGACACCGAAACAGGGGTCACGATCATGCAGATGGACGCGGGCCTGGACACCGGTCCGATGCTCCTGAAGCGCGCGATACTGATCGAGCCAGAAGACACGGGGGGCTCTCTTCACGACCGACTGGCGTCTTTGGGCGCCAATGCGATTGTGGAGGCCATTGATCGTCTCCATAATGGAACAATTGTAGCCGAGCCCCAGCCCCAGGAGGGCGTAACCTACGCCGCCAAGCTCGAGAAAGCCGAAGCCCGTATCGACTGGACCGCGCGGGCGATCGAGATCGAGCGGAAGGTTCGCGCCTTCAACCCCTGGCCGATCGCCGAAGCTCGATACGAAGGCGAGCAGCTGCGGGTGCTGCGCGCGAAGGCGGAGATGGAGCAGTCCCCCCGGCTCGACGGCCAGCCGCCCGGAACGATCCTTTCCGTGTCCGAGCGCTGCCTGCTGGTCCAGTGCGGGATGGGTCGCCTCGCCATTTTCGAAGTGCAGCGGCCCGGGAAGCGTCCCGTGAGTGCCCGGGACTTCGCCAACACCGCGCCCCTCGTGGGCCGCCAACTCGGTTAGACGTGAACAAGCCTGTTGCCAGATCTTCCCGGAGCCGCTGGGCGCCCGGTGCCGAAACCCTCGCGAACGCCGCTCGCGCCATGGCCCGCATCACCTTCGATGGACGGTCGGCCGACGATGCGCTGTCGCCGTTCGAGGCCGCGAAGGACCGCGCCGCTGTCCGCGCGATCACACTGGGCACCGCACGCTGGTACCTGCGCATCACGGCAGTGCTCGACTTGCTGCTCGAACGTCCCGAGAAACTCAGCACCGAAGTTCGCGCGCTGCTGGCCACGGCGATTCATCAGCTCGAGTACTCGCGGAACCCTGGGCATTCGACCGTGGACGCCGCGGTCGATGCCGCTCGGGTGCTGCGGCAGGAGCGCGCCGCCGGCCTGGTGAACGGCGTGCTTCGCAGGTTCATCCGCGAAAAGGCGCAGCTGCTGAAGCGAGTAGATGAATCGCTTGCCGCCCGCACAGCTCATCCGCAGTGGCTGGTGGACGAGATTCAGGCAGCGTGGCCCGCGCGCGCTGAGTCGATACTGAACGGAAACAACGGCCATCCGCCCATGGTTCTGCGCGTCGATCTGTCTCGCACGAGCGTGGCAGACGTCATCGCAGAGCTGGCGAAGACTGGCGTCGAGGCCAGGGCTCTTCCCTGGGCGGCTTCAGCTGTCGAACTCACGCACGCCGTGCCGGTGAACGATCTGCCCGGGTTCGCCGAGGGCAAGGTTTCCGTTCAAGACGCCGCCGCCCAGCTCGCCGCGCCCCTGCTGGATGCCCAGCCCGGAATGCGCGTGCTGGATGCCTGTGCTGCTCCCGGCGGCAAGACAGGGCACCTGCTGGAGCACACGCCCGGCCTCGCCGAGGTCGTCGCGGTGGATATCGAGGAGCGCCGCTTCGGTCGCGTCCGGGAAAATCTGGAGCGGCTCGGGCGCCGGGCCTCGCTCATCGCGGCCGACGTGACCCGGCCGGACACCTGGTGGGACGGCAAACCCTTCGATCGGATTCTCGTGGACGCCCCCTGCTCCTCGACCGGGGTGATTCGGCGGCATCCGGACATCAAGATCCTGCGCCGGCCGGGCGACATTCCCGCCTTGGCAGCAACGCAACGCTCCATTCTCGAAGCCTGCTTCAGCATGCTGGCCCCCGGCGGCCGTCTGATCTACGCCACGTGCTCTGTGCTGCCGGCGGAGAATCAGCGCGTCATTGCCGAGTTTCTGCATAAGCACTCAGGCCGCGCGGTCAGCGTGCCCGCGACGCTGGCGGCCCAGGTGCCCGGCGCCGAGCTCACGCCGCACGGGGTGCAATTACTCCCCGGAGCGGAGGCAGGGACCGACGGTTTCCACTATGCTTGTGTCGAAAAGACAACGCGCACAGGCGCGCACGGAACCTGACCCGGGACCGCAACGTCCATCGACGCAATGCTTGCTGTTCACGCACTGCCGACGCGGCGATTCGTCGTCGCACTGTTTGCCGCCGTTCTCTTCGGAGCGGCTGCGTTTCTGCGTGCGGACGCACTGGATGGCGTGCTGGAAGTTCGCTCGGCCTACGTGAACGTCGACAACGGCGTGTTTCTTCTCCACGCGCGGGTGGAGTACCCAGACAATCCTGAAATCCGGAACGCGTTGCGCGATGGCATCACCCTGTCATTCGAGCTGGACACGCGCGTCAATCGCCACAGGCGGCTGTGGTTCGACGCTGAAGTGGTGGCGCTGACCTTGCGCCGGGAGCTCTCGTTCCACGCCGTCAGCGAGCGTTACATCATTCGTGATGTGCGCAGTGGCGATCAGCAGAGCTTCCCCACTCTCGAGGAAGCGCTGAAGCAACTCGGCACGGTCGACGGCTGGC
Source organism: Pseudomonadota bacterium (assembly GCA_040255575.1). Lineage (GTDB taxonomy): Bacteria > Pseudomonadota > Gammaproteobacteria > Steroidobacterales > Steroidobacteraceae > JADGHX01. Next base: position 2,761 of record JBDZVF010000073.1, on the reverse strand, counting down.
CTATCCTCGTGGCGCCGCAGTTGGATGGCGGCGAGTACGAAGTCGGTGTGCGGGCGGGGGTGCGTCGCGGGAGGTTGCCATCTTCCCTGCGCGCGCTCATGTTCTGGACGAATGACTGGCACCGTACGAGCGAGTGGTACACATGGTCTCTCCCGGTGTAACTGCGCCCACAAGCTGGTGGACGCGCTGGAGCGGCGTGGCCCTCGTTGTATTTTGGGGAGCCATCGGCGTCGGCGCGCTCCTGCTGCTCGCCAAGAGTGTGCAGAACTCCGGCGAGTTCGGCCGGCTGCAGCCGCTCATCCTGTTGCTGAATCTCGTTGGCGTGATCGCGCTGAGCACGCTCATCGCGCGCAAGCTGCTGCAGCTCGTGCGCGACTACCGCAATCACGTGCCCGGCTCCCGGTTGACCGCACGCACCGTCACCATCTTCGGAATGCTGGTGATCGTGCCGCTGATCATCGTGTACCTGTTCTCCCTCGAGTTCCTCAATCGCGGCATCGATAGCTGGTTCCGCGTCGAGGTGAAGCAGGGCTTGAACGATGCCCTGAACCTCTCGCGCAAGGCGCTGGAAGTGGGCCAGCGCGAATACTCGGAGCGCACCGTGAAGCTCGCCGACGAGCTCTCGAGTGTCCCGCCGGACGATCTCGCCCGCGTGGTCGACAAGGAGCGCAAATCCGCGAACGCGCTGGAAATGGTGGTGTTCGGCGGTCACGAGCGCATCTTTGCGTCGAGCCTCGAGAATCCGTTGCAGTCGTTGCCCTCGCGCCCGACGGAAGATCTGGTGAGGCAGGTGACAGATGGCCGGCCCTACGTCTCGCTCGAACCGCAGGATGACGGCCGTTACCTGATTCGCACAGCGGCTCCGATACGACGCTCGATGCTCCCGTCCGCGACGGGGGATCGCTACCTGGTGGCGGTCTATCAGGTGCCGCCGCAGCTGGCGAAGCTGTCGGAGGCAGTGCAGAACGCGTATTCCCAGTACGGTGATGTCGCCAGCTTCCGCGAACCGCTGAAATACAGCTTCCGCCTCACGCTGACGATGGTGCTGTTGCTCGCGATGCTGGCCGGCATTTACGGTGCCATCTTTTTCGCGCAGCGACTGACGCGCCCCGTGCAGGATCTGATTGCCGGCACGCGCGCGGTCGGCAAGGGCGATTTCGGCACGCGCCTGCCGCTGCCTTCCCGCGACGAGATGGGCTTCCTCGTCCATTCGTTCAATGACATGACGAAGCGCCTGCGACGCGCTCGCGAAGAAGCCACGCGCAGTCAGCAGGCTGTCGAACGTGAGCGCGCGCGCCTCGCGATCCTGCTCGCCAGATTGTCCACCGGCGTGCTCGGGGTCGATCGCATGCTGACGGTGCGAACGGCCAATACCGCGGCCGGCGCGATTCTGGGAACGGATCTGTCTGCCGCCGTTGGCCAGACCCTGCCGGAGCTCGCCGCGAACAACGAGCGCCTCGGCCAGTTCGTCGCCGCGCTTGCCGTTCGCTTTGCCGCCGGCAGAGAAGAGTGGCGCGAGCAGATCGATCTCGACAGCAGCTCGGGCCGTCGCACGCTGATGTGCGCGTGCACGCCTCTGCCCGATGCGGACAGCGATGTGGGCTACATCATCGTGTTCGACGACATCACCACGCTCCTGCAGGCGCAGCGCGATGCGGCCTGGGGCGAGGTCGCGCGCCGTCTGGCACACGAGATCAAGAATCCGCTCACGCCGATCCAGCTTTCGGCGGAGCGCATGCGCCGCCGGTTCCTCGCGACCATGAGCCCGCCCGACGCGGAGATGCTCGAGCGCTCGACGCGCACGATCGTGCAGCAGGTGGAGAGCATGCAGCAGATGGTGAACGCGTTCAGCGAGTACGCTCGCGCGCCTGAAATGCGCATGACCCACTTCAACCTGAATCAGCTGGTCAGCGAAGTGGTGGACCTTTACCGCTCACACCACACGCATCCGGAAGTGAAGCTGGAGCTCGATGGCGACCTGCAGCAGCTCGAAGCCGATCGAACCCGGGTGCGCCAGATCCTGAACAACCTCGTCACGAACGCGCTCGAAGCGCTCGATGGTGTCGCGAGCCCGAGGCTCGAGATCTCCACGCGACTCGAGCGCGGCACGGACGAGGATGCCGAATATGCGGTCGTCACCGTCTGCGACAACGGTCCCGGCTTTCAGCGGGAGCTGCTGGCGCGCGTGTTCGACCCGTATGTAACGAGCAAGCCCAAGGGCACAGGCCTCGGGCTTGCGATTGTGAAGAAAATTGTCGAAGAACACGGGGGACGCATCGATGCCGACAATCGTCCCGAGGGCGGCGCGCGGGTGCGCGTGGTGCTGCCGTTGAAAGACAGCACTCGGTCGGCTTCGAACACACGTGACAGACGCGGCGAGCTGCGTAGGGAGCGAGCATGACAACGGCACACATCCTGGTCGTCGATGACGAAGCGGACATCCGCACGCTTCTGAAGGAGATCCTCTCCGAGGAAGGGTATGAGGTGGACGTCGCCGCCAACGCGGCGCAGGCTCGCGCGTCGCGCGCGAAGCAGACGCCCGACCTCGTACTGCTCGATATCTGGATGCCGGACGTGGACGGCATCACGCTGTTGCGCGAGTGGTCGACCACCGCAACCAACGGTTGTCCGGTCGTCATGATGTCCGGCCACGGCACCGTGGAGACGGCGGTCGAAGCAACGCGGCTCGGCGCGTTCGACTTCGTCGAGAAGCCGCTCTCGCTCGCCAAGTTGCTGCGCACCGTGGAGCGTGCGCTCGATG
>JBDZVF010000584.1:0-3310 GCA_040255575.1 Pseudomonadota bacterium | reverse complement strand
CAGTGGCGATCGTCCGCGTCGCGACCGCGCCCCGCGCACCGAAGAAGCCTCGAGCGACGACGACAGCGCCTCGGACAACGCCTGATTAACTCGGTTAATCGGCACAGAGAGAGACCACTCACATGGCCATGAAACCCAATTCGAACAGCCGCTTCTCCCGCCGGAAGAAGTTCTGCCGCTTCACCGCCGAAGGCGTGAAGTACATCGACTACAAGGACCTCGCCACGCTCAAGGGTTACATCACCGAGACGGGCAAGATCGTGCCGAGCCGTATCACGGGCACGAAGTCCTTCTACCAGCGGCAGCTTGCTGTCGCCGTGAAGCGCGCGCGCTTCCTGGCGCTGTTGCCGTACACCGACCAGCACTGAGTCGGGGAGAGAGCACTCAGATGGAAGTCATTCTGCTGACGAAGGTTGCCAACCTCGGCAACATCGGCGACCGCGTGAAGGTGAAGTCCGGCTTCGGCCGCAACTACCTGCTGCCGGAAGGCAAGGCGACGCTCGCAACCCCCGCCAACGTGAAGAAGTTCGAAGAGCGCCGCGCCGAGCTCGAGAAGATCGCGCGCGAGCAGCTGCAGTCCGCCGAAGAGCGGCAGGCCGCGCTCAAGGACTTCAAGCTCGTGATCCGCGCCAAGGCCGGCACGGAAGGCAAGCTCTTCGGTTCCGTCGGCACGGCCGACATCTCCGAAGCCCTGAAGCGCGAGAACTTCAATGTCTCCCGCAGCGAGGTGCGGCTGCCGAACGGCGCGCTGCGCACGGTGGGCGAGCACACGGTGAACCTGCATCTGCATGCGGACGTCGACGTGCCACTCGCCGTTTCGATCCTCGCTGAAGAATAAACGACAAACAGCAATAGCCGGCGGCCACTCTCTTGGCTAGAGTGGCCGCCATGGCTGACTCTGCCCCTTTCGGCAAACGAGAACGACGCGATCCCGGCACCTCTCTCGCCGAGGTTCGCACGCCACCGCACTCCATCGAAGCCGAGCAAGCCGTGCTCGGCAGTCTGCTGCTCGACACCAGCGCCTGGGATCAGGTGGCGGACATGGTGCGCACGCATGACTTCTATCGTCCCGATCATCGGCTGATTTTCGACGCGATCACGGTGCTCGCCACCGAGGGCAAGCCGTGCGATGTCATCACCGTTTCCGAGCAGCTGCAGAAGCTCGGGAGTCTCGATAACGCTGGCGGCCTCGCTTATCTCGGCACACTCGCGCGAGACACACCCACCGCGGCGAACGTGCGCGCTTATGCGGAGCTGGTGCGTGAGCGCTCGCTCCTTCGTCAGCTGATCTCGGCGGGCAGCGAGATCGCCGCCTCGGTGTTCAACACGGAAGGGCACAGCGCCCGCGAGCTCGTCGACAAGGCCGAGCAAAAGGTGTTCGAGATCGCGGAAGCGGGCTTCGGCAGCCGCGATGGCGCCGTGATCGCGCGTGCCTCGCTGCCGCAGCTCATCGACAAGATCGACGCCGCCTACCAGAACCCCGATTCTCTGCAGGGCCTGCCCACCGGCTTCACGGATTTCGACCGCATCACCGGCGGCCTGCGCCCTGGTGACCTCGTGATCGTGGCGGGCCGCCCCTCGATGGGCAAGACCACGCTGGCCGTGAACATGGCCGAATATGCGGCGATCAGTCCGAAGCTCAAATCCTCGGTCTGCATCTTCAGCATGGAAATGCCGACGGACCAGGTGCTCACGCGCCTTCTGTCCTCCATCGGAACGGTGCATCTCGGCGCGCTGCGCAGCGGCCGCCTGCAGGATGAGGACTGGGTGCGCATCACCAGCGCCACCGCGCAACTCTCCGAAGCCAAGATATTCATCGACGAGACGCCCGGCCTCACGCCCACGGACCTGCGCGCCCGCGCGCGGCGCGTGAAGCGCGAGCATGGGCTCGATCTCGTGGTGGTGGATTACCTGCAGCTCATGCAGGTGCCCGGGAACAAGGAGAACCGCGCCACCGAGATTTCGGAGATCTCGCGCGGCCTCAAGGCGCTCGCCAAGGAGCTGCACATTCCGGTGATCGCGCTATCGCAGCTCAACCGCAGTGTCGAGCAGCGCGAGAACAAAGTACCCGTGATGTCAGACCTGCGTGAGTGCGTGACCGGCGACACGCTGGTCTGCCTCGCCGACGGTCGGCGCGTGCCGATCAGGGATCTCGTGGGCACCGAGCCTGAAGTGTGGGCGATGGACGAGCATCAGAAGATCGTCAAGGCCCGCTCCGACAAGGTGTGGGAAGTCGGCAAGAAGCCGGTGTTTCGTGTGTCGCTCGCGAGCGGTCGCTCGATTCGTGCGACGGCTGAGCATCGGTTGTTTGCAGGGCAGGGGTGGACGACGGTTGGCAAGCTCGCGGTGGGGGATCGTTTGGCGCTCGCGCGTCGAGTGCCGGAACCTGCTGAGACTGTTCGCTGGCCTGAGCATCATCTCGTGCTGCTCGGGCACCTCGTTGGCGATGGCAGCTATCTCGTCCATCAGCCGCTGCGCTACACGACGGCCTCCGAGGCGAATAGCGAGGCCGTGCGACGCGCCGCGGAGGCATTCGGCTCAACGGTTTCCAGGCAGCCTGGCGTCGGCCAGTGGCACCAACTCGTCATCAGTGGCAACGGCAATCGGTGGCACCCCGCTGGTGTTGGCAAATGGCTCAAAGAGCTCGGCATCTACGGCCAACGTTCACACGAGAAACATTTGCCGGAGGATGTTTTCCGCCTGCCGAATGACCAGATCGCCATCCTTCTCAAACATCTGTGGGCGACAGATGGATCAGTGACCCTCCGAAAGTTCGGTACGCGTGGAAGTCACCGAGTCTATTTCACGACCAGCAGCGAGCGACTTGCGCGAGATGTACTCGCCTTGCTCTCGCGATTGGGGATCGTTGGGCGACTCAGGGGCGTGCGCAACGCTAAAGCTGGCAGGCCTTGGTTTACGGTAGACGTCAGCGGTGCCGACGCGCAGCGCCGCTTCTGCGCGACGGTCGGTGGATTCGGGCCACGCGAAGCGGCCGTCGTCACTTTGTGGCTCGCCCTCGAAGGAACTGCCGATAACACGAACGTTGATACGCTTCCTGAAGAGATCTTCGAACGCATCAAGGTATCGATGCATGACCGCGGTATATCGCGTGCGCAGATGGCAGCAGCTCGCGGAATGAGCGCGCCTGTCATGAGCATGGATTACGCGCCCTCGCGAAACACCGTGCGGAGCTTCGCGAAGATACTCGGAGATCCCGAGCTGAGCTCCCTCTGCAATAGCGATCTGTTTTGGGATCGGGTCATCGCGGTCGAGGCGGCGGGCGAGGAAATCGTGTTTGACATGACCGTGC
>JBDZVF010000583.1:0-3313 GCA_040255575.1 Pseudomonadota bacterium | reverse complement strand
TTGATGCCGCGGGGAATGAGATTGCGGTGTTCGCAAAATTCGCGCACCGCGTGCGACACGCCGGCGCGCAGGCCGTTGACGTGCGTGCCACCCTCCGTCGTCGGAATCAGGTTGACGTAGCTCTCGCTGATGAAGTTCTCGGCGTCGGGTGTCCAGCAGATCGCGTAGTCGATGTTCTCGTTCTCGTGCTCGGTCTTGCCGGAAATCGGCTCCGGGGGCAGCCGATCCTGCTTGCCGATTTCTTCCCCGAGATAGGCACCGATGTCGCCCGAGAAGAACCACTCGTCCTTCTCGCCCGTCGCTTCGTTGAAGAACTTCATGCGCAGGCCGGGGCACAGCACCGCCTTCGCCTTCAGCACGTGCTTCAGCTGCGGGCCGGAGAAATTCGCCGAATCGAAGAACTTCGGGTCGGGCCAGAAGCGCACGCTGGTGCCGGTGTTGCGCTGGCCGACGGTGCCGACCACCTGGAGCTTCGTGACGGGCTTGCCGTCCTTGAAGCTCATCGCGTACTCCTTGCCGCCACGACGGATCTTCACGTCGAGACGCGACGAGAGCGCGTTCACCACAGACACGCCGACGCCATGCAGGCCGCCGGAGAACTGATAGTTCTTGTCGCTGAACTTACCGCCCGCGTGCAGGCGCGTGAGGATCAGCTCGACGCCACTCACCTTCTCCTTCGGGTGGATGTCGACGGGCATGCCGCGGCCGTCATCCGTCACTTCGAGGGAGTTGTCCTTGTAGAGCGTGACGGAGATTTCCTTCGCGTGCCCGGCCAGCGCCTCATCGACGCTGTTGTCGATGACTTCATGCGCCAGGTGGTTGGGGCGCGAAGTGTGCGTATACATGCCCGGCCGGCGCCGCACGGGCTCCAGGCCGCTCAGGACTTCGATGTCGGACGCGGTGTACGACGTGCTCATTAGCTCTGATTCATTTGGAAAAAAGAGACCAGCGCAGCCGCGCTGTCAGACGCGGCCGGCCGTATGGGGCGGGGAATATAGCAGACAGGGGTTTGGGAGTTGGGCTGGGAAGTGGGTTGGGAGTTGAGAGCGGGGCTCGTGCGGCGCGCGCGCCCGGCTGCGTCGGCGCGCCGCCGAGAGCGTGCGCCAACCGGCCGACCCACGTGTGAACTACGCGAGATCGCCTCTCAGCGAACTCTGCACTGCACCCGATACCGGATTGATCTCATGCCGGTACTGCTCGTGATCCACCCCCAGCGACAGCGCCGCGCCCGCCTTCATCGCCGCGACCATCGGCGGCGTGAGCTCGAAACGCAGGAAGTGCACGGACGAGGTCTTCTCTTCATTCTCCCGCTCGAGATCCTCATCAGCGATCGCGAACACCTTCGGCTGCCCCGCCACCTGCACCCAGCACCGATCCTCGATACCCTTGAGCCGGGCGAGCTGCGCGCGCCGCTCGTTCTCGTCCGGAAACTCGATGAGCAGCGTCACCTTCCAGTTGGTGCCATCCGGGATCAGCGGGTTGTACGAATCGAGCTCATCCTGGATCCCTTCCTGCTCGAAGATGCGCTCGGCGCGCAGCATCTCCTGCACCTGATACTGGATCGTGATGCGGTCTTCGAAGAGCCACATCACATTCGGTCCGACGCCCACCTGCCGGGAGCGCTTGTGCTCGAGCACCCTGGCACGGATGGCCGGCCGCTCACGCGAATATTGTTCGAGGGAGAAGAGATCGCTGGGCTTGAGCTTTTGCATGGATTTCACAGTCCGTAGGCAATTCGCAGCAGTTTGAGAGGATGCGTGGGTTCCCTCGCATCCTTCATGCCGCTTTCGATCTGGTGGCCGGCCATCGGGCAATCGCTCGCGTAATACGCGGGCTGGGCGCCTTCGACACGGTTCATCACCGGGCGGCCGATCTTCACCGAAGCGGCACGGAACTCCTTCTTCACCGCGTAGGTGCCGTTGTGGCCGGAGCAGCGCTCGATCACATCCACTGTGGTGTCGGGCACGAGTTTGAGCAAGTCCCGGGTTTTCAGGCCGATGTTCTGCACGCGCAGATGGCAGGGGACGTGATAGCTCACCTTGCCGAGCGATTGCTTGAAGTCGGTCTTCAGGAGGCCTGCCCGATGCCGCAGCATCAGATACTCGAACGGATCGAAGATGCGGGATTGCACCGCCCTCACCCCCGCATCGTCCGGGAACATCAACGGCAATTCCTGTTTGAACATCAGCACGCACGAGGGGATCGGCGCGACGATGTCATAGCCGTCCTCGATCGCCTTCAGCAGCTGCGGGATGTTCGCTTCCTTGTGCCGGGCGACGGCTTCGAGATCACCGAGCTCGAGTTTCGGCATGCCACAGCATACTTCCTTCGCGACGAGGCGCACTTCGATGTCGTTGTGCTGGAAGACCTTGACGAGATCGACGCCGAGATCGGGCTCGTTGCGGTTGCCGTAGCAGGTGGTGAAGAGGGCCACGCGGCCGGTGGTGGCGCGGACGGATGCCCCCGCGCCGGGTGCTGCAGATTTCCTATCGTTTGCGGCGGGCTTTGCGGCGGTATCAGTGACACCGTTCGCGCCTGCCGTGTTTGCTGCCTCACGAGCCGCTTCGCCCGCGGCGGCCGCTTCGAGACGCGCGAGCTTTTCTGCGGCCGTCTCGCGAGCAGGGGGCGAAGCACTCGGCGTTGCGGTTTCGGCGGGCGAGCCGCTCGAGGGCGCATTGCCTTCCATCACTGCAGCGGCAGCTTCCAGCCGCGCCAGTTTTTCCGCGGCCGTTTCCTTTCTCGGCGGTGCGCCGGGTGCAGCCGGGGTTGGCACCGTCGCCTGATTCGGCCCCTCGGCGGCCTCGGGAGCGACAACAGCGCCAGTAAACGCATTCCCCGCGCCAGCGACGCCCGCGCCGGCAAGTTCCGCGGCGTTGCTCGCACCTGGCTCGCTCGCACTCGCAGCCCGCCCCGCCGCGCCGACTGCTTCCACAGCGCCGGCGCCGTTCGCGGCATTTGCGCCCGCTGCCACACCGGCGGAACCGCCCGTCGGCGTCGCCGGCGCGCGATTCGCTCCGTCCGCGGTCGTTCCGATCAGGCTCTTCAGCCGTTTGCGCGCCGTGTTCGAGTGGTACTTCGGAATCGGCGCTTCCGGGTGAACGCGCAGCGTCGCGTCGAGCAGCTTGCGCCCCACCGCGCTCGCATTCACCGCATTCACCACTTCAACGACCACCGGAATGCCGGCAATCGCACCGACGGTATCCGTCGAGGCCAGCAGCTTGTTGCGCAGGCCGATGCCTTCCTTCCTGGCGTGCACCGCCTTCGCCCGCAGCATCAGATGCGGAAAGTCGATGTTCCACGGATGAGGCGGAAC
>JBDZVF010000582.1:0-3316 GCA_040255575.1 Pseudomonadota bacterium | reverse complement strand
GGTGATTTCGCGAATCACCTTGATGACCGTGACCTTCTTGTCGGCCGGGTACTCCTTCAGGGTGACGGAGAACTCGGTCTGCTCCTCGGCGGGAGCCGCGGCAGCGGCGCCCGGGGCGGCAGCGCCCGGAGCGGCCGCAAACGCGACCGGAGCGGCAGCGGAGACGCCGAACTTCTTCTCCATGTCGGAGATGAGATCGACGACTTCGAGAACCGTCATCTTGGAAATTGCATCGAGGATTTCGTCTTTGCTGGCAGCCATGTTGGGACTCCTGAAATGGGTTTCAATGGGACAAAACTAGACGCCGGCGGCCTGTTTCTGGTCGCGGACGGCGGCAACGGTGCGCACGAGCTTCGCCTGCGGCTCGGCGAGGGTCCGGACCAGCTTCTGGATCGGGGCTTTCAGGAGCCCGAGCAGCTGAGCGATGGCCTGATCCTTCGTCGGGAGGCTGGCGACCCGCTCGATATCCTTCGCAGGCAGCACCTGCCCGCCGAGGGAAACGAGGGTCGGAACGAACTTGTCGTTCGCCTTCGCGAAGTCCTTCACCACGCGCGCGGCGGCGCCTGGATCGTCCTTCGAGAACGCGAGTACGAGCGGTCCCTTCAGCTTCGGCCCGATGACTTCGAACGACGTGCCGGTGAGCGCCTTGCGCGCCAGCGTGTTCTTGACAACACGCAGGTACACGCCCTGGCCTCGGGCCCTGGCACGGAGCTCCGTCATCTGGGCGACCGTGATGCCGCGGTATTCGGCAGCGACGACGGACTGGGCTTTCGCCGCAACCGCGCTCACTTCCGTTACCAGCGCCTTTTTGTCTTCGAGGTTGAGTGGCATTACTAAAACTCCTGGACCTGAAGATCACACACGGAGCTGACCTCCCTGGTCGGCTCCACCTTTTTTGACGGTGACCTTCACGCCCGAGGCACTAGCCCTATGGCTTCCTCGAAACAACACGTGGAGCGGTTCACCATCTGCGCGGGCGATCATTAAGGGCCCGGTGGCCCGCCTGCGGTCTTCGATGATGGCCAGTGGCTCAAGCCCACCGGCCCGCATGAATCTCAACAGGGCGCGCGATGTCGCGCGCCCATCAAACCTGTCAACCGGCCGCGCCCGAGGTGAGCGAGCTCTGATCGACCACCACCCCCGGCCCCATGGTCGAGCTGATGGCGACGCGCTTCAGGTACACGCCCTTCGAGGTCGCAGGCTTCGCCTTCTGCAGGTCCGCAATCAGCGCCTGGAGGTTTTCCTTCAGCTGATTGGGCTCGAAGCTCGCCTTGCCGATCGTGCAATGAACGATGCCCGCCTTGTCGACGCGATAGCGCACCTGACCGGCCTTGGCGTTTCTCACGGCCCCGGCCACATCCGGCGTCACCGTACCGACCTTCGGGTTCGGCATCAGGCCGCGGGGGCCGAGGATCTGGCCGAGCTGGCCGACGACGCGCATCGCGTCGGGGCTCGCCACGACCACATCGAAATTGAGCTCGCCGGCCTTCACCTGCGCGGCGAGATCCTCGAGACCGACGATGTCCGCGCCGGCGGCCTTGGCCGCCTCGGCGTTCTTGCCCGAGGTGAACACGGCCACGCGCACCGTCTTGCCGATGCCGTTCGGCATGACCGTGGAGCCGCGGACCTGCTGGTCCGACTTGCTCGCATCGATGCCGAGGTTGACCGCTGCGTCGACGCTCTCATTGAACTTCGACGTGGCGAACTCCTTGACGAGCTTCAGCGCTTCGTCGATCGGGTACACCTTGCCCTGCGGCAGCTTTGCCGCCCAGGCCTTCTGCCTCTTCGTGAGCTTGCCCGTGTTGGCGGTTGCGGTGGCCATTTAGACACCCTCCACGTCAACGCCCATGCTGCGCGCGGTACCTGCGACGGTGCGCAGGGCACCTTCCAGGTCGGCGGCAGTGAGATCCGGCGTCTTGGTCTTCGCGATCTCTTCGAGCTGCTGGCGCGAAATGCGGCCCACCTTGGCGGTGTTCGGCGCACCGCTGCCCTTCTCGATGCCGAGCGCCTTGCGGATGAGCACCGAGGCCGGCGGCGTCTTCATCACGAAGGTGAAGCTGCGGTCGGTGTACACGGTGATCACGACGGGGATGGGCAGGCCCTTCTCCAACTTCTGGGACTGCGCATTGAACTGCTTGCAGAACTCCATGATGTTGACGCCCTGCTGGCCCAGCGCGGGGCCAATCGGGGGCGAGGGGTTCGCAGCGCCCGCGGGCACCTGCAGCTTCACGTAGCCCTGTACTTTCTTTGCCATTTACGTCTCCTGGGTTCCAGCGGCTTGCGGGTCCGCTTGCGCGGCCCATCGGCCTCCCCATTTGTTGAAGAAACTTTTCGTCAGGCCTTCTCGACCTGCGAGAAATCCAGTTCCACCGGTGTGGAGCGGCCGAGGATCTGCACCGCCACCTGCAACCGGTTCTTCTCGTAGTTCACGTTCTCGACCACGCCGTTGAAGTCGTTGAACGGCCCGTCGGTCACGCGCACCACCTCGCCCGGCTCGAAGAGCACCTTCGGCCGCGGCTTGTCCACGCCCTCTTCCACGCGACGCAGGATCTGGTTGGCTTCCTTGTCGGTGATGGGCGCGGGCTTCTCCGGCGTGCCGCCGATGAAGCCGAGCACCTTCGGCACTTCGCGCACGAGGTGCCAGGTCTCCTCGTCCATCTCCATCTGCACGAGCACGTAGCCCGGATAGAACTTGCGCTCGCTCTTCCTCTTCTGGCCGTCGCGCATTTCGACGACCTCTTCCGTGGGCACCAGGATCTCGCCGAACTTCGGCTCGAGATTGGCGCGACGGATGCGCTCCTTCAGCGACTCGGCAACGCGATGCTCGAAGTTCGAGTACGCATGCACTACATACCAACGCAGCGCCATGCGCTCAGACCCCCTGTCCGGAGAGGGCCTTGGTCGCCCAGGCGAGGCCCAGGTCGACGACCCAGAAGAACAGGCCGGCTACGATCACAAAGATGAACACGGCGAGCGTCACCTGCAGCGTCTCCTGTCTCGTGGGCCACACGATTTTGCGGAGCTCGACGCGCGCGTCGAGCACGAACTGTTTGAAACCACGACCGTAGGCGGACAGGGCCAGCACCAGCGCGCTGAGCAGAAGACCGGCGGCCACACTGAGCCAGCGCAACCACGGGGACTGCGTCGACAGCAGGTAATAGCCGGTGATGCCGCCCACTACGAGCAGCGTCGCCACCACAGCTTTTGCCTTGTCCGCCGCGGTGGCGTCAGGAACCTTGATTTCTTCTGTCATGCGAACCGATGGCAGGCCAGGAGGGAATCGAACCCCCAACCTGCGGTTTTGGAGACCGCCGCT
>JBDZVF010000072.1:0-18117 GCA_040255575.1 Pseudomonadota bacterium | reverse complement strand
AATCGCGGCGGAGCCGCCGCCGCAGATCACGAGCTTGAGCGGGCGGGAAAGGTCTGGCTGCATGGTCGGGCTCACATCTGCTGATTCGACCCCGGGCAGACTAGGGAGGGGCGGTTACAAAGTCGGTAACGCGCCCATAGCAGTGCGGTCAGCTCGCGACGCTCAGCCTGCGACTTTCAGGAAGCAGAAACCACCGCCAAGCCCAGGCACGGCTTGGCCCTCGCCGTTGAGGTATCCGTGCACTACGCGCCGCACGCGCTCGGCCGTGATGTCGCTCGCGATGGCCGGCTCCATCTCGATGAGAATGAAGCGGCGCTGCCCGCCATCCTCATGGTTCAGGCTCAGCACGGCCTGCGCCGTGGTGCCGGAGCCGGCGAACGTGTCGAGGACGAGCGCGTCGCCCCACTTGGTCAGCTCGCGACCCTTGCGATACGGGCCCCACTGATCGCGGAGATTGAGCTTGCCGGTGGAACGGGCTTCCCTGGAGATGCTGCTGTGATCGCCGTTGTGATAGACGAGCAGGTATTCGTGGCCCGCGCGCAGGCCGGTCTTTTCCTTGCCGCCGCTTGGCTCGGCGAGCCACGGCGCGCACGCGAGGCGATTCCGGGCGCCGAAGATTTCATCGAGCAGCACACCGAGCACGCTCACTTCGCGATCGTCGATGGAGACGGCGATGAAGCCGTCCGGGCTCAGCAACTCCTTCGCGAGGCGCAGCCGCGGATACATCATCGAAAGCCAGCGGTCACGCCGATCCATCTCGGGCAGATCGCGCTCACTCACGTTGCGCAGCCACTCGCGCATCGCAGGGCTGTCGACACGATCGTTATAGACCCAGCCTTCTGTGCCGGTGTTGTACGGCGGATCGACGTAGAGGCACTTCACCTGGCCCGCGTAGTCCGGCAGCAGCGCTTTGAGCGCGAGCAGGTTGTCGCCCTGGATGATGAGGTTGCCGCTGGCGGTGTCGCCGCAGGAAAGCCCGGGCACTTCTTCCAGAGCCCGCGACTCGACGCGCTCATGGTGATCGATGACGGCATCCCGGCCGACCCAGATCAGCGTTGCCATGGGAGCCAGTCTAGCCGATGAAAGTCGCGGCAAGGGCGCGCTGCGCCCGGGTGCTCTCCTACTTGCCGATGCAGAAGCTCGAGAAGATGCGGCCGAGCAGATCGTCGGTCGTGAACTCGCCCGTGATCTCGCCAAGCGCCTGCTGGGCGGCGCGCAGCTCTTCGGCGACCAGCTCGCCGGCGCGGCGCTCCCGAAGCTGCCGCTCGCCTTCTTCCACGTGGGCGCGCGCCCGCGACAGGGCATCGAGATGGCGTTGGCGCGCGGAGACGGTGCCGGCCTCGGCCGTGTGAAAACCCATCACCTGCTTGAGGTGAGCCCGCAGCACATCGAGCCCCTGCCCCGTGAGCGCGGACATCAGCACCCGCGGCGGGCCAGAGACAGTGTCCGAGACCGGTAGCCCGACAGCCTGATCGCACTTGTTGAAGATGAGTGTGAGCGGCACGTCCGGCGGCAATCGCACCTTTTCTTCCGCATAGGCGCGCGCGTCGGGATCCGCCGCTGCATCGATGACGAACAGCACTCGATCCGCGCGAGCGATTTCGGCCTGCGCGCGACGGACGCCTTCCGTCTCAACTTCGTCGCCACTCTCGCGCAGGCCGGCGGTGTCGAGCACGTGAAGCGGCATGCCATCGATATCGATGCGCTCGCGCAGGACGTCACGCGTGGTGCCGGGAATCGCCGTGACGATCGCCGCGTCGTAGCCCGCGAGACGATTCAGCAAGCTCGATTTGCCGGCGTTTGGCCGGCCGGCGATCACTACCGTCATGCCTTCGCGGAGCAGCCGGCCTTGCCGCGCGCTCTGCTCGACGGCCTCGAAATGATCCCGCACGCCGTTGAGTTTGTCTTCGAGCTGCCGGTCGGCCAGGAAGTCGATTTCCTCTTCCGGGAAGTCGATCGCCGCTTCGACGTAGGTGCGCAGCTCGATGACGGCTTCGGTGAGCCCCTGCACCATCGCGGAGAACTCTCCCTGCAGCGAGCGCATGGCCGCGCGTGCCGCCTCGCGCGAGCCGGCATCGATCAGGTCGGCGATGGATTCGGCCTGGGCGAGATCGAGCTTGTCGTTGATGAAAGCGCGTTGTGTGAACTCGCCTGGCAAGGCGCGCCGCGCGCCGAGCTCGAGCAGGCGCGCCACCACACTTTCGACCACCACCGGGCCGCCGTGCCCATGCAGTTCTAGAACATGCTCGCCGGTGTAGGAATGAGGCGCGGGAAAGAACAGCGCGAGCCCCGCATCGATCGGCTCCTGCCGCGGGTCGAGAAATCGCGCGAAGGACGCGCGCCGCGGCGGCGGCAGCTCGCCCAGGATGACCGCGGCGATCTCCGGCACCTTCGGGCCCGACACGCGCACGATGCCCACGCCGCCCCGGCCAGGCGGCGTCGCCGCGGCCACAATGGTGTCCGTGCGCGCCATCGCTTCACCCTCCAGCCCGGAAGGCTACGAGGAAGTCGGGAGCGTGGAAAGCGCTACGCGCGGCGCGCCCGCTCTTTTTCGATGCGCCGGTTGATGTTCCACTGCTGCGCGATCGACAAGATCGTGTTCGTGACCCAGTAGAGCACGAGGCCGGACGGGAAGAACGCGAACATCACCGACATCACGAGCGGCATGAACATGAACACCTTCTGCTGCATGGGATCCATGCCCGTCTGGGGCTGCAGCCGGTATTGCACGAACATGGCGACGGCCATGATGGCGGGGAGGATGTAATACGGATCCTTCGCCGAAAGGTCGTTGATCCAGCCGACGAAGGGCGCCTGCCGCATCTCCACGCTCTCGAGCAACACCCAGTAGAACGCGAGGAACACCGGGATCTGCAGGAGCAACGGCACGCAGCCGGCGACAGGATTCACCTTCTCCTTCTTGTAGAGCTCCATCATCGCGCGGCCGAGCTTCTCGCGATCGTCCTTGTAGGTCTCCTGCAGCTGCTTCATGCGGGGGCCGAGCAGCTTCATCTTCGCCATCGAGCGGCCGCTCGCTTCGGAGAGCGGGTAGAAGACGAGCTTCAGCAGGAAGGTGACGAACACGATCGTCCAGCCCCAGTTGCCAAACAGGCCGTGCACCCACTGCAGCACGTCGAAGAGCGGCGAAGACAGAATCGTCAGCCAGCCGTAGTCGGCAACCCGATCGAGCTCTGCGCCCGTGGCATCCAGCTGCTTCTGCAGCTTCGGACCGATGAAGAGTTTCTGCGTGATCGTGGCCTTTTGGCCGTTCGCCACAGTCGTGGCGGGGCCGACGGCACTGAAGAGAAACTCGTGCTCCCCGACCGTCTTCAGCGCGAAGTGGTACGGGGTGTTATCCGGGGGCACCACGGCGCTGACGAAGTGATGCTGAATGGCCGCGATCCACGCGCCGTTCGTCACGTCGATGGAGAAGTTGCGATCCTCTTCGCTCGTCAGCTTGAGCTTGCGGTACTTCGTGCCGTCGCGATACGCCGGTCCGCGCGAGGAGAGATTCTCGGGATTCGTCGTGATGAACGAGCGCTTCACATTCGGATCACGCCGCTGGATCTGCGCGTACGGCGTGGCCGACCAGGGCGCGCCCGACATGTTGTCGATGTCGTACTCGAGATCGATGCGGTACAAGCCCGGCTTGAAGATGAAGGTCTTCGTGACCGTGACGCCGTCGCCATTGGTCCAGGTGAGCGGCACGCGCAGCTCGTTTTGCCCCGGCTTGAGCGTGTAATCCTTCTGCCCGCTCGAGTACTCGGTGAGATGAGTGGGGTGGGGGCTCCCCTGCGGCCCGGTGAGCCCGGTCTGCAGCAGATAGAGGGTCTCCGGATCGGTGTTCATGAGGCGCACCCGATCCGCCTGACCCTTGACCTTCGGGTACTTCACCATGTCGGCGCGGCGGATGGTGCCGCCCTTCAGGTCGATATCGAGGTCGAGCACGTCCGTGCGCACGTGGACGATCGCGCTCGCCACGCCAGCGGCAGCTCCGGGTACCTCGGTGGCAGGAGCCGCGCTCGCCGCGGATGCGCCGGGAACTGGCGCAGGCACCGGTGCGGTGCTGGAAGCGTCAGCCGCCGGGGGATTGCTCGGCGTGCGGGCGCCCGGCACCGATGCGCCGAGATCGGGTGTCGGCGCCTTCTGCTGCTCGGCCATCGCGGCGGCATCGCGCGGCGCGTAGTCGCGCACCCACGCCTCGTAATTGAGCCACCCTGCCATGATCAGCAGAATCCACAGGAAAATACGGGGATTGTTCATCATCGAGCTGGAGTTCATTCAGCCACCGTCATGACCGTGTGGGGGGCCATGCGCGGCGCATGGAGGCGGATCGAAGCCGCCAGGGTGAAAAGGATGACACCGGCCGAGCCGGCGCAGCGTGAGCCACCCGCCGCGCCACACCCCGTGAACCTCGATGGCTTCGAGCGCGTAGTTGGAGCAGGTGGGATAAAAACGGCAACTGCGCCCCAGATAAGGGCTCAGTGTGAGCTGATAAAGACGGATCAGGAGCCTGGCGAGGAAGCGCATTGCTGTTTCACCTTGCCCCACAGTTCTTCGATACCGGTGCGCAATTGCGCATTGCTGGCACCGCGCGAGCGCGGTCGGGCGCTCACGACGATATCGACTGCGGGCAGCTGATGCTGATTCAGACGGAACGACTCGCGTACGACACGCCGAATGCGATTGCGTTCGACGGAACCCCCGGCGAGCTTCGCGCCCACGGCCATGCCCAGACGCGGATGGCCTTCGTTGTTCTGGCGCGCAGTCACGGCGAAGAACCCGTTCCCCATGCGCCGGCCGCGCGCGTGTACAGCTTCGAACTCGGGCTTCCGCCGCAAGCGCCGTTGCGCGGGAAGAGTGAGTCGCCCTGTTGGTTCGCGGCCAGAACTCAAGGATCTGGTCCCGTGGCGTCGCGGCCGGACGCCCGATCGGGCGGCGCCGGACGGGAAAAAATTACGGAATGAGCTTCTTGCGGCCCTTGGAACGGCGGCGACTCAGCACCTTGCGGCCGTTACGGGTCGCCATGCGCGCGCGAAAGCCATGCGTGCGCGCCCTGCGCACCTTGCTTGGTTGATACGTACGTTGCATGGTTTAAGGCTCCGCAAATTGGCCGAACATTGGGCGGCCCCGAAAAGGCCGGCAAGGGTAAGCAGCGACCCTGAACCTGTCAACACGCAATCCTTCAGGAACCGGCGCCGTCGGTATAGACTCCGCAGCCCTTTAACCTCCGCTCATGTAGAGCCCTCGCGGGAGACCCTTGCTCGTGGAAGTGTCGCTCTGGACTCGTTGTGTGCGCGCGCTCGAAGCGGAGCTGCCGGAGCAACAGTTCAACACATGGGTTCGTCCGCTCCAGGCTCTGGAGCGCGCCGGCGCACTGAAGCTGCTGGCGCCGAACCGCTTTGCCGTCGATTGGATCAACGCCAATCTGCTCGAACGCATTGGCGAGCTCCTGCGCGAAGGCACAGAGGGCGATGTGCCGATCGTCACCGTCGAGGTGGGCTCACGTAACGGCAACGCCGTGACTGCCAGCTCGCTCACCCCGGTGCTGCCGCCCGCGCCGAGGAAGCCGCGCCGTTCCGAAGGGCTCGTGATCGGCGCGCCGATCAATCGGGACTTCACGTTCAGCACGTTCGTGGAAGGCAAGAGCAACCAGCTGGCGCGTGCCGCGGCCTATCAGGTGGCGGAAAACCCGGGCCATACCTACAACCCGCTGTTCCTCTATGGCGGCGTCGGTCTCGGCAAGACGCACCTGATGCACGCCATCGCTCACATGATCAAGGAGCGCGATCCGGAGGCGCGTGTGGCTTATGTCCACTCGGAGCGCTTCGTCAGCGACATGGTGCGCGCGCTCCAGCACAACCACATCAACGAGTTCAAATCGGCGTATCGCTCGCTCGATGCGCTCCTGATCGACGACATTCAGTTCTTCGCCGATAAGGATCGCTCGCAGGAAGAGTTCTTCCACACGTTCAACGCGCTGCTGGAAGGCCAGCACCACGTGATCCTGAGCTGCGATCGATATCCGAAGGAAGTGGACGGGCTCGAAGAGCGCCTGAAGTCCCGCTTCGGGTGGGGCCTCACGGTGGCGATCGAGCCGCCCGAGCTCGAGACCTGCGTGGCGATTCTGATGACGAAGGCGCAGGGCGCCGGCGTCGCACTTCCCGAGGAAGTCGCGTTCTTCATCGCCAAGCGCATCCGCTCGAATGTTCGTGAGCTCGAAGGCGCGCTGCGACGGGTGATCGCGAACTCGCGCTTCACCGGCCACCCGATCACGATGGAGTTCACGCGTGAGGCGCTGAAAGACCTGCTGTCACTGCAGGCGAAGCTCGTCACCATCGAGAACATCCAGAAGACAGTCGCGGATTACTACAAGGTTCGCGTGGCAGATCTGCTGTCGAAGCGGCGTAGTCGTTCAGTGGCGCGTCCACGCCAGGTCGCGATGGCACTCGCCAAGGAATTAACGAGCCACAGCCTCCCGGAGATCGGCGATGCCTTCGGCGGCAGGGATCACACGACGGTGCTGCACGCCTGCAAGCGCATCAAGGAGCTTCGCAGTGAAGAGCAGCGTATGGCGGAAGACTATTCGAATCTGTTGAGGACACTGGCCGGATGAGCGCCCGTTTTTTGCTGTCAGAATCCTGTGCAAAGGTCTGTGGATTGGCCTGTGCGTTTCCTGTGGATGAAAGTGGGGATAAAGTTACGCACAGGACGTGCACAGCTCATCCAGAGGTCGTTCCACCAGTTGCTGCTGGCTGAAGGTGGCATCAAATGATTGACCCCTCTCGACATTTTTTTCTGTCCCCGCAATTCACAGGCCTAATTGCAATAACAATCAGGATCTTTAAATCCTAAGAGAAGATTTAAATCTATGAAGCTCACAGCGTCTCGCGAAGACCTCCTCAACCCACTGCAGAGCGTGATCGGCGTAGTCGAGCGTCGGCAGACGATGCCTGTACTGGCGAACGTGTTGCTTTCAGCGCGTGACGACAAGTTGAGCATCACCGGCACGGACCTCGAGGTGGAGCTCGTCGCCACGGCGAATGCCAGCGTGCAGAGCGCAGGGGACATCACGGTGCCAGGACGCAAGCTGCTCGATATCTTCAAGGCCCTTCCGGAGAAGACGAGCGTCACCCTGGGAACCGACGGCGATCGGGTGTCGCTCAGAGCGGGCAGGAGCCGCTTCACGCTGTCCACTTTGCCGGCGGCAGAGTTTCCCGTGGTCGATGAGATCAACGCCCAGCAGACGCTCACCGTCAGCCAGGGCGAGTTCCGGCGGCTGATCGACAAGACGCACTTCTCGATGGCCCAGCAGGACGTGCGGTACTACCTGAACGGCATGCTGCTCGAGACCGAGGGCAAGTCGCTCCGCGCCGTCGCGACGGACGGGCATCGCCTGGCGCTTTGCGAGACCGAGCTCGAGACGCGCGCGAAGACCGCCCAGCAGGTGATCGTTCCGCGCAAGGGTGTGCTGGAGCTGCAGCGGATCCTCGGGTCGGATGGAAACCTGGAGCTGGCGGTGGGCACGAATCACGTGCGGGCCCAGGTGGGGAGCATCCGCTTTACTTCCAAGCTGATTGATGGCCGTTTCCCCGAATATGGCCGCGTGATTCCGGCAAATCCCAGCAAATTGGTGGAAGCGGAGCGGGATGTGCTGCGAAGTGCCCTGCAACGTACCGCCATCCTGTCCAACGAGAAATATCGCGGCATCCGCCTGATGTTGAAGAAAGACTTGCTCACGCTGCAGGCGCATAACCCGGAGCAGGAGGAAGCGGAGGATCAGATCGAGGTGGTCTTCGCGGGGCCGGATGAGCTCGAGGTCGGCTTCAACGTCAACTACCTGCTCGACGCCCTCGCCGCGATCGACACCGAGAAGGTGGAGATCGGCCTGACCGATGCGAACAGCAGCTGCCTGATCCGCTCACCTGGCAACACGGCCGCGCGCTACGTCGTGATGCCGATGCGGCTCTGACCGCACGATCGGTCCATGGGACCGAGGGGACGTGGGCCGGGCGAGAGCGGGAGTTCGTGGCTATGCGCGGTGTCCGCGCGATCGGCGGACGAGGCGCCGTCTGGCTACGACTGCGGCTCCTTCGGGCTGGCTTCCAGCCCTCTTCGCCATCAGCAATCTGGGCTAGAGGTTTGCTTTTTCGCTGCGCGGCGGGCTCAGCCGGTTTGGGAGCTGGCACGCCCGCAGAGGATTACCCCGTTGCAGTTGCCCGGAGCTGCGCGTCGCACCGCTGAGGCCCGTCTGCCCGTCGGGGATGCGTTCGTGTACGGCGCGTGCTCACGGTTAGCGGGCACGAAGCAGGTTGGGCAACTGTGGAGGGCGCTCTCTCTCGCGCAGTCCCTGTGCGGCGATCTAGGGAAGAGCCGCCCCATTGTGAGCGGTACATGGACTACCGCCCGCGAGCCCAGGAATTGGTTCGATCCTGTTGGCCCAGAGCGGGGAGCCACGCCATGCCACCAGCACACGAGTGCAGGGGGCATTTCGACCGTGCGTGGCCCGAATCGGGGTGCCGCTCTGTGCGACCAGCTCGCGAGCGGGAATCGTTGGATCCTGTTCCGGTCGGGCCAGTGAGCCGCCCCGTGCCATCAGGCCACGGGTGCGTGGCAGCCAAGAACCGGCGGCGGCCCCGCTCAGAGGCGCCAGTTTCGGGCCTCCTGCGCGAGTTGGGGCTGCATGCTGCCAATGGATGCGCGGCAAGAATCTGCGATACAGGCGACGCGTCTGGCGGAAGCTGGAGGCCTTCGCGTGAGGCGGGCCGACCGGAGCCGGATGCCTTCGGTGGCAGTCCGTTCAGACCCGCACCCCTGCCCGGTTTCCAAAGGCCACCGACATGAGCCTCCTCCAGTTCTCGCTCGAGAACGTCCGGTGCCTGAAGCGCGCCGAGCTCACCCTGCACCCAGGCCACAACCTGATCTGGGGCAGCAATGCGTCCGGCAAGACGTCGCTCCTGGAAGCGGTGTTCCTGCTGGGACGAGGCCGGTCCTTCCGAACCCGCAGTTCCGAACGACTGATCCGTCACGGGGAGTCGCACCTCCGGGTATTCGGCCGCCTCGCCTCCGAGCCGCCCGTTCCGATCGGCGTCGAGGTGTCGCGCAAGGAGGGCACCGTAGCCAAAGTCGGTGGGGCATTCGTCTCCTCGCTGGCCGAGCTCTCCCGGGCCTTCGCGGTGCAGGTCATCGAACCCGGCGTCCACAAGCTCATCGAGGAGGGCGGCCAGCGCCGCCGTCGCTGGCTGGATTGGGCAGTGTTCCACGTGGAACCAAACTTCATCGACGTCTGGTCCCGATACGCGCGAGCGCTCAAGCAGCGCAACGCCGCCCTTCGAGTCTCCCCCACCCAAGCCGCCGCCTGGGACCCCGAAGTCGCCCGCCTCGGCGAGCAGATCTCGCACCTCCGCCGGGACTTCATGGCCAAGCTCCAGCCCTACTGGTCCTCAATCAGCCGCGAGCTGACCGACCTGGATGTCGAGCTCTACTTCTCTCAAGGCTGGGCCGCGGATACCCCGCTCGCCCAGGCCCTGGCCGCCAGCCGCGACCGCGATAGCAGCCGGGGCATCACGCACGCCGGCGCCCATCGCGCCGACATCCTCGTCCGCCTGGAGAAGGGCCTCGCCCGTGAAACCCTGTCACGGGGCCAGCAGAAACTGGTCGCGGCAGCCATGACATTGGCCCAACTGAACTTGATCCGGGACCTCACCGGCACCATACCTACGCTTCTCCTCGACGACCCGGCAGCAGAGCTTGACCGCTCCCGCCTCGCCCGTTTCGTCGCCCAGGTTCGCCGGCTTCAATGCCAACTTGTCGTGACCTCGCTGACGCCGGAAACCAGCCTTTTCGGCCAACCAGATACAGTGTTTCACGTGGAACAAGGTGAGGTCCGGCCGGTATAATGCACGCCTCTTCGGTCGGGTCAGTTCATGTCAGAAAAAGACGTCTACGATTCCAGCAAAATCAAAGTCTTGAAGGGTCTGGAAGCGGTGCGAAAACGCCCCGGGATGTATATCGGGGATACCGATGACGGCACCGGTCTTCACCACATGGTTTTCGAGGTCGTCGACAACGCGATCGACGAGGCGCTGGCCGGATTTTGCGATCGGATTGTCGTCAAGATCCACGCCGACGAGTCCGTGACCGTTCAGGACAACGGGCGCGGAATTCCCGTCGATATCCATCCGGATGAGGGCGTTTCCGCCGCACAAGTCATCATGACCATCCTGCATGCAGGCGGGAAATTCGACGACAGTTCCTACAAGGTGTCGGGCGGCCTGCACGGCGTGGGCGTGTCCGTCGTGAACGCCCTGTCGGATTACCTCCAGCTCACGATCAGCCGCGGCGGCCGGATGTACAAGCAGGAGTACCACCTCGGTGTGCCGGCGGCACCGCTGGCGGATGTGTCCGAGTCAACGGACCGGGGCACGACTATCCGCTTCAAGCCGAGCTCCCAGATCTTCACCAACATCCAGTTCAACTACGAGATCCTGGCCAAGCGGCTGCGGGAGCTGTCGTTCCTGAACTCGGGTGTGCGTATCGAGCTGGTCGACGAGCGCGACGACAAGACTGACGTCTTCGCCCACGAGGGCGGGCTGCTGGCGTTCGTGAAATATCTGAATCGCACCAAGACGGCGGTTCACGACACGGCTTTCGGCTTTCGTTCCACGGAAGGTCTAATCACCGTCGAAGTCGCCATGCAGTGGAACGATTCCTACCAGGAAAGCATGTTCTGCTACACGAACAACATCCCCCAGCGCGACGGCGGCACGCACCTGGCCGGCTTTCGTAGCGCGCTCACGCGCACGCTGAACGACTACATCGACAAGGAGCTTTCGACCAAGCGCGAGAAGCTCTCCATGAGCGGTGACGACGCCCGAGAGGGTCTCACCGCCATCCTGTCGGTGAAGCTGCCGGATCCGAAGTTCTCCTCCCAGACCAAGGACAAGCTGGTCTCCTCGGAAGTGAAGGGCGTGGTGGAGAACGCCGTCGGTACGAAGCTGCAGGAATACCTGCTCGAGCACCCCCATGACGCTCGCGCGATCGTCGGCAAGATTGTCGAGGCTGCGCGGGCGCGCGAAGCCGCCCGCAAGGCGCGGGAGATGACCCGTCGCAAGGGCGCGCTCGATATCGCGGGCCTGCCCGGCAAGCTCGCGGACTGCCAGGAGAAGGATCCGGCGCTGTCCGAGATCTTCCTGGTCGAGGGTGACTCCGCAGGCGGCTCCGCGAAGCAGGGGCGTGATCGGCGCACACAGGCGATCCTGCCGCTTCGGGGCAAGATCCTGAACGTGGAGCGCGCGCGCTTCGACAAGATGCTGTCGTCGGCGGAGGTGGGCACGCTCATCACCGCGCTCGGCTGCGGTATCGGTCGCGACGACTTCGACATCGACAAGCTGCGCTACCACCGCATCATCATCATGACGGACGCGGACGTCGACGGCTCGCACATCCGCACGCTGCTCCTGACGTTCTTCTACCGCCAGATCCCGATGCTGATCGAGCGCGGACACGTCTACATCGCGCAGCCGCCGCTCTACAAAGTGAAGCGCGGCAAGCAAGAGCAGTACGTGAAGGACGACAACGAGCTCAACGCGCTGTTGCTGAACTCTGCGCTCGAGAACTCGGCGCTGTACGTGAACGCTGGCGCGCCGCCGCTGCAGGGCTCCGGGCTCGAGATGCTCGCGCGCAAGTACAACGAGGTGCAGGCCATCATCAAGCGCTGGTCACGGCGCTATGACGACCGGCTGCTCGAACAGCTCGTGTACTCGCCCGAAGTGACGGGCGCGGACTTCGACAACGTCGAGTGGCTGCGCAACTGGGCGCGTGAGCTGAACGAGCGCCTCAACGCGCTCGATGACGGCACGCGCAAGTACCGCATCGAGTATCAGCCGGCGGGGGACGGGCATGGCCCGCGCCTCGTCGTCAACAAGATGGCGATGGGCTCCTCGACGCAGCGCTTCCTGCCGCGTGAGTTCTTCGAGTCGGCGGAGTATCAGCGGATCGCGGATCTTGGGCGCACGTTGTCCGGGCTGATCGGTGAAGGCGCGCATGTGGTGCGCGGCTCCGAGCGGCACGAGGTCGGCTCGTTCAAGGAAGCCATGCGGTGGTTCTTCGACCAGGCGCGCAAAGGCCAGACCATCCAGCGCTACAAAGGGCTGGGCGAGATGAATCCGGATCAGTTGTGGGAGACCACCATCGATCCGTCCAGCCGCCGGCTCATGCAGGTGAAGATTGAGGACGCGGTCGCAGCGGACGACATCTTCACGACGCTGATGGGCGATCAGGTCGAGCCGCGGCGGGAGTTCATCGAGAAAAACGCGCTTTCCGTCACGAACCTCGACGTTTGACGACGAAGCCCCCTGTTTGCAGCCGCATCGGCGCCGCGAGCAGGAGGCCTTCCCCTCAGAGTTCGTCAAAACGATAGATGTACGTCGAGCGGTACGTTTCTCCCGGCTGCAGGATGCACCCGGGGAATGACCGCTCGTTCACCGCGTTCGGAAAACCCTCCGGTTCGAGACAGATGCCGGCAGCATCGGGGTAGGTATCCCGAAGATACTGCCCGCCATAGAACTGGATCCCCGGCCGATCACTTCGAAGGGTCATGCGCATGGCGCTCGCTGCGGACTGCAGCTGTGCATCGAAGCTGCGGGACGGATCGAGCACCCAGCAGTGGTCGTAACCACCTGCATGCACGAGCTGGGGATGCGCGCTGAGCGCCGGCGGGGCGAGCGGGCGCAGTGA
Organism: Pseudomonadota bacterium; assembly: GCA_040255575.1. Lineage (GTDB taxonomy): Bacteria > Pseudomonadota > Gammaproteobacteria > Steroidobacterales > Steroidobacteraceae > JADGHX01. The sequence goes on along the minus strand of JBDZVF010000072.1, from coordinate 5,379 downwards.
GCGAAAGTCGAACGGCGTGCCATCTACCGACGCGCGCTGTCCCGTCGGAATCATCCGCGAGTCCGTCACCGGCAGAAACTGCGAGGCCGGCATGCACAACTGCATGTCGTTCCCAAAGTGGAAGTAGGGGTGGTACGTGAGATTGAGCGGTGTCGCCTCGTCGCTTTGCGCTTCGAACGACACCCGCAGCTCGCTGCCGTCAACGCAGACCTCCACCGTCACGTCGAGATTGCCGGGATAGCCTTCTTCGCCGTCGGGCGAGCTCAATCCCAGCAGCAGCCGATGACGAGGCGCGTTCTGCAATGCCAGCACGCGCCAGAGTCTCTTGCCGAAACCTAGCTGACCGCCGTGAAGTTGGTTCGGGCCGTCGTTCGCGGTGAGTCGATACTCGCGGCCATTCAGATCGAATCGCGCTCCGCTGATCCGATTCGCGACGCGCCCGACAAGCACGCCCTGGAACGTGGGATCGCGTAGATACGCATCCAGATCGGGCAGCGTGATGATCAACTCACGCATCACGCCTCGCGATGGAAAGACCAGACGGCGCAGGATGCCGCCGAACGTGAGCACCTGCGCTTGCAATCCGCCCTTCACACCTAGCGCGATTGCCTGAACTTCATGCGTGCCGTCGAGCAGGCCGAATGCCTCAATCATGTGTCTCAGTATTTCCTCGTGGGCAGGGCGTCCACTGCCGACTCCTTCGGAAAAACGAACTCCTGCACGACCAGGCGGTGCGGCAGGCGTCGGCGAGCGACCACGTCCTTCACGACGCCCATGAGCTGCGGTCCGATCAGAGGGTTGCTCTCCACCGTGACGTTCAGCTTGCCCGCGGCCATGGCCTCGAACGCGCCGCGCATCCCGCCCACCGAAATGATGATGATGTCCTCGCCGGGTCGAAGCCGCGCTTCCTCGAGCGCCTGGATCGCGCCGAGCGCCATGTCGTCGTTGTGCGCGTAAACGACTTTGAACGTCAGGTCCGGCTTGCCCGGTCCTTCCGAGGCGAGCACCGCCTTCATCGCTGCCCGGCCGCCGTCGCGCGTGAAGTCGCCCACCTCGGATCGAACGATCTGGAAGTAGGGATCCGTCGCAATCACCTCGCGAAATCCGCGTGCCCGATCCCGGCTAGGCAACGAGCCCTCCGGACCGGCGAGCTCCACGATGCGCGCCTCGCCAGAGCGTCCGAGCACGTGCTCCAGCAACCACGCGCCGGCCTGACGACCTTGTTCGACGAAGTCCGAACCCAGCAGGGTCGTATAGAGCGACCGATCGCTCACCTGCGCTGCGCGCTCCGTCAGCACCACCGGGATGCCAGCCTTCTTGGCTTCACGCAGTACGGAATCCCACCCCGTCTCCACCACTGGGGTGAACGCGATGACGTCAACACGCTGGGCGATGAACGAGCGAAGGGCGTCTATCTGTTCTTCCTGGTTGCTGCCGGCATCGGTGAAATGCAGCTCCACGCCGCTCGTCGCGGCAGCATCCTTGATCGAGTTGCTATTCGCAGTGAGCCACGCGCCGTGCACACCGGCCTGGCTGAACCCGAGAACAATAGCGTCATCCTTGCTACTGCAGCTGCAGAGAAAGGCAGCGAGGCAGGCGCCGACTATTGCCAGCAATTTGGCCAGTGACATCGCCCCCGGCAGTCCCTGTGAGAACAGGGCCGACCCTATGACAACGTTGCGATTTTCGATTCGATCCACTGCTGCGCGCGTTCGTTCACCTCACGCGGGTCCGCACCCTTCGGATCGATCGGCGGCCCGATGACCAGGCGGATGGTCCCCGAGCGCTTGAGCAATCCCCGACGAGGCCAGTAGTGCCCAGCGTTGTGCGCCACTGGGACCACCAGATGTCCGGCTTCACGCGCGAGCAGCGTGCCGCTGACTCCGTACTTGCGAGTTTGGCCCGGCGGCATGCGCGTGCCCTCGGGAAAGATCATCACCCAGTCACCTTCGGCGAGCCGCTGCTTGCCCTGCTCAACGACCTGGCTGACGGCGGAACCACCAGTCTTGCGATTGATCGCGATCGCGTGGAGCTGGCGTATCCCCCATCCCACAAAGGGGATCCATAGCAGCTCCCGCTTCAACACCCACACCTGGCGCGGGAACACGACGGCCATCGCAATGGTTTCCCATGATGACGAGTGCTTCCACAAGGCGATGTGATTGCCGGGAGGCACGTTCTCCCGTCCTTCGATCACGTATTCCAGCCTGCAGGTCCATCGCAGCACCGTCAGCAGCGTGCTCGCCCAGAATCTCGCGAGTGCGAATCGCCGCGGGAACGGCAGCACCGTGCACACGATGACGAAGAAGATCGCGTAGAAAAACGTAAACAGGAACAGAAAGGCCGTGAAGACCAGCGAGCCGAGAACGCGCACGGAGCCGTGCGACGGGTCGGCCTTGGCCATCATGCCCGCGGTCGCTTTCCCTGTGTCGTTCATGCAGATCAGCCCGGCAGGCGGGACAAATCCGCAACGCCGCCGAAGAGGCCGCGCAATCCGGACAGCAGCGAGAGTCGATTTGCTCGCAGCTTCGGGTCTTCCGCGTTCACCATGACCTCATCGAAGAACCCGTCAACTGCCGGACGTAGCTGCGCCAGCTGCCCGAGGGCCGCCGTGTATTCGCGACGTTCAGTAGCCGCCGAGACCGCGTCACGCAAGCCGCGCATGGCGTCGAAGAGGCGCACCTCCGCAGGCTCGCGCAGCACTTCCACGTCGACATCGGTGATGGCGGTGGCTTCACTTTTGCGAAGGATATTGGCGATGCGCTTGTTGGCCGCCGTCAGGCTCGTCGACTCAGGCAGATCAAGGAAGGCGCTGAGCGCAAGCAGCCGCGCATCGAAATCCACCGGGGAGCGCGGCTGAGTGGCCAGCACTGCGTCGAACATCTCTGTGGTGATCGGCTTGGCGTTGAGCGCTGCGGACGCGCTGTCCAGGTAATACGCGCGCAGCCGCTCCATCACGTAATCGTAGATCTCGTTCGCCACGTTCGCGCCCTGCACGGGCTGCAGCGCTACCGCCCGATCGATGAAGCTGCGCAGGTCGAGATCGAGACCCTTCTCGATCAGCGTACGCAGGATGCCAATGGCTGCACGACGCAGCCCGAACGGATCCCTCGCCCCTGTGGGCTTCTGCCCGATCGCGAAAATACCGGCCAGCGTATCCAGCTTGTCCGCGACACTGACGGCCACACCGGCATCAGTTTCCGGCAAAGCATCGCCGGCACCGCGCGGCAGGTAGTGCTCGCGGATACCAGAGGCTACTTCAGGCGCCTCGCCATCCGCCGCGGCGTAGTAGCCACCCATCACGCCCTGCAGCTCAGGAAACTCACCGACCATCGCGCTGAGAAGATCGCACTTGCAGAGCTCAGCTGCACGTTCGGCGGTCGCACGATCCTTACCCATGCTCGCGGCGATCTCGCCGGCGAGCTCTCGCACTCGACGGACCTTGTCTCCGACTGAACCGAGCTTTGCCTGGAAAGTGACGTTGTCGAGTGCTTCACGCCTGGCCGCAAGCGGTTGCTTTCGATCCTGCTCCCAGAAGAACGCCGCGTCCGCGAGGCGCGGGCGAACAACTCGCTCGTTGCCGGAACGAACCTGCGCCGGATCCCGACTTTCGATGTTGCTGATGGCGATAAACCAGGACGTCAGCGACCCATCCGCCCGCGCGACCGGGAAGTAACGCTGATGATCCTGCAACGTGGAAATGAGCACTTCCCGTGGCAACGTCAGGAAGCGCTCCTCGAACTGTGCGGTGACCGGCACGGGCCATTCAACGAGCGCCGTCACTTCGTCGAGCAGCGCGTCGTCCGCCACGGCGTGAGCGCCCGGCCCGCCGACCGATTCGGCGACCGAAAGCGACGCCTTGATGATGTCCCGACGCTCTTCAAAACCCGGCACCACCTTGCCGCGCTCGCGAAGCGCCCTGGCATAGGTCGCTGGGCTCGTGACCTTGATTTCCTTGGGCGCCATGAAGCGATGACCGCGGGTGTGCTGGCCACTCGGCACATCCAGCACGCTTGCCTTGATGACCTCGGAGCCGTAGAGCATCACGAGCCAGTGCACGGGGCGCACGAACTCCGCCGTCCCTGTACCCCACCGCATGCGCTTGGGTATCGGCAACGCATCGAGCGATGCCTGCACGATTCGCGGCACCAGGTCGACGGTATTCGTGCCCGCCTTCTTGCCTATATAGAAGAGGAAGGTGCCTTTCCCCTCGTCCAGCCTCTGAAGCGCCTCGATCGGCACGCCGCAGCTCTCCGCGAATGCGGACGCGGCACGCGTCGGCTGGCCGGCAGCATCGAAAGCCGCCGAGACCGGCGGGCCCTTCCGCCGAACGTCCTGCTCGGGCTGTCGGGAGGCCAATCGTTTCACCAGAACGGCAATGCGTCGAGGTGTGGCATAGGATTGGGCCTCACCGTGCGACAGATGCGCGTCGTCCAGCCCCTTCTTCACTCCGGCGGCGAACGCCAGCTCCAGCTCGCGCAACGCTTTGGGCGGCAGCTCCTCCGTGCCGACCTCGACCAGGAAATCCCGCTTCTCGATCTTGTTCGCCTCGCTCACGCCGCGACCTCCGCGGCAGGCTGCTTCTTCAGCAGCGGGAAGCCCAATGCCTCGCGGCTCGCGTAATACGCCTGGGCTACCGCCCGGGCGAGCGTGCGCACACGAAGGATGTACCGCTGGCGTTCAGTCACGGAGATCGCACGACGCGCATCCAGCAGGTTGAACGTGTGCGAGGCCTTCACCATCTGCTCGTACGCCGGCAGCACGAGCTTCGCCGCGAGCAAATCCTGGCTGCCCTTCTCGTACTCATCGAAGTGGCGGAAGAGCACAGCAACGTCGGCATACTCGAAGTTGTAAGCGGACTGCTCCACCTCGTTCTGGTGGAACACATCTCTATAGGTGACTCGCCCGAGCGGGCCGTCAGTCCACACGATGTCGTAGAGGCTCTCGACGTTCTGCAGGTACATCGCGAGCCGTTCGAGGCCATAGGTGATTTCGCCGGAAACCGGCCTGCACTGCAGGCCACCGACTTCCTGAAAGTAGGTGAACTGCGTGATTTCCATGCCGTTCGCCCACACTTCCCAGCCGAGCCCCCACGCTCCGAGAGTGGGCGACTCCCAGTTGTCCTCGACGAAGCGGATGTCATGGACGAGAGGGTCGAGCCCCAGCGCCCGCAAGCTGCCGATGTAGAGATCCAGGATCTCGAGCGGTGACGGTTTGATGATCACCTGGAACTGGTAGTAGTGCTGGAGGCGGAAGGGATTGTCGCCATACCGGCCGTCCGTGGGCCGCCGGGAGGGCTGCACATAGGCGGCGCTCCAAGGTTCGGGACCGATGGAACGCAGAAACGTGGCGGTATGAAACGTATCCGCGCCCATCTCC
>JBDZVF010000071.1:0-18127 GCA_040255575.1 Pseudomonadota bacterium | reverse complement strand
TTGCTGGCGCTGTGCCAAGCCCGCGTAGCATCCAGCCCCAAGGCTCTGAGTTTCCTCTGCCTCGTAGCCGGGCGCTTCCATTGCCGCCACAGCAGACATCGAAGCCGCCGCCGCACCCAGCCATCCAGTTCCTCCAAAATCCCTTTGCTCTGCGTGGACTGGAGTAGTTGATCCAGCCCCGCAGCAGCGGGTTCAGAGTCTCGATGGCGTGGGACAGTGACTGCCCGCGCCCACTGCGCAGCACTTCGCGGATGCGCTGTGTCAGACGCTGCACGCTCTCAGGCGCGATCCTCAGCCAAGTCTCTCGCTGCACGGTGAAGCTGAACCCCAGGAACTGTCTGAGCACCCGTGCATCGCTGACATGGCGTGCCACCTGCGCCATCAACACATCGTGGTTTACTCGATCGAAGCGATCCCCGTAGCACAGCGGCACGCACTCAGATCTCCCCGGGTATTGCGCACTCTCCTTCACACTTATGCCTGTCGGATCTACGACGCGCCGTTCCGTGCAAGTACCGGGCTTTGACAATCTCTGCTGTCTCACCCCAACGCCTCGCCTCTATCCGCTTCCTGTTCGTCAGGCCAGCGCTTTGCCCACAGCTTCCTCCCGATCCCACCTCGCGATGGGCACCGTTGCCGCTCAGCTAACACTTCCCCTTGCCGGGTGTGTAGAGGACTTTCACCTCCAAGAGAGTGCGCCCTGCCGGGCGCACAAAGAAAAGGGCGGGTGTCGCCACCCGCCCCAGTTTGTTTTTCCGATTCTTATGAGTATGGGAACTTAGAAGCTCGCCTTCACGCCGATGTAGTAGCGACGGCCGAGGGTGTCGTAGTAACCACCGCTCGTCGTGCCCTGACCGGAGGTCGGGACCGTGTACGCGTTCGGCTGCTGGCAACCCGGCTTGCCGGCGCAGAGGGCGGCCAGGCTGGCCGTATCCCAATCCGCGGTCGAGTAACCCAGGTTCTTGCCGCCCGTCGTCGTCGTGCTGGCAATCGGCGGATCCTTGTCGAACAGGTTATCGACACCCGCACGGACCGAGTACGTGTCGTTGATGTTCCAGCTGAACGAGAAGTCGAACTGGCTGTACGACGGCGTGCCCTGCAGCTGCGTCGGCGTGTAGCTGAGGAGCGTGCCATCCGCGCCGTTCACCACCGCGTTGTTGTTTTTGACGATCGCCCTCTCCGTCGCCTGCGCCATGTGATCCACCGACGGCAGGAATCTCCAGCGGAGGCTGAAGTTCATGGTCGGCAGCGTGTAGCTCAACGAGGTGAACAGACGATAGTCATACGCGCCGCTGTTGAAGCCCGGCACGTTCGGACCCAGCGATCCCTTCCAGTCGATCGGCACGTCGAAGCTGGCAGGTGAGAGCTTGGTGATGTACTTGTCCAGGTAGGTGCCCTGGATGTTCAGGCCGATACCGCCAGGAATGCTCTGGAGACCGAGATCGCCAAAGTTACCGAACCAGTTCAGCGAGAAGTCCACGCCAGCCGTGTCGACCGTCGCCTGGTTGCTGTAGGTGAGAAGCTGCGTCACCGCGCCACCGTTAGCCGTGTTGCGAGGAACAGCCTGACACTCCGGAGAAGCAGCGCGAGCAGCAGCGGCAGCCTCATCAGCGACAAGCTGCGTCCCGTAGCAGAGATAACGGGCGTAGTCGACCGAGTACGGCTCGATCACGTCCTTCATCTTGATACGGTAGTAGTCCATCGTGAAGGACATGTTCTTCAGCCACGCGTTATCCGAGGGAGACTGGAACACGAAACCCACGGTCGTCGTGTTGGCCGTTTCCGAGCGCAGATCCGGGTTGCCGATCTGATTGTTCCAGGCAAAACCACCGCCCGTCGCACTCGGCAGAGTGGTGTTGCCGGACCCGTAGAAGTAGTCCGAGCCCACCTGACCCATCTGCGCGCGGCAAATGAGGTACGTGCTCTGCGCACCCGCGGCCGTCTGACCGCTGGCGATCTGCGGCGTGGCCCCGCCGGCGATCGGATTCGTCGTCAGCGCACCACCCGCGCCGAACGGCGAGTTCGACAGGTAGTAGCAGGGATCGCCGAATGTGCCGCCGGCACCAAACACCTGCTGCAGGTTCAGGAACATCTCACCGAGGTTCGGCGCGCGCGTCGCGCGGTTGAAGCCGCCGCGGAACATCAACGCGTCGTTGATCTCGATCGTGGCGTTCGCCTTCCAGGTGAAGGTGTCCTTGGTCTTGTCGTAGTCGGACTTGCGGGCGCCGAGATCCAGCTCGACTCTCTTCAACCAGTCGTATCCGCCGAGCACCGGGATCAGGAACTCGCCGTAGACGTCTTTCACGCTCGTCTGGGCATCGAGGTAACCGGTCGGGTATACGCCGATCACCTGATCGTTCAGTGAAGCGGTCGACTGCAGGATGTCCGGGTTGAACTGCGCGGCATTGCGGCGGTACTGATAACCGGCCGCCATGCGCATTTCGCCCGCCGGCAGGTTGAAGAGCCCGCCCTGCGTGTTGAACTCGACCACGTCCTGCTGGTTCTCCGTGCGCGTCTGCAGGGCCGCGGCAACTGCGTAAATACAGTCTTCCGAGGGCTTCGCATCGCCTTTGAAGAACGTGTCGTAGAAACCCGTCGTGCAGGGCACGGGCACGGAACCGAAGTTCGGGCTGGCGCCGGTCGCGTTGCTTTGGAGGGCTGAGTTGTACCCATAGTCAGGGGCCTGGGTCACCGCACGCCAGCGTGCAAGGGAGTTGTTACCCTGGGCCACGTTGTACGTCGTGGACTCGCCACGTGAGTAGTACACCTCACCCGTCCAGTCCTTGACCGGCAGGTCGAAGCGGAAGCCCGTTTCGATCTGGAACGTCTGCACTTCGTCGACCGTCGCTCGACGGCCGAAGCTGTCGAGCGGATAGGTCTCCGCAACCCAGCCGCTCGTCAGCGCCTCGTTGGCCGGAGTGTTCGGGTTGTCGCCGCGGCTGTTCAGCAGGATGGCCATCTCCACTGGCACCGGGTGCCCGACCAGCAGCTGGCCTTGCGCGTTCCTTCTTTGATCCCCATGGGGGACGAAGTTCGGATTGGCGACGTTCGCGTTACACGTGAAACCGTTGGTGCAATTCGTGAGGATGTTGTCGATGTTGCCCGCAATCTTGGTGTCGATTGAGGGATCGAACGGACTGTCGGTCGCGGCGTTGTACGGGATCGTGGTTTCCCAGCCGAAGCTTGCGTTCGTGCCGGCGAGGAACGTTTTCGTCCTGCTCTGCGCATAGCGCGCATCCGAGAAGAACTTCACGTGGTCGGTGATATCGAACTCGCCCGTCGCCATGAGGGCGTAGCGCGTCTGCGGCGCGCTCGCGTAGCCCTCGACTTCGTTGTACTTGACGAAGGGGACCAATCCTCCCGGGTTGCCGGCATCGCTGAACGTGCTGTTGAGCCTCGTCGTGTCGTACCCGTAGTACGTCGAGTAAACGAGGCCGTCGATCGGCTTGCCGAACGTGCCCATGTTGTTGCCGGTCGGGAAGAACACCGAGCCATCCGGGTTGAAGCGGAAGCCGGTGAATCCGCAGGTCCCGGGGAAGCCGCACGCCGGATTGCCGGCGAGCTTCGTGACCGTGGCCGGATTCGGCGCATTGAACACCGAGTTGTAGCCGTTCTCGCCGAACACGAAGTTCAGGAAGTTGCCCTGGACCGTCGGGTCCTGCCAGCCCTTGGTGAAGAAGTCGCGGTTCTTCTGGAAAGCCGGATCGCGCTTGTAGTACTCGGTCGCGATGACGATGTGGCCTTTGCCGTCCGCCACCTTCGTGCCCATGATGCCGGAGGCGCGGATTTCCTGGTTGTCGCCGGCTTCGGCGCCACCGTACTGCGCGTCGACCTCGAGACCCTCGAAGTCCTTGCGCAGGATGAAGTTCGAGACACCGCCCATGGCGTCGGCGCCGTACACCGCCGATGCGCCGCCGGAGATGATCTCCACGCGCTTGATCATCGAGGAAGGAATGCCGTTGACGTCCACCACCATCAGCGCGTTGTTCGGCACCGCGCGGCGGCCGTCGATCAGCGTCAGCGTGCGGTTGGGGCCGAGGCCGCGCAGCGAGACCGCGGAGATACCGACCGAGCTCACGGCCGAGATCTGCACGTCGGAGTTACTGCCAGGGCCGTTGAGAATCGTCGGTGCGGCTGCCGGGTTGAACGCCGGCAGCTGGTTCAGATAAGACTCGATGTTGAGGCCCGCACGCTGCTCCAGGGCTGCCGTGTCGACCGTCACGAGTGGGCTGTTCGAGGTCAGGTCCTTGCGCATGATGCGCGAACCGGTGACCACGACTTCAGTAATCTCGAGTGAGTCCTGCGCGAAGGCCGCAGGGGTGTGAGTGGAAAGTGCGACGCCACCGAGTATCGCGGCAACCGTCGCGGCGACCGAGACGTGCTGTTGAAAGGACTTGCTCTTCATTAACCCCCCCATCCCAAAGTTAGTGCGAAGCGACCGGCAACCGCGAAGCAGGAGCGCACTGAGGGGAAGTCGAGACCAAGCGAAAAGGACTGACCGTTGCGCTGTTTGTCATGTGCACGGCTGCGCACATGCAGCCGCGCTCCGCGCGGCCAGCACAATGAACAATCCAGGTTGTCCCCCTCAGCGAGCCCTTTTGCTTTTGTTGGTCGCTGACGAAAACGATACGACCATACAGACACGTAGATTGCAAGGTACAACGTGTGAATGTGGTCAAGGAATGGACGGTGGTAAATGCACCACGCACACATCAGTCCGCGTGATGACAATTCACTTCGCGCGCATACGTTTTCTCGGGCGGTTCCAGTTGCAACCAGAGTTAGCGCGCTAAGGAAATTGGGGCGCCGGAAGTTGTTGCGTAGAGTGCTCAACTCGGCCTCGGCGAGGCGCGCGGAGCACCTCGCCGTTGCACGAAGCATACGGGTCAAGGCCGATACAACTCCGTTTGGAGTCCGTGCGCCACGCTTGCTGTGCCGGGCTTACTGATGGGGCGCCGACGGCGGCGTCCCACCACCCGCTCCAGGCGAAGCGGCCGGTGAAGCACCGGCAGGCGGCGACGCGCCCTGCCCGCCCGCGGCCGGCGCCGGAGGCGGGCCCAAGCCGAACGGATTCGGCGGCGGCGGATTCTTCTTCAGCTCGTGCGCGAGATGCACGACGTAGGCGCGAATGGCTTCGGCATCCGCGGGCTTCAGCACCTTGCGGAAGGACACCATGCCGTTCGGCTCGAGCGCCCCATCGATCACGATCGCCTTGAACGCTTCGGCGCCATGGATCGGACCGGCGTATCGCAGGTCCGGGAAAAGGCTGCTGAGCCTGCCGTTGTTCGCGTGGCAGCTGTTGCAGTTTGCGTTGAAGAGCGCTTCGCCCTTCGCCAGTTGCTCTGGCGTACCGAACTCATCCGGCGGGCTGAGCGGGGGCGGCGTGTACGTGATCATCTCAGGCAGCGTGGCCTTGCCACCCAGCTTGTACACGAGCAACCGCGCGTAGTTCGGCGCCCAGTAACCGCCGGTGCCGCCGAAGAGACCCTGGCCAGCAGCCACCACGGCGACGTATTGCTCGCCATCGATCGCGTAGCTCGCGGCGGCACCCATGACGTTCGACTGAGTGTTGGTGGTCCACACCTGCTCCCCCGTATCCGCGCGGAACGCCGAGAAGGTCGGGCCGGAGCCGTGAAACACGAGGTTGCCGGCAGTCGCCATCACACCGGAGCGGGAAGTGCCCTTCGGCTGCTTCCACACTTCTTTGTTATTCACCGGATCCCACGCCAGGAGGTACGAGCCCGCGCCTTCGAGCTTCGGTGGCGGATCCTGCGGGCGCTTGGCGACATTGATAGAGAGCAGCTGGTTGCCCATCTTCGCGCCGGCTTCCGCCACGAGGGGGAAGCTGCCGTAGTTCGTCGGGATATACATGAGGCCGGTGTCCGGGCTGAAGGCCATCGGGTACCAGCTGTGCGCGCCGCCGGCGGAAGGCACGACGTTGAAGCCGCGGTGGGTCTTGCCGTAATTGGCCTCGGGCGTGAGGATCGGCCGGCCGTTCTCATCGAGCCCGCTCATCCAGTTGACCGTTGGCACGAACGGCTTGCCGGAAATCAGCTTGCCCGTGAATGCATCGAGCACGTAGAACACGCCATTCTTCGGGGCGTGCATCACCACGTGCTTCTTCTCACCGTTGATCGTGAGATCGGCGGTGACGATCTGTTGCGTGCTATCGAAATCGAAGCTGTCTTCCGGCGTTTCCTGGTAGTGCCACTTGTACTTGCCGGTCTTCGCATCGAGCGCAACGATGGATGAGGTGAAGAGATTGTCGCCGCCGCCCGGCGAGCGCACCTCCGCCGGCCACGGTGCGCCGTTTCCGGTGCCCACGTAGAGGAGGCCCGTGACGGGGTCGTACGTGATGCCGTCCCACGGCGTGCCGCCGCCGCCCGTCTTCCACCACTCGCCCTTCCAGGTTTTCGCTGCCCATTCGAGCTCGGGCTGCTCGAAACCTTTCGAGGGATCGCCCGGCACCGCCCACCAGCGCCACAGCTCCTTGCCATTGTCGACCGAGTACGCAGCCATGAAGCCGCGCTGATGGAACTCGGCGCCCGCCTCACCGATGAAGATGCGCCCATCCGCGATGCGCGGCGCACCGGTGATCGAGAGCGTCAGCTCCGGATCGAGCACCTGACGCTCCCAGTTCTTCCTGCCCGTGCGGGCATCGACCGAGATGAGCCGCCCGTCCAGCGTTCCCCAGAGGACCTTGCCCTGCCACACCGCCACGCCGCGATTCACGATTCCGCAGCAGAGCTTCACGGACCAGCCGCCGGGCACCTTGGGGTCGTACTTCCAGAGCTGCTTGCCGGTTTTCGCGTCGAACGCGTAGACCTTGCTCCACGGGCTCGAGACGAAGATGCGCCCATCCACCACGATTGGCGTGGCCTCGTAGCTGCCGCCTCGCTCGTAGAGATCCCCATACCAGGCAAGGCCGAGTTGGCTCACGTTATCGGCGTTGATCTGCTTCAACGGGCTGAAACGCTGCTCGGTGTAGTCCCGGCCGTAGGACATCCACTGCCCTGCGTTCTCCGGTGAATTGGCTGCAATCAGGCGTTTGGTATCGACGGACGCTCCCTGGGCCGACATCGTCGCGAGCGACGCCGCGACGAGTGCCGCAATGATCTGAGTACGCATGTGATGGATGTCCCTGCCGCGCGCTGCGGCGTCTGGCGAGTCGCGAAAACGTACCCAAGCGCCCGCCAGCCGTCGATGAACGAAGGTCGAAACCGCCGCGCTGTGGGTTGCTCGGGAGGATGAGGGATGTAAGATCCCCGCCACAACATCAAAAGCGAGCCTGCCGACAATGGAGCGGGCCGCCGACGCACGAGGGGGAAGAGCATGTCTGGACTTCGGCTCGTTCTGATTGCCTGCCTGTTTTGCCTTGCTGAAGGCGCCTGGGGAGCGGACGCTCCCGCCATTCCCTCCGGCGCGCGCGTCGGCATCATCGACCTCGTGACGAGCGATGTAATTCACTTTCACATCGGGCGCTCCGAGGTGAACAATTTCATGCGCACCTACCGGGGCAACTGGGTCCCTGCCGACCTCATCGACGACCCGCTCATCGCATCCCTCAACGCCGCCGGCTTCCAGCCTGTGGCGGTGGCTGCCACCGAGACCCTTCGCAAGGAGCGCCAGTCGTGGATCGTCGAGAAACCACGCTCGGATCGCCTGCCGCGCGGCTGCATGAAGGAGCTCGGCCGCATCATGAAGGCGCAAACCCTCGCCGCCCTCATCGTCGTGGCGCCGGGCGCAAACAGCGAGCCCGAATTTGTGGAGGGTGACCGCTACAGCCGCTTGCCGGGCTCGATGCAGGGCTTCGGTTTCTCGACGAGCGACACGCCCATCGGCAGCACGCCCGCTGGCGTGTTCGACTTCACTCAGGTGATCGTCGTTGTGAAAGACGAGGATGGGCAGGAGCTACTGCTGCGCGACTGGGGCGGCAATCGCGTCTACGACTGGCCCGGCTTCGAACCCGGTCCGGATCTGAAGGCACTCTCGGATGAGCACATCGCGCAGCTGCGCCCGGTGTTCGCGGACGCAATCAAGAACCGCATCGAGACACGCATCATGCCGCGGCTGCAGCCTTGATCGCCTGATCTTCCGCCGGATCAGGCGAGGGCCGGATACGTGAACAGCAGAAAGTGCACGCTGTTCAGCGCGAAGTGCGCGAGCATCGACATCTCGATGCTCCGTGTCCGGTGATAGACGATGGCGTAACCCAGCCCGGCGGCCGTTGCGAGAACGATGTAACTCACGCCGCCGCCAAAGTGAGCCAACCCGAACAGTGCTGCGCTGACGCCGATAGCAATCGGGCTCCCGCCAGAGACTCCACGTAAAGCCGCATTCAGCTCCCGCTGAATAAGTCCACGAAACACCGCCTCTTCGCTCAAGCACACGAAGAACAGGTTCACTGGTGCCCAGAGCGCGAAGAGTGACACCCACTTCGGCTGCCACGTGAGATAACCGATTGCGGCTGCGCCTGCCGCGACGAGGCCAATGTGAATCGGCACGATCGGCGCTGCGCGGCGCAAGGCTTCCGCCCACTGCTTTCGGCGAGCGAGCAGTGGCTGGTGACAAAGGCCAAGGATGAAGACGCCGATCAGCGTCTTGTCGAAGTTCAAATAGAGCGTGTAAGGCGCCGCGCCGCTCGAGATCACCACTTTGTCGAGCACGAGAAAGTTGTGAAAGCCAGGCAGCACGTGCATGCCGAGCAACAGACCCAACACCAGAATGCCGAGCGCACTGAACCCGAGTGCCACGCGCCGCTTGAGCCCTCGCGCAGGCAGAGCGCGCGCCCGGTGATAACCCGCGCAAACGCCTGCGAACGCCGCTATCCAGACGATGGCGAGCCCTTCCAGCACGCCAGATGCGTAGCCCGCCACAATCGCAACGCCCATGAGTGCCATCCAGACATAGCGTCCGGCCCAGAGCCCGAGCACGGAAAGCAGCAGCGCCGAGTACGTGACGGCGGTCAGGAGCGATGGCGTGTTGAGCATGGGCGCGAAGGGTACGGCATTTGCGCGGCTCGATGGCTGCGTCGTCCCTTGCGGCTGGCAACAAAATGAACGATTTCTGAATGACCCGTTCAGCTTGTCTCAAAGTCCTGCCACGCATCCTGCCGCCCACGTCGAAATGACGTGGAACTTGCAGGAGTGTCGTATGAAACGCGTTGCTATTGTCGGTGCTCTGGTCGCTTCCCTGCTGGCCGGTACGGCCGCAATGGCGCATGACCGGGGCCATTCCAGCCATCGTGATCCTCCGCGTGCCACCCATCAGCACCGCGACGTGCACGTGTACCGCCCCGCCCCTCGTGTCGTGTATCGCGCGCCCGTGCGCTATGGCGTGTATCACCGCCCGCCGGGGTACTACCAGCGCACGTGGCGTCGGGGCGATCGGTTGCCGGTTGCGTACTACCAGCGCCAATACGTCATCGCGGACTACCGGGAGTGTGGGCTCCGCGCCCCGCCGCGCGGATACCACTGGGTGCGCGTCAATGGTGACGCCGTGCTCGCGGGTATCGCGACGGGCCTGGTGCTGGAGTCGGTGTTCCACATCTTCGGCTGAGCCATATCGAGCGACCACACGAGGCCCCGCCAGTTTCGACTGGCGGGGCCTTTTTATTGGGCGAGCGCGTTTCATTGACACCCATTTGGGTATTGGCCTAAATGCACACCAATGAAAAAGCTCATCAAGCAAGTTCGCCCGCTCGGCTTCCCGTGGCAGACGATCGATCCGTTCCTGTTCTGCGTTTACCACCAGGATGCCTACCCGGCCGGCAATGAGGGCATGGGACCCGCGGCATCACTGGCCGGCCGCGACATCGGCCAGGACTTCGCCGGAAAGGACGGCTGGCGCATGTATCACGGTGACACCGTGCCGGGCTTTCCGCGCCATCCGCATCGAGGCTTCGAAACCGTCACCATCGTCCGGCAGGGGCTGATCGATCATTCGGATTCGCTCGGTGCCACCGCGCGCTTCGGGCATGGCGACGTGCAGTGGCTCACCTCGGGCCGTGGCGTCGAGCACTCGGAGATGTTCCCGCTCACGCGACGTCACACGCCGAATCCGCTGGAGCTTTTCCAGATCTGGTTGAACCTGCCGGCGTCGAACAAGTTCAGCGCGCCCTACTTCTCCATGTTCTGGGCGGATTCCATTCCGCGCGTGCGAGTTGCGGATGACGCAGGCCGAGCTACAGACGTGACGCTTGTCGCCGGCGCACTCGGGGACATCAAGCCCCCAGCGCCGCCGCCCGACTCCTGGGCTTCGCGCGCCGAGGCCGATCTCGCAATCTGGACGATCAGGATGGACCCGCATGCAACATGGACGTTGCCGCGCGCCAATGCGCTGGCGAACCGCGCGCTGTATTTCTTCAACGGCAGCACGATCGCCATCGGCAGCGAAACCGTGCGCGCTGGTTCTGCGATAGAGCTTTTCGCCGATCAGGACGTGGCGCTCGAAAATGGCGATCGCGAAGGCGAGCTCCTGCTTCTGCAAGGTCGCCCGATCGGCGAACCCGTGGCGCAGTACGGCCCGTTCGTCATGAACACGCAGCAGGAGATCCAGCAGGCCTTTGCGGATTACCGCCGCACGCAGTTCGGTCGCTGGCCCTGGGACACAAATGCCCCCGTGCATCCGCGCACGCAGGGGCGGTTTGCGCGACACGCAGATGGGCGCGTGGAGGAGCCTGCGGGCGCCTAAAGAAGAAGACAAGTCCCGCGGCCCTCGCCACGACCATCTACTCGCTTGGCATGTCATTGCCGGCCGGCGAGCCCCACGTACCCCGCTGAAGCTCGCGATGTTGTTCGATCCCCTGTCGGACTATCTGCCGCGTAGTGGGATTGCGGGGCACGAATACGCGCAACTACGTGCAGCTTACGTACTAATTCGCATACCAGCGCGGATGAGCGCGAGCACGTTCCGGGAACCGGCGCGCCGTCCACGAATCTGACAGGACAACACTGCCGCACCGGCGTGGAGGCCATGCAATGAGCTCGATCGAGTTTCAAGAGGGCGCGCTGAGCGTGGATGCGGCCCTGATTGGGGAAGGTCTTTCCATAGACCCGGCGCAAGTTCAGCCGTTGATGCGCGCAGGGCACCTCACGAGCCGGTGCGAGCAAGGTATCGGAGAAGATGCAGGCCGCTTTCGGCTTACGTTTTTTCACCGACGGCAACGTCTGCGATTGATCGTTGATGCGGCCGGCAACATCCTGCAGCGTTCGACAATACGCGTACGGGAGCGCCCCACCTCGGCGACTGGCACTGCCCGCGCAGATGGTGAGGGCTCAACCGGCACATAGTGGTTGGGCGTGGTTGAGAGCCGCGCCCAATGCCGGCCTCATAGTGCTTCTGATAGTGCTTCCGCTGGTCGCGCTGTTTCTCACGCTAGCGCTCTGACGACACTGCGCATTACCTGTACGGTTGAACTTCAACCGCTACGCGCACTCCTCGCATCGACAATTCCGATCTCTGCCGCCGCTATTCATCGCTTGTCACCCGATGCTCCGCGACCTAGCCTGTCAAGCACGAATTTGAGTCCACTGAGGAGCTTCGGCCTAAAACACTTTCCGAGTGTTCGTTGACCGCACTGACTGCGAGGAGAACTGCTTTGCAATCCATTACTCCACTACTGAGTCGCGCCGATCGCGAGTGCCTTCGACGATTCATCTGTGTGCACGAAGCCCGTCTTGCCCGCGAGGCGGCGGCGATTGCGGCCCTGGAGGAGAATGTAGAGACTGCGCGCAGTGTGGAGGCAGGCGAGCTTCCTGCCGGGGTTGTTACCTTGTACAGCCAGGTTCGTCTCCAGGATATGGACACCGGCCGTGTCTTCATCATTACTGTGGCGCCCCCGCCGGCGCAGTCCGTGGGCAACGCACCTTTTTGGCGGACGTACGCGATGGCCGCACTCTTGGGCGCACACGAGGGTGATGAAGTTGTATGGCGATGCGTCGATGGCCTCTGCCGGGCCCGCGTCGAACAGGTACTCTCGCGGTCTCGGGCTTCTGCATCCGAACCGGCGCTGCAGTCACAGAACGGACGATCGCCCGCAGAGAGGATACCGATGAGCGAATCCGAATACTTCAAAGCGGCGCAGGCGTAATCACGACGTCCACGTCTTCGGACGTGCACGCGGCCAATAAGTCTCGAGCCGGCCCGCCAATAAGAGGGAGTCAGCGATGGTCGAACACGCAGAGTCACCCACCGTCGCGGGTCAGCCGCTGACCGACGCCGATCCGGACCTGTCGCCCTGGTGGCTGCGCACAGCGCTGATCGTGCTGGTGGTCGGCTTCGCCGCTCTGGTCGCCATCACCCTGCTTGCTTATCGGAACGCGCCGCCGATCCCCGATCAGGTGCTGGATGCCGAAGGGGCCGTCGTCTTCAGCGGCAACGATATCCGTACAGGCCAGACCATTTTTCTGAAGTACGGCCTGATGGACAATGGCAGCATCTGGGGACACGGCGGCTATCTCGGGCCGGATTTCTCAGCCGCAGCGCTACACCGCATTGGCGAGGATACTGCCGCCGCCATCGCGCAACAGAACTACGGGCAACCGCTGTCTGCACTGAGCCCTGCGCAACAGGCCGCGGTGCGCGCCGAAACGGCGGTAGATCTCAAGATCAATCGCTACGATCCCGCGACTGGCGTACTGCGCTTGACCCCGCCGCAATCCCTGGCCTTCGCACAGCAGATCGGTTACTGGACTGAATACTTTCACGACCCCGCGCGCAACGGCGGGCTGAAGCCCAACCTCATCTCCGATCCGAACGAACTGCGCCAGTTCACGGCGTTCGTTACCTGGGCCGCATGGGCTTCCGTAGCGAATCGTCCCGGGCAGCAGCATTCCTACACCAACAACTTTCCGTACGATCCGAGCGTCGGCAACGTGCCGACACCCAGTGCGTTGCTATGGAGCGCCCTGAGCTTGCTCGTGCTCCTCGCGGGTACCGCGGCCGTGTTGCTGGCATTCGGAAAATTCGACTATCTGGGATGGGTGAGCCGCGGTCATCACATCCACCCGCATCTGGTGCCCGGCGAGGCGAGTCCAGGGCAGCGCGCGCTGGTGAAGTTCTCGGTCGTGGTCGCCGTTCTGTTTCTCATGCAGACCCTGGTCGGGGGCGCCGTGGCGCACTACCGCGCGGATCCGGTCAGCTTCTACGGCTTCCAGCTAGAGAGCATTTTCCCCAGCAACCTGTTGCGCACCTGGCATCTGCAAACGGCCATTTTCTGGATTGCCACGGCGTACGTTGCCGCCGCGCTTTTTCTGGCGCGCTCGCTACGCGCCGACGAGCCTCGCTGGTTCGCCCGGTGGGTGAATATTCTATTTGCGGCGTTCGTCGTGGTGATCGGTGGGAGCCTGCTGGGCGTGTGGCTCGGCATCCTGCAGAAGCTGGGAGACTGGTGGTTCTGGCTCGGTAATCAGGGCTGGGAGTACCTGGAGCTCGGTCGGTTCTGGCAGTACCTGTTGGTCGTGGGTTTGGTGGTGTGGTTCAGTCTGGTGTGGTCGATGGCAAGGCCGCGCTCGGTGGCCAACCCCGCGAGCCGGCCACTTGCCAGGATGTTCATGCTGGCGGCACTCGCGATTCCGGTGTTCTACACGCCGGCGCTGTTTTACGGCGCGGAAACGAATTACACCGTCGTCGATACCTGGCGCTTCTGGATCATCCATCTCTGGGTGGAAGGCTACTTCGAGTTCTTCGCCACCACTGTCGTAGCGCTCACTTTCTATCAACTTGGCATGACCCGCCGTAACGTCGCACTCCGAGTGATTTATCTCGATGCGATCCTGTATTTCCTCGGCGGCGTGATCGGCACGGGTCATCATTGGTATTTCACCGGTCAGAGCAATCTCAACATGGCATTGTCGGCCATGTTCTCGGTGCTGGAAGTCGTGCCGCTCACCCTGTTGACGCTCGACGCGTGGGATTTCGTGCGCACCACTCGCGGCCAATGTGAGATCTGCGGCAAGAAGGTCGCGATCCCACACAAGTGGACCTTCTACTTTCTGATGGCGGTGGGCTTCTGGAACTTCGTCGGCGCAGGCATGTTCGGGCTTCTGCTCAACCTGCCGATCGTCAGTTACTACGAGGTCGGCACGGGCCTGACGCCCACGCACGGACACTCCGCCTTGATGGGCGTCTTCGGCATGCTGGCAATCGCGCTGATGGTGTTCGTGCTACGCCAGACCAGCACCGACGCGCGCTGGCCAGGCATCGAAAAGTACGTCAAGGTCGCATTCTGGGGCACCAACATCGGCCTCGCCATGATGGTGCTGATGAGCTTGTTCCCCGCCGGCGTGCTGCAAGTGTGGGACGCTGTACAGAACGGTTATTGGCATGCACGCAGCCTGGAGCACATCGCCAGCCCGCGCTCGCTGTTGCTCGAGTGGCTGCGTCTGCCCGGGGACGTCGTGTTCATCGTCTTCGGCGCGGTGCCGCTGGTGATCGCTTCGATCAAGGGTTACCTCGGGGTGCGGGAGAGCGCATCGCAAATGAGATTGCCTGCCACCGCGCCTCGAGCGCCGTAGATGGGCAACGATCAGCAAACTACTGGCTGACCGGCCCCCTCTCACGAGCGAGGTAGCGTTCCGCACACCTCAGGCGTGTGCGGAACGCCACGTTACCCTGGCAAACGGGGGGCATTTACCAGGGAAGCTCCGTGCCATCGTAATTCAGGAACTTGCCTGAATCCCTCATCTTGAGCTTGCCGATGGTGGCGATCATCTGCCGGATCGAGTAATCCGTTTCGATGAAGTTGCCCTGCTTGGTCGCTTGCTTCTCCACGTGTACCGCGCCCGGATGCATCGGGACGACGATGACGTTGGAGCTCCTCAGGACTTCAGCCAGGTTGACGTTGATCTTGTTGACGGCGGCCTTGCTCGCGCCGTACCAGAACGAACGGTTGCCGGGCTTGCTGATGGTGCCCACGGTCGAGGAGATCGTGATCATCTTCTTCTGCGTGCTCGCCTTCACGTTCGACACGAATGCCTCGGAGACCATGATCACTCCGCGCACATTGGTCTCGAAGATCGGGTCGAAATCCTCATAGCGCAGCGTGCCGAATCGCTGGCTCGTGTCGTTTGCGTCCATCCAATCGCACAGGCAGAAGATGCCCGCGTTGTTGATCAACACATCGATCGGCTGTCCCTGCAGCTTCTTCGCAAGGCCAAACACGGAGTCCTTGCTCGTGACATCCATCGTCTCCACCCGCACCTTCGGGTGCTTTGCCACGAGCTTCGCGAGCGACTCCGGGGTGTCCTTGTGCCGATGAGTCGCGATGACTGTCCAGTCCTTCTGCGCATACTGCCGTGCGAACTCGAGCCCGATGCCGGAATTGGCTCCCGTGATGAGCACGGTTTCGGCGCTGGCGTGAGCGGCGAAGGCAAGCGCCATCGCGGCCACCACCAGGCGCATGCCGCGCATCGCCCGGAAACAATGAATCAGGGTTTTCATGCGTTTGTCTTCCCTCGTGACCGTGTGCTCAGAAGCCGACTCGCAGGCCAACGACGTATGAACGGCCGCTCACATCGTAGAGCGCCTGGTTGGTCGGCGGCGAGTTGATCAGCGCATTACCCACCACGGGAGGATCGCGATCGAACAGGTTCGTCACGCGGCCGAACAACTGCAGCGAGCCCAGGCTCGTGTTCTCGAACTGGTACTGCACGGTTGCGTCCACGTAGGTGCGCGAGGCCATCTCGTTGTTGGAGATCGCGGTCGGGCCGTAGGTGTTGTTGTACGTGCCGCTGTCGATGTATCGCGTCTGGCCGAACAACGTCCAGGCTCCTTTCTGATACGTTGCGCTGAGCGTGCCACGCCAGCGTGGCGAGCTGTTTCCCGTGCCGATCTCCCCGGCCCGGTCGACGCCGAGCAACGTGAGTCGCATGAGCTGCGTAGCGAGCAGGCGCAGCCTCAGGTTACCGCCTCCGAACTCCGGCGGCAGGTGAGTGGCATATCCGAGCTCATAATCGACGCCGCGAGTGGACTGCGACTGGGAGTTGATCGGAAAGGTATCCACTTTCGAGATGCGCCCCGAGGTCGCATCGCGGCTGATGAGGAGGCAATCCGCCGGATTCTGCACACTGCCCTGCTGGCCATAGCAGCTTTCGACGATCGTCTGCGCACCGCGTGCCGTGATGGCGTCGTCGATCGCAATATCGAAGTAGTCCACCGAGGCACGCAGCCCGCGCAGAAACTCGGGCTCCCAGGTGACGCCGAACGTCTTGGTGTCCGCCTTTTCCGGCAGCAGGTTTGGGTTGCCGGTCGTCGATTGCAGCCCGTTGTAGGCGCTCGGCACACCGTTCACGACGAGACCGTAGTCGGTGGCGCCGAATGCGATAATGGTGCTCGAGGCATACAGCTCGTTGAGGTTGGCCGCACGGATATCGCGGGACCGAGTGCCGCGGAACATCAGGCTGTCGATGGGCCGATAGGTCAGGCCCGCTTTCCACGTCGTCACCTCTCCGCTCGTGCTGTAGTCAGTGCGGCGCGCGGCGGCGTTCAGGTCGAGCGCCTGCGCCCAGGACTGGTTCTTCGCCAGCGGCACCACAGTCTCGAGGAACACCTCTTTCACGTCGTACGAGCCGTGAATCGGCTTCGGGTTGCCGAACTGGAAGCCGCCGGTCGGATACACCGGGTTGGTCTGCTGCGAGATGGGATCGCTGTCGCCGTTGAGGGACTCCTTGCGCCACTCGATGCCGCCGGCGAGCGATACCTTGTCCGCCCAGGTCGAGAACGGCTCGCCCTGGATCGAAGCGCCGGCCGCTTCCTGGACGTACTTGGCGGAGAACGTCTGCGCCGCGACGATGTAATTCTTCACGTCCGCATCGAGCGTGTCCGGACCGAACACGTTCGCCGGCACACACCCGGGCGCAGCGCCGCGGCCGGAATACGTCGGCGAGCTCACGATGGCAATGTTCGCGGGCAGCGTGGAGTTCATGCGGCAGATGATCTCTCCGTTCTCCAGCACTGCATCGAACGCCGCGCGTGCGTTCGATTGCGTAAGGTGATTGGGAACGTTCGAGTCGTACTGCGTCTCGCCCCGCGTGCCGTAGGCCTTCCAGCGCCAGTCCTCGCCCAGGTCGCCGTCCAGCGCCGCTACGAAGCGGGTCGAGCGATTGTCGACCGCGAAGATATCGCGCCCGAGCTCGGCATGGCGCCGTCCCATCGAGAACGAGGTGATGCCCGGATTCGCCGCAAGAATGTCGCGCAGTGGCTGCAGGCCCGGCAACGTCTGCAGATAGCCGTTGTCGTTTGCAATGTTGATCGTGGCGTCAGCGTTGGGGTTGTAGAGCGGCTGCGTCGGCGAGGCCGTGCTCGATTTCATGACCGACGCCTCGAAGGAGCCACGCACGCTATCGGTGAAAGCGAAAGTCGTGCGCCCGTAGACGTTCTTGCGCTCGACCGGTGCGGACATCAGCAGAAAGTCCTCCCACCAGTCGCCATCGCCGCCGACCATCACGACGTTGCCCGCGTTCGTGCCGTAGTTGAAGGGCAGCACCGTGCTGCCCGGGCCGAACTGAATCCCGCGCAGCGGGCTCGTCGCCGGCAGCGGTCCGCCGTTGGTTGCGACGATCACACCGCCAGTCGTCACGCCCGACATGGTGAGGCCGTCGGCCTGCAGGCGCGCGACGTTGACGCCGTTCACGGCGCCGCTGACGAAGCCGGTACGCCGGTTGGACCATTCGCGGTCGCCCCACCTCTGCCGGTCCTTCTGCGAGTCGTACTCGCCGGCGATCATCACCTGCCCGCGGCCATCGGCGAAGCTCGTGCCCCACGCGAGCGAGAGACTGGTTTCCTCGTTGTCGCCCCGCTCGGACATGCCGTATTGGGCCGTGCCCTGAAACCCGTCGATCTTCGGCTTGAAGATGAAGTTCACGACACCGGCGACGGCATCCGAGCCCCACGCGGCGGAGGCGCCACCGGTGACGACTTCAATGCGATCGATGAGCGCGCTCGGCACGACGTTCGAATCGACCACGCCCGTGACGGTGGTCGGCACGAAGCGTCGGCCGTCGACCAGCACCAGGGTGCGGGTGCTGGCGTTGTTCGTGCCGTTCAGGCCGCGCAGGTTGATGGCCTGAATGCCGGTGTTCTGCGAGGTAAGTTGCGCCGAGGCCGGGCGCACCGACGGCAGCTCGTT
>JBDZVF010000581.1:0-3328 GCA_040255575.1 Pseudomonadota bacterium | reverse complement strand
AGGTATCCCTTGGGTGGGATCAGCACGCCGGTCGAGCCCGCCACCGGTTCGACGCAAGCTCGGCAACTACACACCGCTCGGCGCTCCCGAAGACGAAAAGATGCGCATTGTCGAGCGTGAGTTCGACCGCACGGCTGCGCCGCTTGCGGCTCGCGCCATTCGCGCGCGTGAGGAAGCGAGCCGGTCGCGCTCGGAGAAGGAGAAACTCGGCACGCTCAGCACCCATCTAAGGAACACTTTGAAGCGACTGCTCAAGCGATGAGCTGATTTCGGACGCAGCTGCGCGTTCCTCGGTACATCGCTGGGAGGTCCAGCGTGTGCCGGAGGAATGGTCGATGAAGCGCGTTGCAGCCCTGCTGGTCGGTTCGGTGGTTTCGGTGTCTGCGCTCGCAGGCGGGATCGCGTCGAATGTTCCTGTGCGAATCGAGGGGTCGGGTATCGAGTCCGGCTGGTTCGAGGGGCGCACGGATGTCACGAACTGGGGTTGCACGGTCGTGAAGTTGTCGAAGGCCACTAAGGATGGCTACATCCTGCTGTCGCTGGTCGCTGTGAATCGGCTGCAGGAGAAGGATGGAAGCGGTTGGCGGGACGTCCCGATCGATGAGTTGCGGGCGCGCGAGCCGAAGCGCTGCCTCGTGGAAGGGACGGATTGAAGCGCGGCGGATCGCGGCACCCCGGAGGGGTGCCAATCCTTCCGGCCGAACCTTATCGGTTCAGCGAATCGATGGCCCGCTTGTCGGCCGCCAGCGCAGCCTCGTGAACGGCTTCCGACAGCGTCGGATGCGCATGAATGGTCCGCTGCAGGTCCTCGCTGCTCGCCGAATATTCCATCGCCAGCACTGCTTCGGCGATCAGCTCGCCCGCCATCGGCCCGATGATGTGCACGCCCAGGATCTCGTCACTCGCCTTCGCCGCAACCACCTTGGCGAAGCCGGCCGCCGCTTCCATCGCCTTGGCGCGGCCACTCGCGAGGAACGGAAACACGCCCGTCTTGTACTCGATGCCTGAAGCCTTCACCTGCTCTTCGGTCTTGCCGACCCAGGCGATCTCCGGCTGCGTGTAGATGACCGACGGCACGGTCTTGTAATTCACTTCGGCGAAGTGGCCGGCGATCAGATCCGCCACCATCACGCCTTCTTCCTTGCCCTTGTGCGCGAGCATCGGCCCGCGCACCACGTCGCCGACCGCCCAGATGCCTTCCACGCCCGTGCGGCACTCGTTGTCCACCTTGATGAATCCGCGCTCGTCGAGCTGCACGCCCGTGCCGTCGCCGAGCAGGTCCTTGGTGAACGGCCGGCGGCCGATCGCGACCACGACCTTGTCCACCTGGAGCGATTGGGACGCGCCCTTCTCATCCGTGTAAGCAACGTTGACCGCGCTACCTTCGACCTTGGCGCCGGTGACTTTCGCGCCAAGGCGGATGTCGAGGCCCTGCTTCTTGAAGTGGCGCATGGCCTCTTTCGCAACCTGCTGGTCCGCCGACGGCAGGAAGTCCGGCAGCGCTTCGAGCACCACCACTTCGCTTCCGAGACGTTTCCACACGCTGCCGAGCTCGAGCCCGATGACGCCCGCGCCGATCACGCACAGACGCTTCGGCACTTCGGCGAACTCGAGCGCACCCCAGGAATCCACAATGTGCTTGCCATCGAACGGTGCCGAGCGCAGCTCGGTCGGCGCCGAGCCGGACGCGAGCACGACGTTCTTCGCCGTGAGCACGCGCGTGCTGCCGTCATTCGCCTTGAACTCGACGCGCTTGCCCGCGAGCAGCTTGCCGTGCCCCTGCAGCGGCGTGACGCCCGCACCCTTGAACAGGGCGAGGATGCCGCCGGTCATGCCCTTCACGATCGTCGCCTTGCGCTTCTGCATGGCGGCGAGATCGAGCGACACGCCGGACGCCTTGATGCCGTGGACCGCCAGCTCCGACTGCACCTTGTGGTACAGCTCCGAAGACTCCAGCAGCGCCTTCGACGGAATGCAGCCTGCGTTGAGACAGGTGCCGCCGAACGCCGGCGAGCCATCGAGATTCTTCCACTCGTCGATGCACGCGACGCTGAGCTTGTTCTGACCCGCGCGGATGGCGGCGGGATAGCCCGCCGGACCGCCACCGATAACGATGACGTCGAAAGAGTTGGTATCAGCCATGTTGGTCTTTCAAATGAGGGTCAGGGTCATTGTTAACAAGTCGAAGGAACAGCGTGTGGCCGCAGCGGCCGCAGCGCCAAGGTCCCCGCGCTTGCGCCCGGGTGCGCTGCCCGCATGCGACCCGCAGCGATTCGCGCCGCGAGCGCTCGCGTGACGAGCCGCGTAACCCGCGGCATCACGCGCGCCTGCGGCCTCACACCTGCAGCAGCATGCGACCCGGATCTTCCAGGCATTCCTTCACGGCGACGAGGAACTGCACGGCCTCGCGCCCATCGATGATGCGATGGTCGTAGGTCACCGCGAGATACATCATCGGGCGGATCTTGATCTCGCCATTCACGACCATCGGGCGCTCCTGGATCTTGTGCATCCCGAGGATCGCGCTCTGCGGCGCATTGACGATGGGCGTCGACATGAGCGAGCCGAACACACCGCCATTGGTGAGGGTGAACGTGCCGCCGGTCAGGTCTTCGATGCTGATGGAGCCATCGCGCGCCTTCGCGGCATACACGCCGATTTCCTTCTCGATGTCGCCGAAGCTCTTGGTATCGGCATCGCGGATCACCGGCACCATGAGACCGCGCTCGGTCGAGACGGCGACGCCGATGTCGTAGTACTCGTGGTAGACGATGTCATTGCCGTCGACGGAGGCGTTGACCACCGGAAAGCGCTTGAGCGCTTCGATGGAGGCCTTCACGAAGAAAGACATGAAGCCGAGCTTGACGCCGTGCTGCTTTTCGAACTTTTCCTTGTACTTCGCGCGCAGCTCGTTGACTGCAGTGAGGTCGACTTCGTTGAAGGACGTCAGCAGCGCCTGGGTGGACTGCGCTTCGACGAGGCGCGAGGCGATGCGCTGGCGCAGGCGCGTCATGGTCACGCGTTGCTCGGTGCGGCCGACGCGCTGGGTGCCGGGCGGCTTTGCCGAGGGAGCTGGCGCCTTCGCGGCGGCGGGCGTGGCGGCCGGTGCCGGAGCGGGTTTGTTCAGGAAGTCGACGACGTCGCTCTTGGTGAGGCGTCCGTCGCGGCCCGACGCGGGGATCGCGGCGGGGTCGAGGTTGTTCTCTTCGATGAGGCGGCGGACGGAGGGGCTCAGCTTGCTTGCGTCGGCGCTGGCGCCTGCGCCGCCCGAGGTCGCCACCGAGGCACCTGCAGCGCCGGCACTACCCGCGCTGCCTGCAGAAGCGCC
>JBDZVF010000070.1:0-18151 GCA_040255575.1 Pseudomonadota bacterium | reverse complement strand
CGCGAGCGCGCGGTCGAGTTTCACTCTCGAGTCGACGAGCGCACAGAGTCGCTTCGCCACATCCACGTTCCGTAGCTCCGAACGGCCCCCCACGTTGTAGACCGTTCCCGGGACGCCCTCGTCCAGAATCCGCTCGATGGCGCGGCAGTGATCCTCGACGAACAGCCAGTCGCGAATGTCGGTCCCATCGCCATACAGCGGCAGTTCACGGCCTTCGAGAATATGGACGGTGAACAGGGGAATGAGCTTTTCGGGGAATTGCCACGGCCCGTAGTTGTTCGAACAGTTGCTCGTCGTCACCTGCAGGCCGTAGGTGTGATGGTAGGCGCGCACGAGATGGTCCGATGCCGCCTTGCTCGCCGCATAAGGCGAGTTCGGCGCGAACGGGGTCGACTCCGAAAAGGCAGGGTCTTCGGCCCCGAGCGATCCATAGACCTCGTCCGTGGAAACGTGATGGAAGCGATGCCGGGATACCGCACGATCCTCGAGCCACACTTGTCGTGCCGCCTGCAGCAGGCTGTGCGTGCCGACGATGTTCGTCTCGACGAATGTGCCGGGCCCATGAATCGACCGATCCACGTGTGACTCGGCCGCGAAGTTCACGATCGTATCGATGCGCTCCGCGCGGAGCAGCCGTTCGACGAGCGCCGTATCGCAAATATTGCCGTGTACGAAGCGAAACTCTGCGCGCGCTTCCGCGGCACGCAGGTTGGCTCGATTTCCGGCGTAGGTCAGTGCATCCAGCACGACGAGGCCGTCACCCGGGTGCCGCGCAAGCCAGTAGTGAACGAAGTTGCTCCCGATGAAGCCCGCGCCGCCGGTGACGAGCAACCTACGCATGAACGAGGCCTTGCAGCACATCGCGCAAGCCCGTCCGCCAGTGCATCGGCTCGATGCCGAGAGCCGCGACGGTAGCGCTCTGATCCAGCACGCCGTAAGCCGGCCGTTCGGCTGCCCTCCGATGTTCCCACGTGGCAACAGGAATCACCCGGACGTCCGGAGGCACCAACCCGAGAGCAACGCCCTCCTCGGCAATCGCGACCGCGAAGTCGTACCAGCTCGCAATGCCCGCATCGGACCAATGAAAGATGCCGGAAAGATCTTCCCGGCGGGCAAAGCGCCAGAGCACATCGGCCAATGAGTGCGCCGAGGTCGGCGTGCCGACCTGGTCGACGACCACGCGTACCGTGCGACGTTCCATCATGAGCTGAAGCATCGTGCGCACGAAGTCGCGGCCGCAGGAGCCATAGACCCAGGACGTGCGGATCACGACCGCACGCGTGCCCAGCTCACCGAGGACGCGTCGCTCGCCATCGAGCTTCGTCCGTCCATACACGCTCAGGGGCGATCCGGCGAAGTCTGGCCCGTACGGCCTGCTGGCGCAGCCGTCAAAGACGAAGTTCGTCGAAATGTGCAGCAGGCGACAGCCGGAGACCTCGCATGCCGCCCGCGCAAGATTCAGGGGACCGTCTTCATTGCCCCGCTTCGCGGCCTCCGCTTCATTCTCCGCATTGTCGACAGCCGTGTAAGCCGCGGCATTGATGAGCACGTCTGGAGCCACATCTCTGACGCACGCCAGGACTGCCCGGGCATCGCAAATGTCGAGCTCATTGCGGGTCAGTGCGACCACGTCGGCATCCGTCGGACGGGCTGCGACCAGCGCGCGTCCCACCAGCCCCCCAGCGCCAAATATCACTGCTTTCACGGCAAACACTCCGCGTGGCCGAACGACGGCGCTGCCGCGTCCTTCTGCGAGAGCAACGGCACTTCACCCGCGTGAAGAGGCCATTGGATCGCCAGATCGCTGTCGTTCCATGCGATCGCCCGCTCGAGCTCGGGAGCATGGTAGGCCGTGCACTTATAGAGGAGCTCGGTGTCGTCGGCCAGCGCGAGAAAACCGTGCGCGAATCCCGGCGGCACCCATAACATGTGGCGATTCTGCGCGGATAGCTCGTGCGCCTCCCAGCAGCCAAAGGCCGGCGAGCTGTGGCGAATATCGACGACGACATCGAACACCGCGCCGCGCGTCACGCGGACCAGCTTTCCCTGCGGCATTCGCGACTGATAATGCAGGCCTCGCAGCGTTCCGCGCGCGGAGCGACTGTGGTTGTCCTGCACGAAATGCGCCTCGATACCCGCGGCCGAAAATTTCCTTTCCTGCCACGACTCCATGAAGAAGCCGCGCTCGTCCTCGAAAACACGCGGCCTGATCCGGACGACGCCGGGCAGGCGGGTGCGCTCGAACTCCATGTCATCACATCCTCAAGAGTTGCTCCAGGTACGCTCCGTAGCCCGTCCGGGCAAGCGGTGCCGCGAGTCGTCTGAGTTGTGCGGCATCGATGTAGCCGGCGCGGAAGGCAATCTCCTCAGGGCAGCAGACCTTGAGACCCTGCCGACTTTCGATCGCTTCGATGAACATCGCCGCCTGGAGCAACGACTCGTGCGTACCGGTATCCAGCCAGGCGATGCCCCGACCCATCAGCTCCACCCGCAACGCGCCGCGATCGAGATAGACCTGATTCACGTCCGTGATCTCGTATTCCCCGCGCGCTGAAGGTCGCAGCTGCTTCGCAATTTCCACGACGTCATTGTCGTAAAAGTACAGCCCGGTGACGGCATAGCTGGATTTCGGCCGCGCCGGCTTCTCCTCGAGCCCGAGCGCTCTGCCCTGCGCATCGAATTGCACGATGCCATATCGTTCCGGATCACGCACGTGATAGGCGAAGACCGTCGCACCCGTGTCGCGACCCGCCGCCGCACGCAACTGATTGGGCAGACCATGCCCATAGAAGATGTTGTCGCCGAGCGCCAGCGCGCATCGTCCATTACCGATGAAACGTCGGCCGATCACGAATGCCTGCGCCAGTCCGTTCGGCTCGGCCTGCTCGGCATAGCTGAGCTCGATGCCCCACCGCCTTCCGTCACCGAGCAGTCGCTCGAATTGGGGCAGGTCGTTTGGAGTGGAGATCAGGAGAATGTCGCGGATACCCGCCAGCATCAGGATCGACAGCGGGTAATACACCATCGGCTTGTCGTACACCGGCAGCAATTGCTTGCTGACGCCAATCGTTACCGGATGGAGCCTCGTGCCGGAGCCTCCTGCGAGAATGATGCCTTTCAGACTCACGCCAGCAGCTCCGAACGAGGAAACCAATAGCAATTCAAAAGGATGAGCGTTTTCGTGTCGAAAGTCGCGCGTCTCGAGCGAGTGGCATCGTCACTCGACTGCGGAAGTCGGTAGCAGCCGGAGTGATTGCCCAACCATCAGCACGCGGGTCGGCGGTTCGATCACGTGAGCGGGACTGAGCTGCACGCCCGCTGCACTGACGAGTTGCGCTTCCGCTCTGAGCATGATGACCCGCTGATTCAGTTTTTCGAGCGCCCAGCGGACTTCGACGTAGTAGCTGACATCTGCGTACAAGTTGGGCTGGAGCTGGAAGTCGGCGCCACCGTCCTCGAGGCCGATGAGGAACGCAATGGTGTAGGCTGAGGGCAACTCCGACAGATAGAAGACGCCGCTGCTCTCGCTATCGGACCTG
The DNA here is from genome assembly GCA_040255575.1 of Pseudomonadota bacterium. GTDB lineage: Bacteria > Pseudomonadota > Gammaproteobacteria > Steroidobacterales > Steroidobacteraceae > JADGHX01. The sequence continues at coordinate 14,612 of JBDZVF010000070.1, read as the reverse complement.
CGCATCACGTGAAGCAACGCAGCTGCTGTACAGGGCCTCGTGGTGGAAATTTTTTCGAGGGCCTGGACCGTGACCGGCGAGGGTTGCGAAACCTGCGCGGTGAGCGCGCCTGTTCCGAGGCACAAGATGATCAAGAGCGCGCGATGACTGGCGTGTGACATGCAAACTCCCTTGCCTGAATTGCCTCCGCGGTGATTTCACGATACGCATCGAGGTCATCAGTGTCGAGGCAGCGGCTGCGAGCGTTCGGTCGCTTCCGTCAGGAGCGTGGATCTGCAGACGCACCGCGCGCGCAAGCGGTCATTTTTCTATCCAACGTGCATCGCAGCCCGGCCGATCAGGCGGCGAGCTTCACTTGTGGATGCAATCCAGCGATGGCAGCGAGACGGAATAGCCGGTCGATGCTGAAGCGGCTGATCTTGCCGCGCTTGATTTCGGAAACTCGCGCCTGTGTGACACCGAGAGCCTTCGCAGCTTCCGTCTGCGTCATCCCAGACTGCGTGAGCCATCGTTCGAGACCGTGGAGCAAGGTAGCTCGGACCTCGAGCTCCATTGCTTCTTCCGCTTCGAAAAGATCGAAGAGCACGTTTCGTCCCGCCGGCGTGACGTGGCGCGGGCCAGTCTCGAGGACGGCGCGGGGGGAATGGTGGCGGTGGGAGGGTGGCCGAACGAGCCAAAATCAATGTGGACGCAAAGGCGGACACACTCGATTTTGCGGACCCGTAAGATTGGTCGGAGTGCCGAGATTTGAACTCGGGACCCCTTGCACCCCATGGAACCAGAAGCTGGTACGCGGTGATACGCCATGGGACGCGGTGGGATGGCCGCTTTTCTTAGCGGGTGCAACCACTTACAGTGACTCCCGTGTATCACCCAAGCCCACTCGCGCCCACCCCGATGCTGCGAAGCACATCGACGAAGTGTAGCCACGCGTGTAGCCGACGGCCCCTGTCATTCCAGTTTTGACAAGGAGTCCAGGCCGCGAGGCGTCCCTTTCGGTGCTGCGCACGATGAGCCGACAAGGAGCCGTTGCTTGCTCGACATCGTCCGAGATCCCGACACGGAAGTCGCACCATCCGCCATCAAGACGCCGCGCAAATCCGCGTTCACGGACCGCTACCTGTCTTCGCTGAAGCCTCGATCGGAGCGCTACGCCGTACTCGATCCGAGTCGCAAGGGTCTCCTCTTGCGCGTCTCGCCCGCCGGATCGAAGACGTTTTGCTTCCGCTACGCGCGAGAGGGCGTGGTGCGCTTTCTGACAATCGGCACCTGCCCCACGACGACACTGCGGATGGCGTACGAGGCGCATGCCGAGCTCATCAAGCAACTGAACCGCGGCGAAGAACCCTCGCTCAAGAAGAACGAATCGGTACCCGGCCAACTTGCTACTCGCCGCGACCAAGGCCCGACGGTCGGTGACCTCGCCGAGGAGTTCCTGAAGCGCTACGTCTATCGCGAACGCAAGCGTCCGGAAGACGCCGCTCGAACGATCGAGCACGACATTCTCAGACACTGGCGCCATCGCCCGGCTCGCTTGATCACGCGACGCGAGGGGGTACTGCTTCTCGACAAGGTTGTGGATCGCGGCGCGCCGGTCATGGCGAACCGGGTCGCCGCCCTCCTCGTGCAGATGTTCTCGTTCGCCGTTGCCCGCGGCATCCTGGATGCGACGCCGTTCACGAGCATGCCGCGCCCGGGCGGCACCGAAAAAAGTCGCAAGCGCAGACTTACCGAAACCGAGGTGTGTCAGTTCTGGCGTCGTCTCACTCGCGCGCGACTGAGTTTCGAAGTGCGAACGGCGTTAAAGCTGATCTTGGTTACGGCTCAGCGTCCTGGCGAAGTCGCCCTGGCGGCGTGGTCGGAGTTCGATCTCGAGCGGCGCCTTTGGACGATCCCGGCCGAGCGCTCGAAGAATGGTGAGCCGCATGAGGTTCCCCTCAACGACTTGGCAATGACGCTGTTGCGCAGATTGATTCGACGATACGGGCGGGGGCAATTCATCCTGCCGTCGCGGTGCTGGCGAGCACGCGGGTCAGTACCGTTGACGGTTCGCGCTTTGTCACAGGGATTGAGGGAAAATGCCTGCCTGCGTCTCTTTTTCGTGATTGTCGGTTCAGTCAAGTATTGGACCGACGAGAGTCACTATCCCCATGCCTGCCACTTCGTGATTCTGCATAAATCGCGCGTACGGAACTCAGCGCCCGCGTCAGTTCACTTCCTGGCCGCGACTCCAAGCGCTGCGCCCGTTTGCGCTTTTTTGCAACGGACTGCAAGACACACTCGACGATGCGAACTGACACGCTTTGCGGTTTTGCGCGCAATATGTGTCTTCGAACCAATCAGTAGATGCGTACGACACGTTTGACCTGTCAGCCTCCTGGACCGTAAACGATACGGTGTCGCTGCGTGCGTGCGGGTATCGACAACGTGTTCGACAAGCAACCGGTTCGCACGACTGTGTCAAACGGGTTCCAACAGGGCACGGACCTGAGAGGGCTGTGCGCCGGCAAGGTGGCGGGGTGCACAGCCCCCACGTCGTACACCCTGCAGAACGCGGGCCTCGGTACTACGGTACCACGAACCCGGGGTACTACGAGGTGATGGGCCGCAGCTACTTCCTCGGAGCGCGGGTCACGTTTTGAATATGACTAACGACGCCAGTCCGTCTTCGAAAGAAGAATTTGCGAATACCGGCGCGCAGCACTGGCGCCAACCGATGACCCGCGGGACTACATCACTTCAGCGTAGCGAGGTAGGCGATCACATCGGCGCGCTGCTGCGGATCGGTCAGCATGCCGATCATCGGTGTGCCCGGCGCCTTGGCGTTCGGGTTGGCCAGAAATTCATCCAGGGTCTCGGCACTCCAGATCACACCGTACTTTGTCAGGTTCGCGGTGGGGCCCATGAGGCTCTTCGTGGTGCCCGCCTTCCGCCCCGCGACGCCGACGAGATTGGGGCCTATCTTCAAATCGTCTTCCTTGATCACGCTGTGGCAGGTCGGGCAGGTATTGCCCATGAACAGTTTCTTGCCGTTGGCGGCATTGCCCTTGATACCGTCCGCGTGGGCGGCGGGCGTAGCCAGCAAGGCGATCAGTACGAACAGGCGGATGAGTCGGATGGAAATTTCAGAGTGCATGTTGAAGGGAAGGCTACCGTACCTCAATCTCGCGCGCTTGCTCGCATCGATACGAGAAGCCTCGGCAGAAACTACCGGGGCTTCTCCCTGTTGCTTGCCGAACCCCTTATCGGCTTACCGTGATGCTGGCCTGAGTATCCAACGGGCCAAACTGATCCATGCCAATGCCCTTGCGGGCGGTCGGGATTACCAGTTTCACCCAGACGGCATCCGGACCCTTGAAATACGAAGTCTCGGTCGCCTTGCGCAGGGCGTCGATGCTGTCCTGCTGCTTCCCGGAGGTCACGTTGGCGAAACCCGGCAGCTCGAACACGACCCATGAGCCTTTGGCCATTTCGGACAAACTGATGGCAACTTCCGGTCTTTCGGTCTTCACACGCATTTCGGTACCGGCGCGCACAGTGCTCTGATTGGCCGTGATCTTGAAGTCCTTGCCATTGCGGCTCAGGACAATTGGCTGTTGAGGAGCAGCCGCCCGCGCAGGCGCAGCTGACCGCAAAGCAACATCTTTCAGCGCAAGACCAGCACCGCTTGTGGGTCCGGGCCTCCTGATGCTGAACTGCATGCGTCCGATATCACCCTTGCACACCGAGGCATTCCAGGTGGGATGAATCTCGCAGGTGTCGTCCGTGGCGACGCTGTCGTTCTCGCCGTCGTGGATCAGAGCATAGGAGTCAGGGATGCCGGTCGTCGATCCGTCCAGATCGTGGATCGCCGCGGTCCGGTAGGCCGAACCACTCCGGTTGTCACTGTCAAACCTGGGGTCGATCTTCGGGAAATACACGGGCTTCGCATTGATGTATTTCGCACCCTTGACGGTGTTTTCGGTGGTAACCCCGGCGCCCGTAAACAACAGCCAGGAAAGCGCTCCTGATCCGCGCTGTTTGTTGTCCTGGAAATTCACGAATCTCGTGTTGACCACGTCATGGCGATAGTCGTAGTACTCGTAGGCGTGGATCGGGTAGTCAGGAATCAGGCGTTTCGGCAGGCTGCGGCCGTAGCCCTTTTCTTCCGGCGTTACGGGGTTGCCGATGTTGTCGGTTTCGCCCACGAACAGCGAATCCACCACCAGTGATGTAAATGTGTCAGCGCCGAAGGAACCCGTTGAACTCGTGAACCCGATGGCATTGTCCGCCGCCTTCAGATTCCGGAACACGTGCAGCTCGCCGCGGCTCCAGACGCCGCCATTGCGGTTCTTGTAAGCGGTGAGATTCTCGAGCAGCGATTCCACGCTCTTGCTGTTTTCGTCAGCGGGATTTTCCTTGGCGATGTGCGAGGGGCCGGCCAACCCGAAGACGTTTTCCAGATTGATGTTCCGGTCCAGCATGAACCCGTCGAAGTTGGAGTGGGCAACGTTGCCCTTGAACTCCGCCATCCTGGTTCGACGCGGCCAGATGGTCTTGCTGATCTCGGTGCCTGCGAACTGACCTTGCGGGTGCTCCGGCAACGACCACCAGAAGCCATTCTCATCGGAACCCGCCGCCACGTTGTCGCGGAAAATGTTGTCCGGGTTGGTGATCCAGAAGGCTGCCACGGTGTTGTCCGAAGGCAGCAGGGTGTCCTTGCTGGACATACTGGCTTGCCTCATGGCCTGGCGATTCTCGTACGCACTGCTGATCTCTCCGTTTGCGGCGAGATTGGTCGGGAGGCAGGCCTTCGAGGTATGGCACTTGATCAGGATGGCCAGGTTGTGCACGAACTGGTTGCCGTGCTCGATGCCGTCTTCGAGGAAGAAGCAGTGACCGACGATGTTGTAGGTCACGTTGTTCTCGACACGCACGAAGTTCGTGCCGTGCACCGTCACGCAGCGGTTGTAGGTGTCGTGGATCGCCGCGTTCTTGATGTACTGGCCCTTCGCATCGCCGACCAGGTGCCAGTGAATCGGGTAGCGGGCCAGCGTCAGGTTCTGGCCCATGCGGTTCAGCTCGACGCCCTCGACAAACATCTTGCTCGACGGCATCGCCATGATGTGGCCGCCGAAGAAGGACTGTTCGGCATCGGCCGAAGCCTGGATCTTGATGTTGCGCGTCAGCATGGCCACTTCGCCGCGTTCATCCACGTTGAAGGTGATCTTGCCGAAGTGCATGAAGTCGAGCTTCTTGTCCAGCGTGATGTTGTTGCCGCTGATGGCGGCAATGGTGCGGCGCTCGGCCTGCCGTGGATCGAAATCGGTCGAGGCGAGGACGATCTCGTCGCCCACCTTCCAGCCCTTGGCATCCAGCACCTGGATCGAAGTGGCGCCGGCATTGGCCGTGGCGGACAGTTTGCTCCAGGTGTTGGTGGTGGAACCATGCAGGTTCAGCGTGCCGCCCGACAGCATGATGCCGCGATCGCCCATACCGGCCATGACGTCCTCACCCTTGACGTTGTCGGTGAGGGTGATGGTCGCCTTGCGGGTGTGGGGCTTGGCTTCGGTGCCGATGGCGAGCTCGCCGTGCACCATGATCCACTCGGTGGTCAGCTCCAGGTCGGCGTTGTTCGCGAAGCTGAGCTTGCCGTCGATGGAAAGGCCGCCCAGAGCAGGAGGGCTGACGTCCAGCACCACATCCTTGTCCTTGCCGATGGTGACCTTGTCGCCAGCAGCCGGAACCTTCTTGTTCGGCCAGGTGGCCGGATCGGACCAGTTCGTCGCCTTGGCCGACCGCGCCCTGGCTTCCTGGGCTCCCAGGACAGCGATTGCGCTGACCACGAAGAGAGCCGGAACGAGCGACATAGGAAGGAACGGGCGATTCTTCCCGCTTCTCATGACATCAACCCCCTGCCTGAAGATGTTCGGAAGAGCTGGCGGCAAAGGATAGCGTGATGGCTGGACGGATTGCGGCCTCAGGCGGAGGCCCGACCTACGCCCGGATAATGAGCCGCCCGGGGGCTAAAGGCCGGGACTCGTGCTCGATGCCGTACGTTCTCGCGGCCTCGAAGGTGTTCTCGAAGAAATGGTCGACGTGCATCTCCGCCGTGCGCGCCTGGCTGGAGAGGATGAGCCCGCCGGTTGTCACCATGAGCTGCTGGCCCGTGGCCCTCTCGATCTCGCGCAAGATTTCGTGTGAGCGCATGGCGAACGGCATGTCGTGCGGACCCTCCCCGATGGCGAGGCGCGTGATGCGGGTTTCGCCGTGAGAAGATCTGTGGTGTGGGGCGGAGAGAAGCGATCGATTCCGAGAACGCGCGCGCCGCGCTTGGCGAGTTGGTAGAGCGTGGCGCTACCCGCGGCGCCGAGGCCGGCGACGAGCGTGTCGAAGGTAGCGGCTGTCAGACTACGACGCATAGCTTCTTCTTCGGCGCGCAGTGCGCATCCGCAGTCTTCTCGGCAAGCGGCCTCGACGCCACTGGATCGACCCCTGCCGGACCGCGGCGATCCACGATCTGGACGGATCGACGACCGGCGTCGCGGACTGAGGCTACGTAAAGGCTACGGGCAATTCCGCGAGCAGATAACTACCTGATTCGCAGAGGCGAATTACGATCGTCGGTCCAGTCCATCATCGCGCCAACGCTCCGCCGCTTAAGGTTCAGAGGTCCTTCAAGCTCGGGAAGAAGTTTCACGGGGCGATCGTTCTGGCTCAGACAAACGAATCGTTCGGCGCGCCATCAACGAGTATCGACCCGTCTGGTCGTACCCACAGAAGCGTTATCGCCTGCCGTACCAGGAAGGTTCCCAATCTCTGAAGAGTTGCTCTGTACATCTCCGTGTCAGGCACGGCGATAGCGTGACGGTCCGCCGGGCGATGCGTCTCCGTGTCTACAATGGCACCGAAGATTGCCAAAGCTGCTTTCTCCCAGCAGTCCAGTTGGTTCCCGCGCGGAGAAATCGACCCCTTACACTCGACAAACAATCTCGTGCCATCCTTGAGTACAGCCGCGATGTCATCTCCTTTTGCAGTATTGTGGCGCGTGGCTGTCACACGATGCCCAGCTCCTTGCAGCCATCGTGCAGTGTGGTCAACAAGTTCGTTCTCGGTCCTGCGGATCTCCTTACGGATAGCGCGCGAAGGTCGAAGCTATTCATCAGTGTCCGAACTCACGCGCGCCCGCACTGGATCGAGTTCGTCAGCCACCCGTAGGGCCCACGCCTTCCACGGCGCCAGTGATGCGGAATCGCCCTCTCCCGCAAACCTCTCAATCTGTCTTACATAGGCACGAATGCTCCTGCGCTTTCCGCCATCGCGAGACTTCGCGCATGAGGCGCGTTCGTCGATCCCGTTCGCGCTCCGCCTCTTGTCGACGCGCTTCCCGAGCCCGTTTCTCTACCTTTCGTCTCTTCTCACCTTCTTCGAACTCGCGGTGCCGTGCAGCGACCTCTCGATCGTGCCGCCAGACGCGCACAACAAGACGGTAGATGCTCTGGAAAAGCTCATTGAGGCGCGTCTCAAGTTTGCCCGTCGCCTGATCTTCGAAATGCGGGCCCTCGCCGTACCCGAAGCTCAGCTTGATCCTGAGGCTTCCGGTGGGGGCCTTGTAGCTGCTGCGCTCCCAGGCTTGAACAGGTTTTCGTAGCCGAGTCTCAAGCACCTCGCTTATTCTGAGGTGAACTTCGGCATTGTGACCAACGAGTGCGAGACGGCCCACCTCGTCTCGCGAGGCAACAGAAAAACCACGAGACCCCGCTGCGATCGCTATAGCGTTCAAAACCAGCAGCGCTCGCTCATAAGCACCGAGGCTCACTCGAATCGGCGTCGCCCGATTCGTGTCGCGAACCGGCTGTCCCTTATCCATCGCGCGTAACCATCGAACGCCAGCAAAATTGGGCGACCGCTGCTGAACGGCTACTGGTAGCCGTTCGTACTTTCTGCAGCAACGCGAGCAGCCTCCAGTTTTCCCGCCTCTGCTCGCAGCTCGTCGCGCCAGACTCGCAACACCGGATGCCAAAGCCTTGGCGGGCTCGCGACAACGATCGCGCTGTCGGCGCGCAATTCCTGCGCCACACGCTCCGCCAGCCACCGCGCATCCTCGGGCTGCTCGTAAGTTGGCACTCGAGCCGGAGGATTGGCTAGCACGCGGGTGCGGGTCGCGTCGCTTGGAAGCGGCGGGCGCTCAATCTTGTGACCAGCGGCGATCTTTGCCCAGTGACCTCGCCCCGGAATCGGCACATTCATCGCCGCGCAGATCTTTCTCAAGCCGCTTCCGGAGAGCCCGTATTTCTCGCCGAGCTTCATCATCGGCGTGCACCACACTTCCTCGTAGAGTGCCTAAAGATCAATGCCTTAGGTGTCCGTTCGATCCCCTTCCGCTCCACCAATATTTCCAGTTAAAACAATAATTTGGGAACGTCTTTCTGACGTAGCCCGTACTGGGCCGATTTCGTGCGGGAGTTCTGCGGGATCCGAGCGAGGGGTAGACCGTCGCATGATTCGGCGTGGGTCTTGATCGTATCCGGACGAGCCTTTGTCGGACGAGGGGTGCGTGGGGAGCGAGGCGACAATTTGGAAGCCGACCACGCAATCAGGCGCTGCCGCTTACGATTTATCGGCCGCCTTTTTCACTGAGGAGTCCCTCCGCCGTGAACGATGACGTCGTCGCGCCAATCGCATCTCACCTCGCCGAGTGGGATCTTCCGTACGTGGAGATGGCGATCCACGGGTTCAGCGATGCCGGCCGTGTCGCCGGTGCTCTCGATGACTTTTGTCGACGCGAACTGGGCTCGGCTCCGCGCGAGACGCTTTTCTATCGCTCGAGCATTGGTGCAGTAGCCGGGTTACAACTCGTTGACGGCCGCAAGGTCGTGATCAAAGCGCATCAGGCCGATTGGACTGTCACTCGCCTCGTCGAAGTCACGCGTTTTCAATCCCGAATTGCGAGCGAACTCGGGCTCGCGCCAGGCGTGCTGCATGTACCGGCGCCGCTCGGCAAAGGGTTCGCGACAGTCGAAGAATACGTCGTGCGAGGAAACATTCCCGACGGGCATCGACCTGCCGTACGGCGAGCACTTGCCCAATCGCTCCATGCCGTAATCGAGGTGCTTGCGCGGTATGTGCCGGAAACCTCACTACCACCAAGTCTTCTGGCCTCGATGTCATCGCGCGCAACGCTGTGGCCCACTCCGCACAGCAAACTCTTCGATTTCGAGACCACCCGTGAGGGCGCCCAATACATCGACACAGTCGCCGCGGAGGCTCGCGCACGCATGGTGCCAGCGGGCCGCCGGGTCATCGGCCACAGCGACTGGCGCGCGGAGCAGGTTCAATTCGACGGCGACACCCCTGTCGTTGCGTTCGATTGGGACAGTCTCGCTCACGAGCACGAGCCCGCACTGGTGGGCATGACCGCACACATGTTCTGCGCAGACTGGAGCCGGGACGATGTCAGGCAGACACCCACATTGGAAGAAGCTCGCGCGTTCATCGCCGACTATGAAGCTGCTTCGAGAACACCGTTTACCAGGGCCGAGCGCGAATTGTGTGGTGCCGCTTTCGCGTATGCAGTGGCCTATACGTCGCGATGTGGTCATGCGAGCGGCATCGACACGCGGGAAGAACCTGGAACCTTTCAGCATCTTCTCGCGAACCACGGCGCGAAACTTCTGGACCTGTAGGCACTTCCGGATGGAAATCATCGATCTCACAACCCAAAACACCCGCGCAATCGAACAGATCTCGACCTTGATCCTGAAAGAGTTTGGCGAGACAGGCTCGAACGCGTGGCGAACCCTCGAAGCGGCGAGAGCGGAGGTGACCGAATCGCTCGCGCCGAATCGAATCAGCCGATGCGCCGTCGCGGAATCGGGCGATGTTCTCGGGTGGATCGCCGGCATGCCTCAATACGGTGGGAATGTCTGGGAACTGCATCCACTCATCGTCCGAACGGACTCGCGTCGACGAGGCATTGGCCGCGAGCTGATTTCGGATTTCGAGAGGCAGGTTGACACGCGTGGCGGATGCACAGTGCTCCTGGGCACAGACGACGAGAACGGCCGAACCACCCTGGGAGGCACGGATCTCTATCCCGACGTGCTCCAGAGACTCCAGTCCGTTCGGAACCGTGGATCTCATCCGTTCGAGTTCTACCTCCGCGTCGGATACCACATCGTCGGCGTCATCCCGGACGCCAATGGATTCGGCAAGCCCGATATCCTCATGGCAAAGCGCGTCCGCAGGTAAGAGGCGCGGCCCACCTCACTGCCGCTTTTACGACCGCTCGCAAGCCCGAAAACCTGCGGGAGATCTGCGGGACCCTCATCTCTGCGCTCTTGTGCCATCTCGTGCGGAACGAATACAACGGCCGTTGCGCCACGATCTCTACACAATCAGGTGCTTAGAGGGGTCGGTCCGCATTCGCAATGCGAAGGTCGAGGGTTCGATCCCCTTCCGCTCCACCATTCACCTGTCCTAGGCTGTATCCGGTAGTACAATGAAGTAGCTAAGTACCGGATTTTCCTTGAAACCGCTTACCACCATGTACTGGGCTGTTCGTTGACAGCCTACCACACTGGGGGTAAAGACGGGGGTAAGTGCCAGGTCGGGAAGGCTGTTACCCCCACATGCTCACGGATACGGCGGTTCGCAACGCCAAGCCTCGCGAGAAGCCGTACAAGCTCACGGATGGCGGTGGGCTGTACGTCATCGTCAATCCCAATGGGTCGCGGTGGTGGCGCTTCCGGTATCGGGTTCAAGGGCGAGAAAAGCTCATCTCACTTGGCGTGTATCCGGAGATTTCGCTGCGCGAAGCGCGCGAGCGCCGGGATGAAGCCAAGAAGCTGCATAAAAGCGGCGTCGATCCGAGCGTGCGCCGACAGATCGAGCAGAAAGTCACTGCCGAAACCTTCGAAGCCATCGCCCGCGAGTGGTTTGCCAAGTTCTCGGTGAACTGGGCTGCAAGTCATTCAGAGAAAGTGATTCGGCGGATCGAGCTGGATCTGTTCCCTTGGATCGGGGCACGGCCGATTCGGGAAATCACGGCGCCGGAATTGCTCACCTGTTTGAGGCGGATCGAGGAACGCGGGGCGCTCGACACCGCCCATCGCGCACATCAGAACTGCGGCCAAGTATTCCGGTACGCCGTAGCAACGGGACGCGCAGAACGCGACCCTTCCGCCGACCTCCGCGGCGCATTGCCTCCGGTGAAGGCCGGGCACTTCGCCAGCATCACAGAGCCAGAGAAGGTCGCCGCCCTCCTTCGCTCAATCGATAGCTACGACGGAAGCGCGATCACTCGAACAGCGCTGCGCCTCGCGCCGTTGGTCTTCGTGCGGCCTGGCGAGCTGCGACATGCGGAATGGGCAGAAATCAACTTCCAGACTGCGGAGTGGAGAATTCCTGCGGAAAAGATGAAGGCACGTGCACTCCACATCGTGCCGCTTTCCCGGCAGGCTCTCGCTCTCTTCACGGAACTTCAGCCGCTGACGGCAAAATGGAGCCGATACGTCTTTCCTGCAGCGGTTACGCGAACGCGCCCGATGTCAGAGAACACCATCAACTCGGCGTTGCGTCGAATGGGCTACACGTCAATGGACATGACGGGTCACGGTTTTCGCAGCATGGCGAGCACATTGCTCAATGAACATGGCTGGAATCGGGACGCAATTGAACGTCAGCTCGCACACGGCGAGCGCGATCCGGTACGGGCCGCCTACAACTACGCAGAGCATCTGCCCGAGCGACGCAAGATGATGCAATCGTGGGCCGACTATTTGGACAGGCTGCGCGGAGCAGTTACGTCTACATCGCATCTGCCAAACCCAGAGCCTTCGCAAGAGCATCGTTCGTGAATCCGGGCCAGTTCCACCGAACTCCGCGTTATGCGCTTCCTTTTGACACCTTGCCAGGCCCGCTGATTACTCTGCGCAGCTCTGTGCGATCACCCTGCCTCCATGCTTCGATCATCTGCCGTCCCTTTTCCGTAATGTTCAACGTGTAAGTAACGATCTGCCAGTTATTGTTCGACTTCTGCACACAACTCGCGAAACCCGCGGCGATTAATCTGGCGAACTGCAGCACTCCATCGCCCGAGACCACAACGAAATCCTTCTTGCAGGATTCAAGGAAGATCAATCGGTCTACGGCTTCGATATCAAATGCCCGCGTAATGGCAACGAGCATTGCTTTATAAACGTAGATGGATTCAGAGTGAATCGTGCCGCGGTGGTAAAGGTTGTGACATGTCGGACATAGCGCGATGAGATTGTCAGGATTATCGCTGCCCCCCGCCGCCACTTCCCAGATGTGGTGCATGTCCAATGCGAGAATCTGCCGACACGTCGGCACTGCACAACGATAGCCGGCTTCCGTCAGAACCGCGACGCGCGTGGCAAGAGATAGCTTCTTTCGTTCACGTAACTTCTTTTTGCGCGCCTTAGCCATTCTCTACATCTTAGTCGCGTCGGCTCTACTTGTTAGTACCGACAATTGCCCGCAGCGTCGTCTTCGGCAGGCGCTTGAACAGATTGCTCCACTCGAAAGTCATCGTTCCGTCTTCCTCAATCCGCTGTCGTAGCAGGTCGGCCTCCCGCAACGGTTTCAAATGGTGGTCCAAGGCTTGATCGCTGTTGAAACGGAAGTGCGTTCTTAGATAGCTCTTGGTGCGTGGCTGTTCGCACTCCCGCATGATCTCCCTTGCTTTGTCCGTCTTCAGATGGTCTTCCACATACTTCTTCACGACGGAGACGTTGGAGATACTGGCAATTGTCTCGATCGCACTCAGTCTATCCTTGATCGCGACAAGCTCGTCCTGGAGTGTCTGTGAAGATACTTCGACGCTATCCTTCTTTGCGCGTCGATCCGACACTACTTACTCGCCTTCTTCTGCTGACCGGAACTCTCCAGAAGGCCAAAGTCCTCCAGATCGAAAAGCCTGACTCTCTTTTTCTCTTGATTGATCTCCATCAGGCCCGCGGCAGACCAGCGGTTTGCCAACTCGAGCAATGCGTTCGGGCTCATCTTGCAGGCCACACGGACCTGCTCCATCGACGCCGACCCATCCAGCATCTGATAAGCCATTCGCGCCTTCGCATCAGGCAGCTGACTCTTGAGCAATGCCAGAACTGGCGCGTGCGCAGCCGCCCGCATCCAATTGCGGATGTCCTTCAACACATCGAGCAGCGCTTCCTCAGTCACCTTTTGCATCTAAATCAAAGAAGTTTGATGGAACGGAAATCACAAGCTGCGGAAGCTTTGGATCACCCGTCAGCAACTTGGATCTGCCCAGTTGCCCGACAAGCGTACTCAGATGTCCCGCATTGATGGATGTCTCCGCTTGGATCTCTTTCTGTCGAAGTTTTCCATTCATCAGCAAGATCGATTTCTGTTTGGGTTTGCTTCATCCAGCGATCTCCCGAAGTTCTGCGCGGAACTTTGCATCCCGCTGAGCGATCGCAGGTTCGGCAAGAAGCTCAAGGAGCTTTCGAATCTCGCGTACATTCTCCAGCAGCTCGGCGGAGTGATCACTCACGATCCGGCTCCATCTCGTCGAAGAAGTTAGCCGGAACCATGACTGCGAGCTTCGGATGCTTCTCGTCTGACGCTATCAAAAACTGGCCCGCAAGCGCTTTAACGAGTCTGCTTAGCTGGCCTGGATCGATCTGGACTTCCTTCGCAATCGCTGACTGCGAGCGTGTTCCGTTCATTAGCAAAATGGCACGAGCGTTCTTCGCGCCCTTTCCCGCGACCTTGCGCAACGCATCTCGGAGCTTCTGATCGCGTTTCGCAATGGCTGGTTCCGCCACGAGCAAAAGCAGGTCGCGGATCTCTGTTAGCAGTTCTACTTCACGAGACACGTCTACTACCTCCCTATTCACAGTCTACCGGATAAAGCCCGTCCCCCGCCACTGCGTACGATCTCTAGCCCGAAACAATGATAGGGAGGCAGTATGAGTGGAACTGTTGGTGGTGCAGGCTAATGAATGAGGGCCGTGCTTTCGGCCATAGCAGCTCTGATGGTGGAGATACCCAGGCAGATACCACTCTTCATCTGAGCATGAGGAACTGCCTCGGCGGAGTCGGGTGGCACCGGGCCCCACTATCGCGTTGGACTATGTTCGCGACGACCTATGTTCTCCGAGATCTGCTGCGGCGGCTTGCTGCCTGCATTATGTTGCTCGATCGCCGCGGTCCGGCGTTCCTCATTAGCTAGCGACTGCAGAAGGCGGATTGCGAAATATCGGACATCGCCAGCAAGTGCAACCTCTCCTTGAGCATCAAGCGTTTCCGCCGTCATGCGCCAGTACGCCGTCACCAATGAACTCTCCCGCACGTTCTTGGGAACATTCGTAACTCTGGTCCGCGTGTTGTTCCCCAGCGTAGTCCCGGTATAGGCAGTCGGCGCGCCTCGCCGTCGCATGCGATAAACCGCATCACTCGGCTTCGCCTTGTCACGACCGCGAACAATGCGCGAGGACGCGTTGGCGGCGACGCCCTGCTCCCTCATAAGCTGAGCGAAATCCTCCCGCCATTGACGCAGCATCCGTTTGTCGACGCGGAGCCTTCGGCCTTGCGCGTCCTCGGCTTTGACGACCATGTGCACGTGCGGATGCGCCTGGTCCGTGTGC
>JBDZVF010000069.1:0-18178 GCA_040255575.1 Pseudomonadota bacterium | reverse complement strand
CAGCTCGACCCCGGATTCGGTTATCTCACCATGCGTGACGGGGTGCAGCTCTCCGCGAACGTGCTCACACCCGACGAGAACCTGTATGGCCCGGCGCCCTGGCCGACGGTCATCGAGTACTCCGGCTACGGCCCGTCGAACCCTGACGCTCCCCAGCCCGGCTCGCTCATCGCCAATTCGCCGGAGATGATCCGCTACGTCAACGCGATGGATTGGCAGCGCTTCGACACGAGCGGCACCACCGTCGATGTCGTCGTCTCGGGCGAGCTGTTCTCGTTGCCGGCCGGCAAGATCGGCATCGCCATCGGCGGCCAGCATCGGCGCGACACGTGGTCCGCGGACTTCCCGGCGCTCCAGAACGCCGGGCAGAGCGACCTGCAGGTTGCGTTCACGGACACGGGCGCGGCGCAGAGCTCCAACGCCCTCTTCGCCGAAGTGAGCGTGCCGCTCGTGAAGAAGGACAATTTCGGCAACCTCGACCTGACGGGTGCGATCCGCTACGAGAACACCGGCGGCCCGGGTCTCGAAACCACCGATCCGAAGGTCGGGCTGCTGTACAGCAGCCCTTCCGGGATGCTGGACCTGCGCGGCACGTGGAGCACCTCGTTTCTCGCGCCCACGCTGTACCAGCGCTATCGCAAGAGCGCGTTCTTCGCGAACGGCATCGACGATCCGCTCACGCCGGCGAACGACAACCTCGCGCGCCTCACCACGCTCATCAGCGGCAACCCGAATCTCGAGCCGCAAACGTCACGCAACTACAACCTCGGGTTCACGTTGCGGCCGATCGAGCGGTTGTCCGTCGATCTCGACTACTGGCATTTCACGTTCGACGACCAGATCGCCACGGAGAACACGACGCAGCTCGCCTCGAACCTCGCAACGACGCTCGATCCCACCAAGGTCATCCGCGATCCGACGGCGGCGGTCGTGATGTACAACGGGGTGAATGTCGGCCAGATCGTCGGCTTCAACACCACGTACATCAACAACGCGCAGCTGGAAACCGCAGGCGTGGATCTTGGCCTCACCTACGCGCACAACGTCGGCCGCTTCGGGCGGATGAGCCACTCGCTCATGGCGACGTACCAGACGGATTACGAGATCAACGGCGTGAATGCCGAGAAGAGCCGCAACTCTCGCGTGGCCGGTGCGTCGTTCGCGGTGCCGTGGCGCGCGACCCTGCGCAACAGCTGGTCGTTTGGGAACAACTCCGTTCAATCGCTGCTGCGCTTCACGGACGGCTACAAGAACGACGCGCCACCGAACGCGGGCACGCTCGCGAAACCGTTCATCGAGTCGTATGCGGTGTGGGACCTGTCCTATTCGTATACGTTCGGCGAGCGCTTCGGGCTGCAGAGCTCCGATATCGGCTTCGGCGTGAACAACGTGATGGATCGCAATCCGCCCTGGGTGCCCGATACGAATCACCTGCTGGCGACGATGTACGACTACAGCGGGCGGCACTTCTGGTTGCGGCTGAAGGCTTCGTTCTAGCCGCAGCGCTTCGCTGCCTCGATCTCGAGGCAGCGGCTCAGGCGCCGGCGGGCCAGCGGTGGACGAGATTCCACACGGCGTAGCCATCCCTCAACTCCCGTAACAGGGAGTTGAGGAGCCAGCCGGGCATCCGAAACGCACCCAGCTCGCGGGCGCGACCCACGATCGAGACCACGTTCCTCGGGACATAGCCCGCGCCTTCCATCGCGAGGCGCGGGTGACTTGCGTCGTCGGTGAAGTGCGCGCCGAGCCGACCGAGCTCGCGACGCAAGCCGGCGGCGTAGCGTTCGCGGAATCGGGGGCTCATCAGGTCGCACACGACGCACGCCCGGGGCAGCACCGCGCCGATGGTCGCCGCTGTCTTTTCCAGCGTGGCGGCCGGGAGGTACATGCTCACGCCCTCGAGCACCACGAGCGCTTCGTCGTCTCCGGCGAGAGGCGCGAGATAGTCGTGCAATTCGGCGCGACTGAAATCGACGGGGGTTCGCGTCAGCTTGTTGGGCGCGGTGTGCGCGGGGAGTCGCGCGTCCTTGAAGGCGAAGAGACCGGCGTCATCGAACTCCCACCACTGCCCACCGCTGAGGCGGAAGGCTCGGGTGTCGAGGCCCGCGCCGAGCAGAATGATTCTGCGATTCGGATCTTTCACCACGGCGTCACGCACGATGTCGTCGATGATGCGATGGCGGGCGACGTTGCTGGCGGCGGGCCTGTGAAAGGCGAGCGCGGGTTGGAGCCGCGTGAGTATTTGCTCATCGATGAACTTCGCCGCGAGGGTGTCGGCGCACAGCGGCCGGGGGCTCGCGGCGTCTTTGGCGCGCAGGGCACAGCAGTAGAACGCAGTCAGGGCGAGCGGCGGGATGACAGCGTCGGCCATGAGGCGGCACCCTGCGCCGGCGCCATGAGCCAGTCAACCGCGACCCGCCTCCCTCGCGCGCCGACCCAGCCATGACACACCTGCACCCAGCTGCGGTACGAGTGCACGCGCACCGCATGCGGGGCGCGCATCACCCCGCTTCCGGCGAGTTCGCGTCTAACGCTCCGGGCGCGTTGGCGCGGTGGGCGCGGGCGCAGCGGCCGGCGGTGCCGGCGGCGGCGCATTCAGACGCCGCAACGTCTCGCCGAGCTGCCGGATCTCCTCGCCGTAACGGGCCCAATCGCCCGCGCGCTGCGCTTCGAGCGCGCGCTCGTAATGCTGTTGCGCTTGCCGTGCCGTGCCGACTGGCACGACGGCCGAACCGGCCTGCGCCGCGCCCTGCTGCGACGGCTGTGGCGCAGTCGGTGGACGTTGCGTGATGGGCGCGCCACTGCGTGGGAAGAGCCGCCCGAGCGCTTCATCCAACGTCTCCTCCATGACGATGTGGTTCTGATACGCGACGATCACGCGCTTCAACTCCGGAATGCGCCCGCTCGCCGCCCGCAGATACAGCGGCCGGATGTACAGCAGCGACTCCTCGATCGGAATGACGAGCAGGTTGCCCTGAATGACCTCCGACCCTTGCTGGTTCCACAGCGTGATCTGAGGCGCAATCACCTGATCCTGGCTGATGCGCGCCGCGATCTGGCGCGGACCGAAGATCACCGTCTGCTTGGGGAACTGGAACACCACCAGCTTCCCGTAATGCTCGCCATCACTGCGCGCGGCCAGCCACGCGGCAAGGTTGTCCTTCTGCCGCGGCGTGTAAGGCAGCATCTGGATGTACTCGGCATCCGCTTCGCCCGGCAGCTTCATGATCGTGTAATACGGCTGCATCGGCCGCGCGCCCTCGCCCCGCCCCTGGTCGAGCGACGGCACGTCCCACTGATCCTCACGGTTATAGAACGTCGACGGGTTCGTCATGTGGAACAGGGTGAACATCGACGCCTGCAGCGAGAAGATGCCCTGCGGATAGCGCAAGCGCGTGCGCAGATCCTCCGGCATCGCGGACAGCGGCTCGAAAAGGTCCGGGAACACGCGCGCGATCGTGGCGGCCACCGGATCCTTCGTGTCGATGAGATGGAAGCGAATCGTGCCGTCGTAGGCGTCCACCGTGATCTTCACGGAGTTGCGGATGTAGTTGATGCCGCCGCGTCCACTCGGCGCCGAATAGGGATACAGGCGGCTGACCGTGTACGCGTCCTGGATCCAGATCAGCCGCCCGTCGGAAATCGCAAGATACGGGTCCGGGTCGTAGACCAGGAAGGGCGCGATGCGATTCACGCGCTCGGCGATACGCCGATACATGAGCACGCGGCTGTGCTCGGTCAGGTTCGGCGAAAACAAGGTGTCGGGCGAAGAGAAGCGAACCGCGAACAGCAGCCGCCGGAACGCGTTGCCCACTTCGACGCCGCCCTTGCCGGCATACGTGCCGAACACGTTCGCATCGCCGCGCGGATAGTCGAACTCCTGCGTCGCCGTTTTCACGTACACGTGATCGTTCGAGCGCTCGCCGAAGTAGATGGCGGGCTGAGTGACCTTGAGATCCACCGTGGACTGCAGCGGCAGATCCTTGATGAACAGCACCGGCAGGCCTTCCGGGGTGACTTCGTTCACCGGCCCGAGTGTGAGCCCGTAGCCGTGCGTGAACGTCAGCCGCTGGTTGATCCACGTGGCGCTCGGCAGCGAGTCCGAGTTCAGCTCGCGCGCCGAGAGCATGATCTGGCGATACTTGCCGTCGATCTCATAACGGTCGTTGTCGACCGAGACGAAATCGTAATACGTGCGGATTTCCTGAATCTGCCCGAACGTGTCGAGCAGCGGCTGGTCGTTCCACAGCGGCACGTTGTCGAGGGTGGCGGCGTTGTTGGCGATGTCCATCGGGGTCAAGGTCGCCTCGCCGGAGATGCTGCGCTCTTCGACATCGTCGAGCGCAAACGCGGATCGTGTGGCGGCGATGGAATGCTCGATGAAGGGCATCTCACGCACCTGCTCGTTCGGCGCGACATACAGCCGCTGCAAGGCGAACGCGTACAGACTGCCGAGCACCGAAACTCCGACATAGAGCCCCACCGCGGCCAGGACCGGCCAGCGACGAGTTGCCGTGACCTGGTAAGCGATCAACGCGGCACCGATGAGGGACGCCGCAACCAGCACCCATTGCGTGGGAATGGTGGCGTACACGTCCACGAACGAGGCACCGTGAATGATGCCGGACTGGTTGGTGAGCGTAGCCGGAATGCCGAGCCACGCCCGGAACGCCAGGGTGATCAGCACGAGCACGCCGATGATGCTGAGATGCCGGCGGGCGGTGTTGCTGACGATGAGGCCACGTTGGGGGTCGAGCATGATGCCGAGGCCGGCGAAGTACACCAGGCCCGCGGCGAGTGCGCCCAGCACCAACGTGATGAAGACGAGACCGTGGAGGAAGTGAAGGAGCGGAAGCTGGAAGAGGTAGAACGAAATGTCGTACCCCAGAATCGGGTCGACCCGGCCGAAGGGCACCGCGTTGCGGGCCATCAGCCACGTATCCCAGCGACCCGACGCGTACAGCGCCACGAAGAACGCGACGATGCCGGCGCCCGCATAGAAAATCGGCCGCAACGAGCGCATGTCGATGGCGATGGTGCGCGGACCTTGCGGGCCGAAGACCGTGAACTCCCGGTGCCGCAGATCCCGCTGCGCGAGCCGGATGTTCACGTACAACACGCCGAAGACCACGACGAACGCCGCCGCGCCCAGCGCAATGCGCGAGTTCAGGATGCGCAGGAACACCTGCTCATGGCCCACTTCGAGGAACCACAACCAATCCGTGTAGAGCGTGGCGAACGAGGGCAGCAGCACGAACAGCAGCACGCCAGCGCCCAGCAAGAGGCCAAGACCCAGGTATTTCTTGGATGGCACTTCGATTTTCACTCCACGCAGATCCGCGGCGGGCATTTAAGCACGACTTTGGTCTGGCCGGGAAACCGCGGGCCGCCTCGACCTTGGTCGAGAATGTGACTTGAGCGGCCCTTTGCGGCGGCGACGCGCGCAGGCTGCGCGCGCTAGCGGAATCTCAGGTTGAGCCCGTGACCAGCGGCAACTCGGGCCGCGAGCTCCACTCGGCCAGGGAGCCGTCGTAGACGGCCACATCCTGAGCACCGAGCAAGCTCAGCACGAACGCGTCGCCGCTGGCCGCTATGCCTCCGCCGCAATACGTGACAACGCGGGAATCGCCCAGCAAACCCGCACGCTCGAAGCGAGCACGCAGCTCGTTCAAATCGAGGAATGCGTTGGTTGCCGGATCCACCAGCGAGCCGGCGGGAACGTTGACGCTGCCCGGGATGTGCCCGGGCCGCGCAACGCGTGTCACCTTGCCCGAGTGCTCGTCTGCGCTCAGCGCATTCACGAGCCGAACGCCTGGCTTGTCGAGGCTGGCGAGCACTTCCCGCCAATCCGCGATGAGCCCGGCACGCACCTCAGGGGTGAAGCGCCCACGAGCGGGCGCGGCTGTCGCACCAGTGGACGTCGGCCTTCCCTCCGCCGTCCATTTCTTCCAGCCGCCGTTCAATACCGCCGCGCGATCGAAGCCGAACGCACGAAGCATCCACCACACGCGGGCGGCCCACACGTTCGTGCCTGCGTCGTACAAAACCACGCGGCTGTCGTCGCTCACGCCATAGCGCTCCATCGCATCCGCGAACTGCGTGGCGGGCGGCATCATGATGGGCAGATGCGTGTCGTGATCTGACAGGTCACCGAGAAGATCCGCAAATCCCGCGCCTGGAATATGCGCCTGCTCCCACTGCGCGCGCCCGGACTCGGGCCGCACGCCTCCCTCGACCGGTCGCAGAAACACCGTGCAGTCGAGGATGCGAAGATCGGGGTCCTTCAGATGGTCCTGCAGCCACTGCGTTTCAACGAGCGGCTGGAGTGTGGGAGTGGGCATGGTGTCCGCCTCGGAAGATGCAGTCTCGCGCGGAAGGCGACCCCGAGCATACCAGCTATTTCGCGGCGTGCCGGTTCATGCCGCTTCTGCGCACACCTGCCGGCAGGCTGCCGCCGCCGCTGATAAAGAGCGGACTCTTCTCTAAGGCTCCGTGCCATGCGTGGCGCCGGTCAGGTCGGGAATCTGAATTGTCTTCCCGTGCAGCCAACCGTTCGCCTCGGGATCGATCGTCGGCGCCACGATGTCCGCCCTGCTCTGCTTCTTCTCTTCGCTTGAAATCCCGAAGCGCTTATCGCGTTCCCGCACCCGCGCAGGGTCGAGCTGCCCGTCCGCTGTGAAACCCATCATCAGCTGCGGTACACCCAACGGCAGCTCGTCGCCGCCATCCGTATGCCACATGTGCCAGGTCTTCCCATAGGTATGTACGAGCTTTTCCATCAGCTCGTGCTCTGCCGGCCCGGGAATGTTGGGCGCGATGAGCTGGCCGGACTTCACCTCGTGCACATGGCTGTGCCAGAGCGGTTTCTCCGCCGCCGGCAATCCCGCGAACAGCTTGTCGCTCACGATGTATTCGACTCCGATCAGCTTCGCGTCCTTCACGTTGCCATCGAAGATCGCGCACTGGATCAGATCCTCGTTCACGATGGAGCAGTAGTGATGAGCTTCCATCTGGGCTTTCAGGTCACCGTTGTAGAAATGAAAGCCGTCGAGGTACGCATTGATTGCGCCGATCGGTGGCTGGGTTTGCAGGGCGGCGGCGCCGGCCTCCAGCACTCGCGTCTCGGCGCTCTTGCCTGCTCCCGGAGGTGTTGCGGGGGATTGCGTGTCACCTCCGTTGCACGCGGCAAGCGCCAACACGATGGCGAAGCCCACCAAAGCGCGCATGGAGGATCGATCCCGCCGCCGCCCGGACATCTCACTGGCTCGATTGATCGTTCCCGGCCTCGATGTCGTCGCGCGTGATGCCATCGTCCTTCGCCACCTGGCCGCGGTCCCGGGCGTTGCGCGTGCCGCCGCCTTCGGTGCTTCCCGCATTTTCCTGGCTGGTGCGCTGCTGCTCGCCCGGTTGGCCCACGCGCGGGCCCTTCTTGGAGTCGATGCTCTGGTTGTCAGTCTGGTTGCCCATGCTGCAATCTCCGTGCGTCGTCACTATCGAGCGACCGTAGGCACGAAGCGCGTTCCGGGAAATCGTCTAACACCGCCGCTGGCAGTCAGCGCCGTCCTACCTTCCCTGTGACGCCAGAGCTACGGGACGGCAGCGGCTAGCGCGCCGGGCCGCACGCCAGGTGATTCATTCCAAATCTCGCGAAGCCGTTCTGCACCTCTGCGACGAACCGCGTTTGCACGCGGAAGGCCTCCTGCTCGCGCTTGTCGCTGTCGAGGCAGGAGTTGAGGTCGAACCGGCCGCTCTCGCGCTGGAGGTAGTGAACGAACTCGTGCACGGCCACGTGATCCTTCGCGGCCTCGGTCAGATCTTCCCTGAGATAAACGATCTCTCCATCCTCATACAGCCCGAAAACGGGACAGGGCACGTGATCCTTGCAGACGCGGTGACTGAACCAGCTCTCCGACTGGAATTGCACCTGGGGCAACGTGTCCGGGTAAGGATAGCCGGAGAGGTTCGACGCCCACGTCATGATGTAAAGGATCCACTCGTTCATGAGTCTCTCGATGCCGGCGCGAGCTGGCGGCCCGGGTGGCTTTCAGAAGCGCAGGCCGACCTCAATCGGCACGTATTCGGTGGGCCGGGCGGTTTCGATACGGTGATAGGTCGCCTGCACGAACATCGTCGAGCGCGCCAACTCGAACTCGACACCGAGACCGGCATTCCATGCGAAACGCGTGGTCGTATCGCTCGCCACGATCCGATCGCCCGCGACCGCGCCGATGCCACAGAATCCCCACCACGGGTCGCACAGCACGCCGTTGAAGAGCACGACCTGAGTCAGCTCGACACGCCGTCGATCGATGCCGACACCGGCTGTGACATACCCGCGGACGCTTTCCCCAAACGGCACGTCGAGCACGCCGTTGAGATCGAGACCGAGCGTGCTGCCGTTGCCATCGTCGATGCGCCTCTGGGTCGCAACCGTTCCCTCGTTGATGAGCCGATTTGTCGCGTCATAGTCGCTGTAATGTGCATCGAGGCGCAGCGCCCACGGCTGCGTGGGTTGCGGACGCCAGGTGAGCCCGCCGCTTACGATCCACCCTCCCTGCAGATAGTCGCTGGTGCGACCGGTCGTTTCGCTATATCCGCCGGCAATGTGCCACCTCACGGGGCGGTCGTCGGTCTGCGCAAACGCGGGGGTCGCTCCGATCAGCGCGAATACTGCCGCAATCGCCAGCGGCGGAATGATCTTCCCCGTCTTCATGGGCCCATCTCTCCTTGCCTGCCGAGATGATTCGGCGCACCTGGACGCGAAGGCTTGAAGCAATCGATCTTCCTTCCGCCTTCAGCCGGGGCGCGAGCCGCGCGAGTCCGCGTGCCTCACTTCGATCTCATCGACAACGGCGGGCGCGAACGCGCCGGCCACATTGACGAGAGCGAACCAGGCCTTCTCATCGTGCATCACGCCGGACAGGTGTAGCGCGCCGTCACGGAACGCGACGTTGACCTCCCGAGCATCGAGCGTTGGGTCGGCCGACAGGCGCGCGCGCAGCTGTGCCAGCCGATCGCTTTCGGACGACACCCGCGCGCGCTGACGCAACATTTCGTCTTCGCGAGCGGAAGCCCCATACAGCACCCGTGTGAAGCCGACGCCCGTGCCATCGAGCGCCGAATAGGCGGGTGTGCCGTAAAGGTCCTCATCATCCTGCTCTGTGCGCGTCGACATCGCATTCTCCTCGCCTCAATACCTGAACACATGGCGCCGTAGCGGCTGCCGTCGACAGGTCGAGCAACTCGCGTACCGCGACGAACGCGATCATCGAACGCTAACCGCCCACTTCCAGCTGCAGCCGTCTAAACGCCTTAACCTGAATGAATGACCCCCGCCCAACTCGGTGATACCGTCTGCGTCCGCCGACAACGGAAGGTCTCATGTACACAGAAGATATTTCACTCGCACCCGATGCGGCCCGTCACTCCGATGTGGCACGTCATCCCGCCATTTCCTGCTCGATGGATCGCATTACACGCCTGTCCCAGCGAAGGATCCTCGTTGCTGACGACGACCGGGACACCACTCTTTCACTCGCCGCCCTCCTGCGCCTCGAGGGGCACGAGGTCACCTGGGCATTCGATGGACACTCCGCGTTGCAGGAGTTCCAGGACTTCAAACCGGACGTGGCGATACTCGACCTTGGCATGCCGCATGTGGAAGGTCACGAGCTGGCCCGCGAAATCCGCCGTGTCTCGCCTGATCCGCCGGTCCTGCTGATTGCGGTGTCCGGCTGGGCTCGCGCTTCCGACATTCGCGAATCCCGTCTCGCCGGGTTCAATCATCACCTCGTCAAACCGGTGGCGTTCCACTTCATCGCCAATCTGCTCTGAAGCGCTAGCAGTGCTTTGAAGCGGTAGCAAGGCGGCTCGTCTACCGGGCCCGGCCTGGCCCCGATCGGCCGCGCCGTGCGCAAACCGCGCTGTCAGGCTTGCGCGCAGCGAAGGCGCGTGGGTATAGAACGCGTCAACCTGCATGGCACGCTCAACAACAAACGCCAGCTCACCTGCGGCCGGCGCAAACTTGTCACGCGCTGAATGTAAATCGCTCGCAACACTCCTCGCAGGGGGCGCAGTTCTCGCGCTGCTCACCCGATTTCAGCCCACGGATATCCGCCCATCGGCAGTCGCTGGGCGCCACAACCCGGGAGTTCGATGATGCCTTCGCGCCGTTCCACGATGCTTCTTCCGCTCGTCTCGCTGGTGTTGGTGGGCGCAGCGACCGTGCCCCGCGCAGCGGAGGCTCCCGACCCGGGCGATCTCGCGGAGCAGATTGCGAGCCTGAAGGCCTCGAACGATCACCTGCGCACGCTGATCCCGAGCCAGTCGCATGCCATGATGGACGTGGCCTATCACTTCACGAACCTGTGGTTCGCGGGCCAGCATCAGAACTGGCCGCTGGCGCAGTTCTACTTCAACGAAGCGCGCAGTCACATCGCCTGGGCCGTCCGGCTGGTACCGGTGCGCAGGACCAGCAATGGCGAACTGCATCTGCAGGAAATGTTCGAGGCCTTCGACAAGACGCTGCTCGCCGACGTAAAGAAACAGATCGCCGACAAGAACGGCAAGCAGTTCAAGGTCGCGTATCGCGCAGCGCTGGCCGGCTGCAACGGCTGCCACACCGCCGCCGAGAAGCCCTACCTTCACATCGTGGTGCCAGACAAGCCGGAAGTGCACATCGTGGACTTCTCGCCAGATGATTCATCCTCGCACTGACGCCACGCTTCGAACGGGCCACTGCGCCCCCGTTTGAATGTTCCCGGCGCAAAGCGACTTCGTCAGCGAGGTACGTACGTGTACGTGAGCATCAGCCCCCGCTCGACAGGCTGCACGCCGAACGCATAAGGCGGGCGGCGCGCGTCCGCGCGATGGGTCACGAATCGGCCCGTCGCGATGCCAAGCGCGGCGCCGGCAACCGTGTCCGAAAGCCAGTGTGCGCCATCGTGCACGCGGGAATAGGCCACCGCGCTCGCCGCGCCGTAACCCAGCGCACGCCGTACCCAGCGAAAATCGTCATTGCCCGACTCTGCGAGCACAGTGCCAATTGCGAACGTGATGCTTGCGTGCGAGGACGGAAAGGAACTGCCGCTCGCCCGCCAGTCATCGACCCGATCGGTTTCGTACGGCCTGCGCCGTCCGGCTGCGAACTTGAGCACCTCGGTGGTCGCGGCGCTGAATGCCGCGGCCTCGATCATCGCCTTGCCTTCCTCATGGCCATCGCGGTTATCGAGGAGTATTGCGGACGCCCACGTGAGGCCGACCATCGCCGCGGCCGGCGCCCAGTCGCGCCTTTCGTGCGGGTCCGGGTCCGTGGCCGTCGGGCTCGGGGCGCCGAAATGGGCTCGAACGTTACCGTCGTACTCGTGCGCGGCGGCTACCGCCAGAACCGTGGCCCCGAAGTAGCTCCAGTCCTGCATATCCCAGCGCAACGGCGCAGTGACATAGAGTTTCGCGTCTTCGAGGGCGGCGCGTGCATCCAGCTCACCGGCATGGCACGAAGCGGATGCGAAGACGGCGGTCGCGAGTAGTGCGGCTGCCAGGCGGGGCGGTGGGCGTATCGGCATCCTCGTTGGACGTGAAAGGCCGCAAAACCAATCGCCGGCTCGTTTGGGGCACCCTCGCTCGCTTGGACACCCTCGCTTGAAGCCCTGGCTTGAAGCACCTTTTTTCTTTGGCGCGACCGGGCCGCGACGGTGCGCCTCAGCTGCCCGCAGTCGGTGATTGAGGAGCTTCCAGCTCCAGGGTGACCCGCGCGACCCGATCCTGCGTCAGGTCCACATGGAAACCTTGTGCTTTCGCCAGCTGTAGCATGCGCCGGTTCGTGGCAAGCACATCCCCGGCGAGCCGCCGCGTGCCTCGCTGCCTGCAGTAGCGGATGATCTTCTCGAGCAGCAGTGATCCGAGGCCGTGACCCTTGAGATCCGAGCGCACCAGCACGGCGAACTCCGCCGTGTCGTTATCGGGGTCCGCTTGCGCGCGCACGACGCCGAGTGTTTCAGGCTGCCCCTGCTCGTTGGTGCCCACGGCGATGAACGCCATCGCCCTCTCGTAATCGAGCTGCGTGAGATACGCGAGCTCACGAGGCGGCACTTCCTTCACGGCACGGAAGAAGCGCGCCTGCATATCTTCTTCCGAAATATGCGTGATGAATTGCCGATGCTGGGGGGCATCCTCCGGGCGCAGCGGCCGTATCAGTATCTCGCGGCCCTCGAACGTGGCGGTTTCCTCCAGCTCTTTCGGATAGGGCCGGATGGCGAGGCGATCCGCGGCAGCGATGGACGCCGGTGCGACGCGAATGCGCGCATCGAGCGCAATCACGCCATCGTGATCGACGAGAAGCGGGTTGATGTCGAGCTCGGCAATCTCCGCGATGTCCACTGCAAGCTGCGCCACTTGAACCAGCACGCGCTCCAGCGCCTGCATGTCGACCGCCGGAACGTTCCGAAACCCCTGGAGCAGCCGCTTCACTCGCGTGCGCGAGATCAGCTCCGCCGCGAGCACGGAGTTGAGCGGCGGAAAGCCGATCGCCTTGTCCGGCAGCACTTCCACATCCACACCGCCCTTGCCGAAAAGAATCACCGGCCCGAACGTGGGATCGACGGTGATGCCGACGATCAACTCCTGAGCGAGCGGCCGTCTCACCATGGCCTGCACGGTGAAGCCGTCGATCCTCGCGTCGGGGCGGCGCTCCGCGCACGCGTCCCGCATCGCGCTGGCCGCGGCGAGCAGCGCCTCGGCGTTCTCGAGATTCAGGGCCACGCCGCCAACATCCGACTTGTGAGTGATGTCGGGCGAAAGGATTTTGAGCGCGACGGGATAGCCAATATCCCGTGCAGCCGATACCGCCTCGTTGACGTTGGACACCGCGAGCGTATCCACCACCGCAATTGCGTACGCCTTGAGCACCTCTTTCGCTTCCAGCTCGCTCAACAAGGAACGCTTCTCACGCAACGCTGCGGAGATCACGGCCAGCGCCTCACCGGTCCGTGGCGCGAAGGACTCCGGTATCGACGACGGCGTCTCCATCAGTTGCCGTTGGTTGCGGTTGTGTTGAACGGCGTGCATGAAGGCGCTCACCGCTTCCTCTGGTGTGGAATACGTCGGTATGCCGTTCTGGGTGAAGATTTCCCGGCCTTCGCGCACGATCTCTCCGCCCATCCAGCAAGTCAGCACTGCGCGCGCACTGTTGACGATGGCACTGGACGTCACGCGCGCAATCTCGGTCGCCGGCACGATGGCGGTGGGCGCGTGGATCAGCAACGCCGCATCCACGGACTCATCGACGAGCACGCCGTTGAGTGCTTCCACATATCGGGACGCCGGCGCATCCCCCACGATGTCCACTGGATTGCCGTGTGACCAGTTGGGTGGCAGCACTTCGTTCAGTTGCCGGACGGTGCTCTCGCCGAGCGTCGCGAGTGACCCGCCGCCCGAGATGAGCGCATCGGTCGCCATGACGGCCGGGCCGCCTCCATTACTCACAATGGCAAGGCGTTCGCCCGTCAGCGGCTTCAGGCGCGAGAGCGTCTCCGCGGCATCGAACAGCTCGCGCGTCGTCTCCACGCGCAGGAGGCCGGCGCGGCGGAAAGCCGCGTCATACACATCGTCGGAGCCGGCGAGTGCCCCGGTATGTGACAAGGCAGCCTTCGCTCCTTCCGCGTAACGGCCCGCCTTCACCACGATCACGGGCTTGTTGCGGGCCGCCGCGCGCGCGGCTGACATGAATTTGCGCGCGCCGGTAATCGCCTCCACGTACAGCAGGATCGCGCGCGTATGCAGGTGGTGGCCGAGATAGTCGAGCAGATCGCCGAAATCGACATCCGCGCAGTTGCCGAGCGACACCAGGCATGAAAAGCCGATGTTGGCGGAGCGAGCCCAGTCGAGCATCGCGGTCGCGAGCGCACCGGATTGCGCGATGAAGGCCAGATGCCCCGGCAACGCCGGCGCGTGCGCGAAGCTTGCATTGAGGCCGATGCGCGGCTGCAGGAGCCCGAGGCAGTTGGGGCCGAGAACTCGCAGTGTGTAGGGTTTCGCGGCGTCGAGCATCGCTTGCGCGAGTGTGCCGCCGGCAGGCGCCGGGGCTTCGAGCCCGGCGGTAATCACGACGGCAGCGCGCGTGCCCCGCTCACCCAGCTCGGAAATGATCTGCGGCACCGTCTTGGCAGGCGTACAGACCACAGCGAGATCGGGAGTGGCAGGCAGATCCGCGACGCGCGCGTATGCCTTTCGGCCAGCGATGCGGGCGTGGCGCAGGTTGACCGGCCACACCGCCCCGTCGAAACCGCCGGTGATGAGATTGTGCATCACCGTAGCGCCTACGCTGCCCGGGCGATCGGACGCACCGATCAAGGCGACAGAGCGAGGCGCCAGCAGATACTCGAGATTGCGGCTGCTCATGCACGCGCCTCGAGGTTGCCGCGGCTCATACGCAGGCCTCGCGATTGGGGCTGCTCATGCATAAGCCTCGAGGCTGCGCTCGACTTCATCGACAATCGCCGCCCGCGTCGTATCGGCGTCGATCACCTCGAGACCCTCCCCCGGGTCGATCGCTTCGAACGTCGACTGTTGGCGCTCGAGCACATCGAGTGTCGCCTCGGAGGCATCCACTCCTTCCCGGGAGCGCTCAACGATGCGCGCACGCAATACCTCTGCGGGCGCGCGGCAGCGGATGAGCGTCAACGGCACGTTCAGATCGCTCGCGAGGCTGCTGAAGAGCGCGCGATCGGCGCGCCGCTGGAAGGTCGCGTCCACCACGGCGTTGAAACCTCCCTTCAGGATGTCGGAGGCGCAGCGTGCCAGCCTGAAGTACGTCCTGTCATTGACTTCCTGCGTGTAGGCGCTGCCCACGCGCTTGCGCTCGACATCCGAGCGGACGTGAAGCGCGCCGATCCGAGGGGCGAGATGCTGCGCGAGCCAGGTCTTGCCCGAGCCGGACAGTCCGCTCATCAGCGTGAGCGAGGGGCGTTGGCGGGACAGCAGATCGCTCGCGCAATCGACATAGGCACGATGATCGGCCGCGCCTTCGCTTTCGAGCGCCGCCACCTTCGCGCGAACCAGCGCCCGGTGCGCCCCATAGAGTCGCAACAGCCGTGCGGCTTCGTAGTCCCCGCACTCGCTGAGATACCCGTTCACGAATGCATTCGCGTGGGGAGGCGCGCCGCGCCGCGAGAGATCCATGAACAGGAAGGCGATCTCTTCCGCCACGTCGATCCAGCGAAAGGCCGGCTCGAACTCGAGACCGTCGAATGCCACGAGCTGCCCCTCTGTCCTGACGACGTTGCGACAATGCAGGTCACCATGACATTCGCGAATGCGCCCGCCGGCGTGCCGCGCTTCGATCACGGCGCCGGAGGCTTCGAGCCGCGCGAGCAAGGCTCCCCCGATCGCCTCGCTGTCGATGTGCAGCCCCGCACGTCGTGAAAGCGACTCCACCTGCGCAAGATTCTCCCGCAGGGACGCGGTGACGAATGCATGGCTGCCGTAACGTTCACCCGCGCCGATGGGCGGCAGGCGCTCGTGAATACGCGCCAGCGCCGCGCCGAAACCCGTGAGCTCGCGCGGTTCCACCCGCGCTTGCGCGAGCAGGCGATCGAGCTCTTCCCGCGTGTCGAACCGGCGCATGCGTACCGCGTGTTCGAATACCTCGCCGGTTCCGCCGATGCGGGCGTGGCCGCCGTCGCGGGTGATCGGCACGACATCGAGGTAGAGGTTGGGCGCGAAGCGCCGATTGAGACGCAACTCTTCCCGGCAGAAGAACAGCCTCTGCGCGGGCGAGCGCATGTCCACAAACGGATAACAGACGGGCCGCTTCACCTTGTAAGCGAACGGGCCTGCCAGAAAGACCCATGAAACATGGGTTTCGATGAACTGCACCTGGTCGACCGCGTGCGGATATGCATCCGCGGTCAGCAAGGCTGCCAGAGGGCTGGGAAGGCTACTCACTGACGATCACCGGTCATGCTCATGGCCGCGCTCGTGGGGAGCGGAAGAGTATGCACCACGCGCGCGCGCCGCGAGGTTCCGCCGATCCGCACGCGGTGGGATGGCCTCCGCCGAAACAACATTGTTGGGCCGCGGACATTGTTGGGCCGCGGACACCACAATATTTGGCCCCATGTAAATCCGGCGCCGGCCCCTGCAGCCCACGGCCCGGACAGGTATATTCGGGGATCGGCGTCGACGAGAGGATCGACGCCGCTTCGTTTTACTGTCCAGGAGTCGCCGATGGATGTTGTGAATGAGCTCTTGAACATGCCGATCTTCGTGCGTAACTCGTTCGCGGACTGGTTGCTCGCGGCAGCACTGGCCGTGGGCCTCTTCATCGTGCTCCTGAGCGCGCGCCGGCTCATCCGCAGCTACCACAACCGACTTCTCGCGACAGACCGTACGGAGCTCGTGGAAGTGCCCGTGGAAGTGCTGAGCCGCACCACCGCGCTGTTCTTCCTGGTGCTCGCGGTTTTCACCGGGCTCAACACGCTGGAAGTGAACCCCGGCACCGCAAAGGTGATCACCTCGGCGCTCACCATCGCTCTTTTCTGGCAGGCAGGCGTGTGGATCTCGGCAGCGGCAACCGCCTGGCTCGATCGGCGCAAGCGCCTCGGGTCCGCCACCGACCGGGCCATGCTCGGCTCGCTGGGGATCATCGGCTTCGTCGTGCGCCTCGTCATCTGGGCCGTGGTGGCGCTGCTCACACTCGACAATCTCGGGATTGACGTCACCGCGCTCGTGGCCGGTCTCGGCATCGGCGGTATCGCCGTGGCATTGGCGGTGCAGAACATCCTCGGGGATCTGTTCGCGTCCCTGTCGATCACGCTCGACCGGCCGTTCCTGGTGGGCGACTTCCTGATCGTCGACGATTTCCTGGGATCGGTGGAATACATCGGCATCAAGAGCACCCGCCTCAGGAGCCTGGGCGGCGAGCAGATCATCATCTCCAACGCGAACCTCCTGGGCAGCCGCGTGCGCAACTACGGGCGCATGATGGAGCGGCGTGTGGTGTTCTCGGTGAGCGTGACCTACGAGACGCCGGCCGAGAAACTGGAGAAGATCCCCGAGCTCATCCGGTCCGCCGTCACCGAGCATGAGGACACCCGCTTCGATCGCAGTCACTTCGCGAGATACTCGCCTGGCATGCTGGATTTCGAAACTGTCTACTACGTGCTGTCGCCGGACTACAACCGGTACATGGATGTGCAGCAGGCCATCAACCTGCGCATCCGGCGCGGGTTCGAGGAGATGGGCGTGGATCTCGCGTACCCCACGCAGAAGGTCTACCTGGCGCGTGGACCGGGCGCGGGGCGCCGGCTGGCGGCCGAGCCCTCACACGAGCAACCTGACAGCGCACGCCGGTTGCCCGACGCGCCCGCCCGAGCGACCTGACATCGCGCGCCGCTGCGGAAAGCCCTCATCAAGCACCACCTGAGACGCGCCGGCGCGCGCCTCATTTTGCGAGCCGCACCGGGATGAAGATCTGCGCGTCGCCGCGCTGGATGAGAAGCGCGGCGACGCCGGCCTCGCGAATCTTGTCGATCTCGGCCCGCAAATCCTGCGGCGTGCGGATGGGACGCGAGTTGACCGCCAGCACGATGTCGCCCGGCTGCACCCCGGCCTGGGCGGCGGGGCCTGTCGCGCCCACCACCCGCACGCCCGCATCGACGCCCGCCGCTTTTTTCTCCTCTGAGGTCAGCGGCTCGACCGCAAGCCCGAGCCGTCCGCGATCCTGCGGGGTCTCGCGCGTGCCGGGACGCGCCGAGCTCGCCTCCTTCAGCTCCGCGATGCGCACCTTGAAGCGCTCCTGCTTGCGCGCGCGCCACACCGTGAGCGTCGCCTCCTCGCCCGGCGTGCGTCGCGCGATGAGACTCGAAAGCATGCTCGCCTGATCGATCGGCTGGTCATCGACCGCGAGGATCACATCACCCGCCTTGAGGCCCGCGCGCTCGGCGGGGCCGCCTTTCTCCACCGAGCTCACGAGGGCGCCACGCGGCGGATTGATGCCGAACGACTCCGCGAGCGGCGCATCCACATTCTGGATGGTCACGCCGATGCGACCGCGCACCACCCGCCCCGTCTTGATGAGCTGGTCGCGCACGTTGATCGCCACATCGATCGGGATGGCGAAGGAGATCCCCATGTAGCCGCCGGTGCGGCTGAAGATCATGGAGTTGATGCCCACGACCTC
>JBDZVF010000580.1:0-3335 GCA_040255575.1 Pseudomonadota bacterium | reverse complement strand
GAACACATCCATTGAACGGTCGCAGCCCGCGCGGGCGGGTGAGCGCAACCGGCGGGGGACGATGAGGCGATGGCGAGCGAAGAGTTCCGGAAGTTGACGGCATACATGGCAGCCAACCCGATGCCGAAGCTCGGGCATGCCGAGATGCGCGAGCAGATGAAGGCGTTCGGGCGAAGAGCCCGCCTCCCCGATGACCTCGCTGTGGAAACGCCCGGTGACGCACCGGTGCCGGCTCGAATCTTCACGCCGTCGAACGCGCAGCCCGGAATCATTCTGTTCGCGCACGGTGGCGGATTCACGCTGGGTTCGATCGAGTCGCACGGTCATGTGGCTGCGTGGCTCGCGCAGGCATCGCAGCGAGCAGTGTTGATCTTCGATTACCGTCTTGCGCCCGAGCATCCTTTCCCCGCTGCTCTGGAGGACTTCCGCGCCATCCATCAGTGGGCGGTGGCACAACGTTACCCGTCGCATTCCATTGTGCTTGCCGGAGATTCGGCTGGGGCCAACCTGAGCCTGTCGCTCGCCGTGAACCGAGAGGTGCCGACGCCGGGTGCCATCGTCGCGCTGTCCCCGTCGATCGATCTTGCAGGTTATCTCGCGCTCGATCCGGAAAACATTGCCGACAAGAGCGTCGATGCGGGAGCCATCGCTGATGGATTTCGTGCCTACATAGGCAACATCAGTGCGACGGACCCGCGGGTGTCGCCGAATTACGGCAACCTTACGGGTTTGCCACCGACCTTCATCCAGCTTGCCGAGCAGGAGGTGTTCGCACCTGGAGCGCTCGACTTTGCGGCGAAGGCCAAGGCCGCAGGCGCGAGCGTCGAGGTAGACATCTGGCCTGAGATGCTGCATGACTGGCACTGGTACGCGCCTCGGTTGCCGGAAGCGCGCGAAGCGTTGCAACGGGCCGGCGACTTCGTTCGGCGCCATGTGAAATGAAAACGGGGTAGAGGGGGGCGGATGTCGAATACGGCGGTGAGGCTGGGCACGCGTGATGTGGTGCTCGAAGTCTCCTCTGGCGGAGAGATTCTTCTGCGCAACCCGGATCCGCTCAGGCCGTATCCGACGCGCTTCACCGAAAGGCTCGAAAAGTGGGCGCGCGAAACGCCGGACCGCGTATTCCTCGGCGAGCGCGATGGCGCGAGCTGGCGCACGATCAGCTATCGCGAGGCGCTCGCGAAAGTGGAGTCGATCGGCCAGGCGCTTCTCGACCGGGGCTTCGACGCGCGAACTCCCGTCATGACGCTCGCGATCAATTCGATCGATCATGCGCTGATCGCGCTCGCCTGCCTGCACGTCGGGATTGCCTCCGCGCCCGTTTCCATCGGCTATGCAACTCTTTCGAAGGACTTCGAGCGCCTGGCTCATGCCGTCGATCGCATCGGCCCGGCAGCCCTCTACACGCATGATGCGAGCTATTTCGCCACCGCTCTCGCGGCCGCCTTCCCGAAATCGGTGGAGATCATCGCCAGCAAGGGCAGTGTGGAAGGCCGGAAGATCACCGCGATCACAGAGCTGATGGAGCGAGCGCCGGGCAAGGAGATGGCGAGAGCCCGCGATGCGGTCACCGGAGACACGATCGCCCGCCTGATATTCACTTCAGGCTCGAGCTCGCTTCCCAAGGCCGTCATCAACACGCATCGGATGCTCAGCGCCAATCAGCAGATGCACGCACAGGTCTGGCGCTTCCTGGAAGACACGCCACCGGTGCTGGCGGACTGGGCACCCTGGAACCATACCGCCGGAGCGAATGTCGCCCTGGGTGTCACAGTGTATTTCGGCGGGTCGCTCTATATAGATGACGGTCGGGCGACGGCGAAAGAGATTCACCGTACGGTACAGAACGCCGCGGAAGTACGGCCGACCATCTTCTTTGGCGTGCCGCTGGTCTATCAGCTGATCGCGCCCATCCTGAAATCCGATGAGCGCCTGCGGCGCGGGTTCTTCGAACGGCTGCAGATGCTCTTTTATGCCGGCGGCATGATTCCGGACGGCGTGTGGAACGACTTGCGCTCGATGATGGTCGAGACGCGGGGAGACCACGTCTACACCTGTGGCGGATACGGCGCGACGGAGATGTCGCCCAGCGTTCTGCTCAGCTCGTGGGATGCCGGTCGGCCGGGGATCGTCGGCCTGCCCGTGCCCGGTGTGCAGGTGAAGCTCACACCCGTCGCCGACAAGCTCGAAGTGCGGGTCAAGGGTCCTTCCGTGACGCCAGGATATTGGCGGAACGAGAAGGCGACGCGCGCGGCGTTCGACGAGGACGGCTGGTATTGCACCGGTGATGCGGTTCGCTTCGTGGACGCCGATAACCCGCTCGAAGGGCTCGTTTACGATGCCCGGCTTTCAGAGAACTTCAAGCTGACGACGGGCACCTGGGTGGCCGTGGCGGCCCTGCGGCGCGCAGCGATCAAGCATCTCGAGCCGTTGATCGGCGATGCGGTCGTGGTCGGACATGGCGAGAACGAGATCGGGCTCGTCCTCTTTCCTATCCTCGATGCCTGCCGGCGCTTGCCGGGATGCGAGGG
Organism: Pseudomonadota bacterium; assembly: GCA_040255575.1. Classification (GTDB taxonomy): domain Bacteria; phylum Pseudomonadota; class Gammaproteobacteria; order Steroidobacterales; family Steroidobacteraceae; genus JADGHX01. Next base: position 804 of record JBDZVF010000580.1, on the reverse strand, counting down.
CGCAACAGATCTGCCGGCGCTACTGGAGTTGCCCGCGTTTCGGCAGGAGTTCCAGGCGCGCCTCGACAAGCTGTATGCCACTGGAACCTCTGCCACGACGCGGATCAGCCGCGCTGTATTGATCCCGGAACCCCCGTCGGGCATCGAGATCACCGACAAGAACACGCTGAGCTTCAATGCAGTCATGCAGAAGCGAAATGCGGAGATACAAGCGCTGTATGCCAACACGATCGGCAAACAGTTCTTCTATGCCCGAACCATTTGATGGTTGAACGGCACACTGTGCACTCTGTGACATGAAGACATTCGCGGCATGACAAACGGCCAAACAGGGTGTGCTGCTAGGATGATTTTGCCGGAACGATAACGGGCGCTGAACAACCGGCGCCCATCGCTCCGCGGAACTTCGAGGTTCCCAAATCATCAAGGGGGTCGGATGAAAAGGCCGTTGGTGTTCGCAGCGCGCACCGTGAATTGTATTTCGCTGTCAGTCGGTTCCGCATTGATGCTGTTCGGGCCGGCTCTCGTACAGGCGCAAGATGCCGCTGCCGGAAACACTGATTCGGCAGCGTCGGACGACCGCATCGCCGAAGTGGTGGTGACGGCGCAGTTCCTCAATCAGAACGTTCGCGACGTGCCGATCGCGATCTCGGCCATCACGGCCGAGATGTTGCAGGCGAGAGGTCAGACCAGCCTGACGGATATCGGGCAGAGCTCGCCGGGGTTGGCCATTCGACCCTCGGGTCAGTATGGCAACGCCACGGCAGTGACCATTCGTGGTGTCGGAAACTTCAACGCGCTCTA
>JBDZVF010000068.1:0-18181 GCA_040255575.1 Pseudomonadota bacterium | reverse complement strand
GCGGTCGCGGGTGGGTGGCCGCGGCCATCGCCATCGGTGTGCTGGCGCTGGGGTGGCAGTTCCGTGTGCCACTCTCAAAGAGTGTCGTGGGCGGGCCGCCTGCCGCCCCAGCGCCCGCGCCGATCACGCGTCTGCACGCCGCCGATCCCGCCGCGCTCAAACAGCAGCTCGTGGATGAGCTTCGCGCCGCTGGCGTCGAAGCCATCGGTTACGACCGGCTGGGCCTGAGCGGCGTGGACGCGAATGTGCCCGCGCCCGTGCCGGATGCGGTTCGGTCTACGCTGGAAAAATATGCCATTGGCGTCCCCGCGGATGGCGTTGTCCGCATCGAGATCACGCCATCGGCGCGTTAGACTCTCGTTCCCTTTTCGCCTCCCCCGGGAAACCGATCTCATGGCTATCGCGCAGAACTCTGTCGTCACGATCCATTACACCCTGAAGGATGATGCGGGCGAGGTCATCGACAGCTCGCGCGAGGGCGATCCCGTCGCCTACCTGCACGGACATGGCAACCTGGTGCCGGGCCTCGAGCGCGAGCTCGAAGGCAAGAGCACGGGTGACAAGGTGAACGTGAGCGTTACGCCCGAGCACGGCTACGGCGATTACGACAAGCAGCTCGTTCAGCAGGTGCCGCGGCGTGCGCTACAGGGGATTGCGAATGTGCGAGTGGGCATGCGCCTGCAGGCGCAGACGCCGGAGGGCCCGCGCGCGGTAGTCATCACGCGGCTCGTTGGAGACATGGTGACGATTGATGGCAATCATCCGCTGGCGGGCAAGAATCTGAACTTCGACGTCGAGGTCACCGACGTGCGGGAAGCCACCGAGGAAGAGCTCGCGCACGGCCACGTGCATGGCGAGGGCGGGCATCAGCACTGAGGTGCCTGGCGCGTGCGCGCCGCGACAGACGTCATCTCGTGCGCGGGACCGTGATCGTCACGATCAACCCGCCGCCCTCGGCGTTCTGAGCCAGCACTTCGCCGCCGTGTAACGCGGCCGCACGTTGCGTGATCGCGAGGCCGATTCCGGTGCCTTCGGTGGAGACGTGATTCGAATCCCTGGCGCCGGCGCGATAGAACGGCTCAAAGAGATGCGGGAGATCTTCTTCGCGCACACCGGGGCCGTGATCCCGAACCGCTATGCGCACCGCGTCCGCCTCGTTCGACAGCGTCACTTCGATGGGCTGCGTGGCATCGCCGTGTAGCAAGGCGTTGCGCACCACGTTGTCGATGGCCGAGTGCATCACGCTCGGGTCGCCACGCATCATCAGCGTATCGTCGGAAATCACGCGCAATCGATCGGGCGGGCTCTGACTTTCGAACTCGGCGTCGTGAACGACCTGGCGCGCAAGCTCGGCCACGTCGAAGTCTTCGAACTTGAGGGTCGAGGGATCGCGCTCCAGTCGCGCGTACTCGAGGATGTGGCCGATGAGCTGATCGAGCCTCTCCGATTCGCGCTCGACGCGATCGAGCTGCGCGGCCGTGCTGCCCGGATCCTGTCGCGCAAGGCCGATCGCCATCTCCATGCGCGCGAGCGGCGAGCGCAGCTCGTGCGAGATGTCTCGCAGCAGCCGCTGGCGGGCCGCGATCAGCGAACCCAGACGATCGGCCATGGAGTCGAACTCGCGGCCCAATGCGCCGAGCTCGTCCCGGCGCGTGGTCACTTCAGCGCCGGCGCGTGCCTCCATGTCACCTGCGGAAAGCGTGTGTGCCGCGGCCTGCAGTCGCCGCACCGGCGTGCTGATCGACCGGGCGAGCAGGTAGGACACGAAGCCGCTCACGGCCAGCGCGACACCGAGGAGCATCGCGCGCACCCACCAGGAGAAGGGCGGCGAAAACGGCCCCCGCTGCGGAGGTGGGTCGAAGACCATGCGAAACACGGAGCCGTCCCTGGCGCGAAGAATCGCAGGGGCCCAGCGCTGTTGCGCGCCGAATCCCAGGAAAGAACCCGTTCCGGGCGGGGGAAGGATCCGCGGCCGCGGGCCAACGAAGCGCGGGCGATCGCTGCCCAGGCCGCGCGCGGCGCGTGGGTCGTCTGCTCGCACTGACTCCTCAGTGGGCCGAGCCCCGCCGCGCTCCGCGGGGTCTGGTATCTGCCCAACTTCCCGTTCCCTTGCGGCCTGCCGTTCCCTTTCGCGCTCACGCAGGATGAATCGCCTGCGAAAGTCCGGCACGCGTTGCCCGAGAATGTCGTTCCCCGTCGAATCGATGATCAGCGTGCGTTGGAGCGGCAGGCGACGGTTGCGCTCCGCCAGCCACACCTTCAGCCCGACCACACCATCGCGATTGAGCGCTTCCGTCGCGGCCCGCAGCACGGTCGCGGGCCGATCCTGAAAGGCGGCGAAATCGATCGCCGTCACAGCGGCGACGGATGCGGCCATCAGCACGATCACCGCCCAGAACGACAGAAAGATGCGCGTGAAGAAGTTATGCAAGGCAGGCGCTCACGACGCGGCCACCCTCCACATCACTTGGTCGTGGCCGGAGCAATTGCGCCTTCACCCATGCCGAGCATGTAGCCCGCCCCGCGCACGCCGAGAATTGGCGTCGATTCTTCAATACGCGGCCCCAGCTTGCGGCGCAGATTGCTCACATGGGTGTCGACACTGCGATCCAGCCCGAGCCGCTTGCGTCCCAAAGCACGCCGCGTGATCTCACTGCGTGTCACCACGCGTCCGGCGTTGCGCACGAGCAGCTCGAGAATGCGGAACTCGGCGTCCGTGAGCGCAATGGACTCTTCGCCGACTTTGGTACGACGCAGCCCCGTCTCCAGCGTGAGCAACCCGAGATGCAGCACTTCGGGCGTTTCAGTCGTCGAAGCGGGCCTCGCCCGCCGCAAGATCGCGTGAATGCGCGCGACGAGCTCGCGGGCGTTGAAGGGTTTGGTGAGGTAGTCGTCGGCGCCAAGTTCGAGACCGTGCACGCGATCCGAGTAGTCATCGCGAGCGGTCAGCATGAGCACGGGAAGGTCCGTGTCGCCGCGCAGGCGACGCAGCACGTCGAAGCCGCCGAGGCTCGGCATCGTCACGTCGAGCAGCACGATATCCGGCGGCGCTTCGTCCACGAGCTGCAGGGCCGTGCTCCCATCGTGGGCAAGCGTGACGTCGAACTGTTCCTTCGAGAGGTACTCCCGAAGCATGGCGCACATCTCGGTGTCGTCATCGACCACGAGTACGCGTGGGCGTCGTTCAAGCATGGTGGATTACGGTAGCAGCGCGAGCGACGTGGCCCAAGTGCGGGCCGGATCCATAGAGCGAAAGGCATGGTCGCGGTGACCCCGCGATCCCTCCAGACAAGAAATGTGAAGGTTTGACGCAACGTCGGGCGGGTCGGTCGCATCTCTACGCGGTCGGACGAATCGTCGAGGCCGACCGTACTTCACCGTCAGCTCAATGGCTGACAGGAGGAGCCCACCATGAACGGCTGCAAGCTCACTCGCGGAGTCATCCGCATCCCCGTCCTCGCCCTCATTGCCACCGTCGCGAGCTGTTCCCAGACCCCGCGGCCCCCGGAGTCGATCCTCGACACCCTCGAAGCGCAACGCGTTTCGCAGGGGCCGCCCTCCTGCGCGGAGATGAACGCCACCACGGTGTGCGAGAGATCAACTCGCCTGAGTTCCTTCGACTGCCGCTGTGTCGACACGAAGGCGCTCACGGGCGCCCAGGGCTACCGCTTCTGACGCCGATCCCCCCTGGCCCGCCGGCCGCGCCGTTCCGGCCGGCTGGCGGGCATTTTTGGGCCTCTCACGCCCCAGCAGACATATTCAGGGGCGCGATCACTCGAAATTCAGCGCCGCAATCCCCCGAACGCGTGGGTCATCCGGGCCCGCATCGACCGCCTGCCTCGCGGACAGCCCGGTATAATGCAGGTCGTTGAGTTTGTAGGATCTTGTCGCGGCTCGCGCCGTCTCCATGTACCGCCCTCAGGCGTCCGGCTTTCCGGATGCGTCTTCCTTCGCCAATCACATGAACAGCAACCGAAACCCGCGGTATCCCGCTGTCGGCGTTGTCTTACATGCGCTTCAGACCAGGCGCGCGGACCGCCGTGACACACTGCCCGCCGTTATTTGTCCGGAGGGTTGAGTGTCGCCGCGCGGAATCCTTCAATCACTTGCCGTGATTGCGGCCATCCTGCTGACTCAGGCGACCGGGGGGCCTGTGGATGCGCAGTCGGCGCCCCAGCCGCCGCCGTTCTCGTTCGCCACCATCGACAAGATCGCCCGCGACCGGGCCGCCAAGCCTTACGTCGATACTTCTCCGAAGCTGCCCCCGGCGCTCGCGAACCTCAGCTACGACCAGTACCGCGACATCCGCTACCGCCCGGCCGACGCCATCTGGCGCGGCCAGTCGATGTTCGAAGTGCAGCTTTTCCACCGGGGCTTCAATTTCGATCGGCGGGTGAACCTCTACGAGGTGAGCGATGCCGGTGTGCGCCCGATCCTCTACAGCCCCTCGATGTTCGATTTCGGCAAGAACCCCTCGTTTGGCCAGTTGCCGCCGGAGACGGGCTTCGCGGGCTTCCGCGTGCACTACCCGCTGCATACCCCGGCTTACAAGGATGAGGTCGTGGCCTTCCTCGGGGCGTCCTATTTCCGCGCGCTCGGCCGCAACCAGGGCTATGGCGCCTCGGCGCGCGGGCTCGCCATCGACACCGCGACAGCGAAGGGCGAGGAGTTCCCGGCGTTCACGGACTTCTGGCTCATGCGCCCGAAGCAGGGCGACCGTTCGCTCGTGATCTACGCCGTGCTCGACAGCAAGAGCGCGGCGGGCTCGTACCGATTCGAGATCCGCCCCGGCAATGTCACGACGGTGGAAGTGCAGAGTCATCTCTTCCCGCGGCGGGAGATTCAGAAGCTCGGTATTGCTCCGCTCACGTCCATGTACCTCTACGGCGAGAACCCGGTCGGTCGCAAATTCGACGACTTCCGCCCCGAAGTGCACGACAGCGACGGCCTCATGGTTCAGAACGGCGCCGGGGAGTGGCTGTGGCGCCCGCTCGTGAACCCGAAGGATCCGGTCATCACCAACTTCGTGGATGAGAACCCGCGGGGTTTCGGCCTCGCGCAGCGCGACCGCGACTTCCGCAACTACCAGGACAACGAGTCCCGCTTCGAGCGCCGCCCGAGCTATTGGGTCACCCCGCTCGGCAAATGGGGCAAGGGCAGCGTCGAGCTCGTGGAGCTGCCGACGAAGGAAGAGATCCACGACAACATCGTGGCCTACTGGGTGCCGCAAGGCTCAGTCCAAGCCGGCACCCAGGTGAATTACTCGTACCTGCTCAATGCCTACTCGAAATCGGTCTTCTGGCCCCCCGGCGGCAAGGTGATTGCTACCCGGGTGGGCAATGCCGGTGTCGGCGGATATGAGGACCCTGCGAGCCGCTCCAGGCGGGTGCTCATCGATTTTGCGGGCGGCGATCTGGAAGGCCTGAATGGCGCGCAGCCCGTCAGGGCCGAGGTAAAGGCGAACGGTGGCGACGTCGATTCGGTCACAGTGGAACAGCTTCCCGGCACTGGCACGTGGCGCGTCGCCTTCCGGCTCACGCCGAAGGGCAATGGCTCGGTCGACCTGCGCTGCTATCTCACCCTGTATGGCGAGGCTCTGACGGAAACGTGGAGTTACCTGTGGAGTCCGCAAATATGAGAGCGATGAACCTGAAGGCCATCGCCTTCCGGCGAAGGCTGGTGTTCTTCGGTCTCACCTTTCTGAGCGCGATCCTGGCGAGCATGCTCATGCTCGACATCCTGAACGCCAACGGGCTCACGTTCCCCGAGCGCCTGGCGCTGATGTTCTTCTTCGTGCTGTTCACCTGGATTGCCGGTGCATTCTGGACGGCCGTGGCGGGCTTCATCATCCGGCTCACCGGGCGGCCCCGGGCGTTCATGCACCCCGCCGATGTCGAGGGCCTGCCGGTGAAGAGCCGGACGGCGCTCGTCATGTGCGTCTACAACGAAGACCCGAAGCACTTCGCGGCCGGCGTCGATGCCATCTGGACGTCGCTCAAGAAGCAGCCGGAGCAGGGCCACTTCGATTTCTTCATTCTCTCGGACACGCGCAAGCCCGAGATCGCGGCCGAAGAGGAGCTGGTGTGGAAGAGGCTCGTGCGCAAGCACGACGCGAGGGGCCGCATCTTTTATCGGCGGCGTGAGAAGAACATCAGTCGCAAGGCCGGCAACGTCGCGGATTTCGTGCGGCAGTGGGGCGGCAGCTACGAGAACATGCTGGTGCTCGATGCGGACAGCGTGATGAGCGGCACGGCCATCGTCACGCTAGCCAAGCTGCTCGACTCCAACCCTCAGGTGGGGCTCATCCAGACCCTGCCGGCGCCCGCCGGGCGCGAGACGCTGTTCGCGCGCCTTCAGCAGTTCGCCGCCCGGCTCAACTCGCCGATGCTGTCGAGTGGTCTTTCGTGGTGGCAGCTGAGCGAGGCGAACTACTGGGGGCACAACGCCATCATTCGCACGCAGGTGTTCGCAACGCACTGCGCGCTGCCCAAGCTGCCGGGCAAGGAGCCCTTTGGCGGCGAGATCCTGAGCCACGACTTCGTCGAGGCCGCGCTGATGCGCAAGGCCGGCTACGAAGTGTGGATGGTTCCGGATCTCGAAGGCAGCTGGGAGCAGGTGCCCTCCAACCTTCTCGACTTTGCTGTGCGCGATCAGCGCTGGGCGCAGGGCAACCTGCAGCACCTGGGCGTGATGCCGCTCAAGGGGCTGCATTGGGTCAGCCGCATCCACATGCTTACTGGCGTGATGGCGTACGCGACGTCACCAATCTGGTTCGCCGTGCTGCTGCTCAGCTCGTTCGTGACGTGTAAGGAAGCGCTGGAAGGCTACGAATACTTCGAGCCCGGCACCTATTCGCTCTTCCCCACCTGGCCGGAATACCGCACCGGCGAGATCGCAATGCTGCTGACGATCACCATCGTCGTGCTGCTGCTGCCGAAGGTGCTCGGCGCGCTGCTCGTGCTTTTCGACGGGAAGCAGCGCAAGGCTTTCGGCGGCACGGGTCGCATACTGTCGGGCCTGCTGCTCGAGCAGCTCTTCAGCATGCTGCTCGCGCCAGCGATGATGGTGTTCCACTCCACCTTCGTCGTTCGCACGCTGCTGGGTCACGTGGTGCGGTGGGATGCGCAGCCGCGCGATGATCGCGGCATCAGCTTCCGCGAGGCCTTTGCGCGCATGAAGTGGCACATCGCGCTGGGGGTTGTGTGGGGCGCGGTGATCCTCGCGTTCGCACCAGCCTTTATCTGGTGGATGGCGCCGGTGCTCGCCGGCCTGCTTGCCGGAGTGCCCCTCACCATGACGACGAGCCGCGCCGATCTCGGGCACAAGGCGCGCGAGCACGGGTTGTTCCTCACCCCTGAAGAAACCGACACACCGGTCGAGCTGCGATTCATCGAGGCGGTGAATACACCCGAGTACCACGAGCCGCCCGACGCCCAGCATCACCCCGTGCCCGCGCAAGCGCCGCTACGAATGGAAGCGGGCCCCCTCGACCGTTACACGCTGCGGGATGCGGTGAGCCGCAAGCCGCGCGTTCCCCGCGAGAGCGACGCCGCTCGACACGCCGTTCACTAAACGCGCCGCACTCCCGATCGTGGCGCGCGCCGCGATCCTGGGGCGATTCACCCGTTCCCATGCCTCACCCGGTGGCGGGCTTACCACAAGGCTCCATGTGTTGCCCCATAGCCGCGCGCTCCACAGCGGAACCAAAGCCTCGCTGGCGCTCTTCTATGGTGAGGCGGGGACTTTGAACACGGTTCGGAAGTTGTGGAAGGTTTAGCCTTGTTCTTACGGGGGACCGCTTTCGCGTGAAGCGAGCTGCAAACAAGTCGGCGATGACGAGGGCTGCAAGCCCGTGGGCAGCATGGCTCGCCTGCGCATTCTGCGGTGTGGCGTCCGCGCAAGCGCCGACCCCTGGCGAGCCCCAGGCGGTGCCCACACCGCCGCCGACGCCCGCTGAGAGCGAGCCACAGGGGCCTCCAACCGACGAACAATGGCTCGATCACGTGCAGGAAGGCGTTTACGACACGGTATGGAAATCCGCCATGCACGTGGATCGCTGGTTCGGCTCGGAGCATCCGGCGGAGGAGTACCAGGGCGCACAGGGCAGCGTCACCCCCGCGCTGCTATGGGATGAGTTCCGCGGCTTTCAGCCGAAGCTCCGCTTTCGCGTGGACATGCCCTTGCCGCAGCTCAACGAGCGCTTCAACGCCTTCATCGGCCGCGTGGATCGTGACGAGTATGTGTCCGAGAGCAGCCCGTACTCCGGCGCCCTGCAACGCACTTACGGCCCGATGGAAAGGGAGCAGACGCTTGCAGGCATCTCGTATCGCACGCCGCCGCGGCAGGGCAGCCGATTCGATGCGGGCGCGGGCGTGCGTCTGCGCTTCCCACTCGATCCCTACATCAAGGGCAGCTACATCTACGAGCGCGGCAGTTCGATGTCGGGTCTCTTCAGTCTGCGCGAGACGATCTTCTGGCAGAACAGCGAGCGTTCGGGCACGACGACCCGCGTGGATCTCGAGAAGTTGTTTCTGCGGGATCTGTGGCTGCTGCGATGGACGACGTCGGCCTCGATCTCCGAGCGCTCGCAGGGCATCTACGGATACTCGGCGATCACGGCGATGCGGGGCCTGCCGAACCGACGTGCGCTCGCGTTCGAAGTGGGTATGAACGGGGAAAGCGATAACCCTGTGCCGATCCAGGAATACGGCTTCAAGACCGCGTACCGCCAGGCCGTGTTGCGCGACTGGCTCGTGATGGAAGTGCGTTCGAGTCTCACCTGGCCCAAGGAATTTCCCGACCAGCATCGCAAGCCGAGCTGGGGTGTCGGCCTCGGCTTCGAGATGTTCTTCGGCACGGACGAGTTTCTCGCACGGCCGATCACCTTCTGAAGGCCTCACGTTGGCGAGCCTCGCGCGGGATGAGCGCTCGCGCGGGACAGGCCTCGCGAGCGTCGGGCCTCGCGCACCTGAGAGCTTCTCAAGCCCGCTTGCGTTTGCGCGCTGTCGTCGTGCGCCTGCGCGCGGGTGCCCGCTTCGCGCCCTTGCCTTGCTCCAGGCTCTTCTTCAGCACCTCCATGAGATCGATCACCTGCGCACTCTGGCGCGGCTCGCGCGTCTTCTCGGTGGGTGTGAGCTTGTGCGTTTCCCGCGCCTTGATCTTCTCTTTCACGCGCGCGAGCAGGTCGCGGCTGTAAGTGTCCTTGAACTCGGAAGGGTTCCATTCGCCCGTCATGTCATCGATCAGACGCTCCGCCATCTGCAGCTCTTTCGGAGAAACGCCCGAAGACTTGCCGGGCAGATCCAGATCCGCCGCCGAGCGAACCTCTTCCTCGAAGCGCAGCGTGTTGAGCATGAGCGCCGCGCCGTTGGCGTGAACCATGGCCAGATGCTGTCGCCCGCGCATCACAAAGGTGGCAACCGCGGCCTTTTTGGATTTCTTCAGCGCATCGCGCAGCAGCGCATACACCTTCGCGCCCCCCTTGCCGGGCGCGAGGAAATAAGGCGTTTCGAAGTACTCGGGCGGGATACTCGCCTGATCCGTGAACTGCTGGATGTCGATGGTCTGGGTGGCCTTCACATTGGCCTGGCGAAAATCCTCCTCGCTCAGCGCAACGTACTTGCCCTTCTCGTACTGGTAGCCCTTCACGATGTCGGCCCACTCCACCACCTTGCCCGTGCGCTTGTTGATGCGCTGGTAACCGACGGGAGAGAAGTCGCGCTTGTCCAGCAGGTCGAGATCGAGTGAGCTCGTGTGCGAAGCGGAGTGGAGCTGAACGGGGATGTAGACCAGGCCGAACGAAATTGCACCGGTCCAGATTGCACGGGGCATGGTGACCTCTCTTCAGGGGACGCGTGTCGTTTCAATTTGACTCAATACGGCGACACCGTCGAGGTTCCCGCAGCGGTTTTTTGTGACTTCCTGCTCACGCTCGGAAACCCCTTCTTTACCTCGCCGCAAGCTGGCGTAGCGTTCGCATCTCGCTGCTTGTTCCTAAGGAGATTGCGGAATGACTCATCCTCGTTTGCTGCGCACTGGCGTGCTGGTGGCGGTAGTTGCCGGCCTGGTCTCGGGCTGCATGACCCAGAATGCGTATACGGGCGAGAAGCAGGTGAGCAAGACCACCAAGGGCGCCGCGATCGGTGCGCTCGCGGGCGCCGCTGTGGGCGCACTCACGGGTGGCGACTCGAAGGCTCACCGCAAGAATGCGCTCATCGGCGCGGGCGTCGGCGCGCTGGCCGGCGGTGCCGTGGGCAACTACATGGATCGCCAGGAAGCGAAGCTGCGTGCGCAGCTGCAGGGCACCGGCGTCTCCGTCACGCGTTCGGGTGACAATCTCGTGCTGAACATGCCGGGCAACGTCACGTTCGCCACGGGCAGCTCGGATCTCAACGCCAACTTCTTCGGCGTGCTCGATTCGGTCGCGCTCGTCCTGAAGGAATACGACAAGACCATCATCGACGTCGCGGGTCACACCGACAGCGTCGGATCCGATGCGACCAACCAGGCATTGTCCGAGCGCCGTGCCGCGACGGTCGCTCACTATCTCGAAACCAAGGGCGTGTCCGATCAGCGCGTGGCGACGGCCGGCTACGGCAAGAGGCAGCCGATCGCCAGCAACGATACGCCGGACGGCCGCCAGCAGAATCGCCGTGTGGAGCTGACTCTCACGCCCATCACGGGCGGCTGACGCAAGACTCATCGAGCTTCACGCTCTCGAACGCCGGAGTGGCAGGCCTGCCGCTCCGGCGTTTTCTTTTTCCCGCGTGCGGCCTAGCATGCGTGCCCCACATACGGGAAGGAGAAGGCCGATGATCACCGTGAACGTGCTTTACCCGAACAAAGAGGGCGCGAAGTTCGACATGAACTACTACCTCACCTCACACATCCCGATGGTGAAGCGTGTTCTCGGGAACGCGCTCAAGGGGTGCGTCGTGGAGCAGGGTCTCGGCGGCGCGGCGCCGGGCACCAAGGCGGATTTCTCGGTGCTGTGCCACCTGCGGTTCGACTCGGTCGAGTCCTTCCAGGCGGCGTTCGGCCCGCATGCGGCGGACATCCAGAACGATGTGTCGAACTACTCGAGCGAGGCACCGATCATCCAGCTGAGCGACGTGAAGCTCGGCTGATCGCGCGCGCGGCGCGCGCAGCGCGCCCGCATCGTGGCCAGCGGCGCACGAAGATTGCGCCGCTGCGCGAACGATCTCTTTCCGTGGCCATCCATCGGCCAGTCCCCTTGATGCGAGGATCTCATGATTTTCATGAACCCGAGGCGCCGCGCGGCGCTCCCGTTGCTGGCGGTCGGCGCCGCCGTGCTGCTCACCGCTTCCCTTGCCGCGCACGCAGGTCGCGCTTACGTCTCGAATGAAGACGGTCACACGGTTACCGTAATCGATACGGTCAAGAACGAAGTCGTCGCTACCATTCCCGTGGGCAAGCGGCCGCGCGGCATCCAGTTGAGCCACGACGGCAAGACACTCTACGTGGCGCTCTCGGGGCTGCCGAAGTGCCCGCCCTCCGTGCCGGATGAAGAGTGCGCGAAGCTCGGTCGCGACGTGAAGGCGGATGGCGTGGCCGCGGTCGACACGGCCACGATGAAAGTCGTGAAGGTGTTCGAGGCCGGCTCCGACCCGGAACAGTTCGATCTCGCCACCGACGGTCGTCTCTACGTGGCCAATGAGGATTCGGCGACCGCGACCGTGCTCGACACCAGGACCGGCAAGATCGTCGCGCGCATTCCTGTGGGCCAGGAACCGGAGGGCGTGCGCGTTTCGCCCGACGGCAAGTACACGCTGGTCACGAACGAGTCAGACAACTCCGTTTCGATCATCGACACGAAGACGCTGAAGGAAGTGAAGCACGTCGTCGTTGGCAAACGCCCGCGCGACGCCGCGTTCACACCCGACAGCAAAACGGCCTATCTCTCTGGCGAGTTCGACAGCTCCCTCTATCGAATGCGCGTGCCGGAAGGCGAACCGGTCGAGCGCATCCTGCAACTCGGCCCGAATGATCGGCCGATGGCCGTCAAGCTCGACTCGAAGCGCAACAGGCTGTACGCGAGCACGGGGCGCGGCGGCAAAATCGTTGTGCTCGACGTGAGCGGCACGCCGAAGCAGATCGGCGAAGTGAAGGTGGGCACGCGCCCGTGGGGCTTCGCGCTCACGGCGGACGGCAAGCATCTCTACACCGCCAACGGTCCCTCGAACGACGTCAGTGTCGTCGACACGGCCACGCTGAAGGTCATCAAGACCATCAAGGTGGGTAGCTCGCCCTGGGGCGTCGCAATCTCCGAATGAAGTGAATCATGGGCGCCGGTGCAATGCCGGCGCCCTGCGAGCGCGGCTCGCTTAGGTTACCGGTGCGCGCGTAAGCGCATCCGCTGCACTCCAGGGCTCACGAAGCGCCCGGCAGCTTCAAATTGCAGGCCTGAAAAGCCTGGGACTCCAGATCCCGAAACTGCTTAGCTTTCTTCTTGGCCTCGTCTGGATCACGAAAGATACCGCCAGCTTCACCGGGCAGCGTGGAGTAGCGCGCGAAGGTAGACGCTTCGACGAACTCGTCGTAAGACATGGCCTGGGCGATGCGGTCCACGACGCACGAGCACTGGTAGATGTGCGCCTGATCGCCGCCTGTGCGATTCACGCACTCCTGCACATACTCGACGCGCGCCAACGTCGGGAAATCGTTGACGCGTGTGTCTGCGTGCGCACAGGTAGCCGAAAGAAGTAGCGCAAGAAGTACTGCTCCATACGCGGGACAGTGTGTGTCAGATCTGACGCTGTGTGTTCCCGGCATTTGCGCACTCCATCAATGAGTTGTCGCGTTTCCTGCGCATCCTACGCTCACGCGCTCACAAGCTTCAAATTGTGTTGCGCCGTCCGACTACACAGGTGTACACATGCCCGCGCAACTCGTCGTGAGAGCAAGGAAGCGGTCGCGTATTTCCGCAGAAATCACCATGCCCGGAGGAGATATGAGATACGAGCAGCGTTCCATATTGGTCGGCGTTGCTGCGCTCGCCGCGACGGTAGTGTCCGTCACGGCGATGGCAGACCCCGACCTCGAAAAGCGAATGGCAGATCCAAGCCAGTGGGCCGCGCAAGCGGGTGACTATGCCAATCAGCGCTGGAGCGATCTGAATCAGATCAATGCCAGCAACGTTGGCAAGCTCCAGGTTGCGTGGACGTTGTCGACAGGGGTGCTACGTGGCCATGAGGGCTCTCCGCTCGTCATTGGCGACACGATGTACATCCACACTCCATTCCCCAACAACGTGTACGCGGTCAACCTCAAGGACCAGACGTACAAGTGGAAGTACGAGCCGAAGCAGGACGTGAGTGTCGTCCCCGTCATGTGTTGCGATACCGTGAATCGCGGTCTCGCTTACGGCGATGGCAAGATCTTCCTGCAACAGGCCGACACCACGCTCGTCGCGCTCGACGCGAACAGCGGCAAGGTGGTGTGGAGTGTGAAGAACGGCGATCCCAAGATCGGCGAAACCAACACCAACGCGCCGCATGTCTTCAAAGACAAGGTGATCACCGGCATTTCCGGTGGTGAGTTCGGCGTGCGCGGCCGCATAATCGCGTACAACATCAAGGACGGCAAGAAAGTGTGGACGGGCTGGAGCACCGGCCCCGACAACGACCTGCTGGTAGATCCGAACAAGACGATGACCTGGACCAACGGGAAGATGGCGCCCGTCGGCAAGGATTCGTCCCTCAAGACCTGGCAGGGTGACCAGTGGAAGCTCGGTGGTGGCACCACGTGGGGCTGGTACTCCTACGACCCGAAACTCAATCTCGTTTACTACGGGAGCGGGAATCCGGGCACGTGGAACCCGTCACAGCGCAAGGGTGACAACAAGTGGTCGATGACCCTGTGGGCACGTGACCTCGACACCGGCATGGCGAAGTGGGTCTATCAGATGACCCCGCACGATGAGTGGGACTTCGACGGTGTGAACGAAGTGCCGCTCGTCGACGTCACGATCAACGGCAAGAAGGTGCCGGCGCTCGTGCACTTCGATCGCAACGGCATCGCCTACACGATGAATCGTGAGACGGGTGAGCTGCTCGTGGCGCAGAAGTACGACCCGGTGGTCAACTGGACGTCGGGCGTCGACATGAAGACGGGCCGACCGACTGTCGTGAAGCAGTACTCGACGGATGCTGCCGGACCCGACGTGGATGTGAAGGGCATCTGCCCGGCCGCGCTCGGCACGAAGGACCAGCAGCCTGCGAGCTACGATCGCAAGTCCGGTCTCTTCATGGTGCCGACCAACCACGTCTGCATGACGTACGAGCCGTTCCAGGTGGAATACACCGCGGGCCAGCCGTATGTCGGTGCGACCCTCACGATGTTCCCCGCGCCGAACAGTCATGGCGGCATGGGTAACTTCATCGCGTGGGATCCGGCGGCGGGCAAGATCGCCTGGTCGAAGCCGGAGCGCTTCTCCGTATGGTCCGGCGCGCTCACCACCGCGGGCGACATCGTGTTCTACGGCACGCTCGAAGGCTACATCAAGGCAGTGAACCCGAAGGACGGCAAGGAGCTTTGGAAGTTCAAGACGCCCTCCGGGATCATCGGGAATGTCTTCACGTACCAGTACGGCGGCAAGCAGTACGTGGGCACGTATTCAGGCATCGGTGGCTGGGCCGGCATCGGCATGGCCGCGGGCCTGACGGGGAACACGGAAGGACTGGGCGCGGTCGGTGGTTACAAAGACCTCGCGAAATACACAACCCTCGGTGGTTCGCTGTTCATCTTCGCGCTGCCCGATACCGGCGGCGCGGGGGCGACAGCGATGAATAGGTGAGCTGAAACGGGCACGCGACCGCCTGTTGCGCCAAAGCGGTGTGCCGCTCGTACAACCCCGCGAGCGGCACACCGCCCTTTTCGAAGGGTCGCATGAGGAGATCGGGTTCGAGATGAATGCCTCCAAATTGATGATCGCGTTCCTTCTGGGTGCCAGCTCCATCGCGGCTGCCGCCGATGCCAGCTCCGCTGCTGCCACACCGGCCAATGCCAGCACGAGCTCGGCGCCCTACACGGTCAAGGACGGGAACAAAGTCGATGCGAAAACACTCGCAGGATGGCGGACGTGGCGCGCGCTCGCCTGCGAGCGGTGTCACGGCGCGAATCAGGAGGGCCTCGTGGGCCCGCCCCTGGTCGAGTCGCTGAAGAAGCTGAGCAAGGAAGAGTTCCACAAGACCGTGATGAATGGCCGGCCCGAAAAAGGCATGCCGCCCTTCAGTGCCAGCAAGATGGTGACCGACAACTGGGAAGGGCTGTACGCATATTTGAAGGGTCGATCGGATGGAAAGATCAAACCGGGTCACGTGTACCCGCTGGACTCCAAGAAGTAGCGCTGTGCGTGGCTTCCTCCTGCTGATCGCCGCGATGCTTCCCGCATCGCTGGCGCTCGCGCAGGGGCCCGGCGGCGCAGCGCTGAAGGTCTGTGCGGACCCCGACAATCTCCCGCTGTCGGATCGTGCCGGCGCAGGCTACGAGAACAAGATCGCTGAGGCGCTCGCGCGCGATCTGGGCCGCAAGCTGGAATACACCTGGTTTCCACAGCGTCAGGGTTTCGTGCGCAACACCCTGCGCTCGCAAGATGACGTCACGCACGAGTTCAAGTGCGACGTCATCATCGGCGTGCCCAAGGGGTACGAGCTCACGGCTACGACCCAGCCCTACATGCATTCGATCTACGCCGTGGTGGTGCCGGGAAAGGGCGATTACCTGAAGCTCAAGAAGCCCGAGGATCTCCTGAGCCTGCCGCCCGAGAAGCTCAGCAAGCTGCGCTTTGGCGTTTTCGCGCGCACGCCGCCGACTGACTGGCTGCTGAAGAACGGGCTCATCAACCAGGCGCGGTTCTATGCGCAGCAGAGCGGGGACCCCAAGGAGCATCCCGCGAACATCATCGAGCGCGATCTCGAGAAGGGCGATATCGACGTGGCGATGGTGTGGGGTCCGGTCGCCGGCTTTCTCGCGGACCGCCACAAGGGCGGCGAGGCCTGGCTTTCGATCCCGTTCCAGCCCGATCCGTCAATCCAGTTCGACTATGAGATGTCGATGGGTGTGCGCTTCGGCGAGAAGGACTGGAAGGACACGCTGGATAAGTGGATAGCAAGCCACCGCGACGATATCCGGAAGGTACTCACAAACTTCCACGTACCGATGCTCGAGCCCTCCCGGCAGGAGTAGACGGGGCACGCTTGTCCCCGCGAGCGCGACAGGCCCCTCAGGCTAGCGGTAATCTGACCGTGAACTGCGCGCCCTGATTCGGCCCGGCGCTGTGCGCAGTGGCCGACCCGCCGTGCAATTCGGCCAGCGCCTTCACCAGTGCAAGCCCCAAGCCGAGCCCGCTGTTCGGGCGGGCGTAGGCATCCGCGCCCTGGCTGAACGGCTGGAACAGCTGCGGAATCAGCGCCGGGTCGAGACCGATACCGTCGTCCTGCACATCCAGCACGGCTTCATTCGTCTGCGCATCCGTTCGCACGGATACCCGGATCGTTCCGCCGGCATTCGTGAACTTCACCGCGTTACTGAGCAGATTGCCGAACACCTGGCAGAGGCGTGTGTAATCGCCGCGCACGCGTACGGGCGACGCGGGCAGGTCGAGCGCGAGTTGCAAGCTTCCCTGTTCGAGTGTGGAGGTCTGATCTTCGATGCAGTTGCGCACGGCTTCGAGCAGATCCACCGGCTCGCTCTGCACGCGGATTTTTCCCTGCGAAATGCGAGTGACATCCAGCAGATCGTCGATCAGCCGGATCATGTGCCGTGTCTGGCGCTCGATCACCGCCTGCGCGCGCTGCGCATGCTCGGTGCCGGGCGGCACGCGTTTCAGGATGTTGATGCTGTTGCTGATTGGCGCGAGTGGATTGCGCAGCTCGTGCGCCAGCACGCCGAGGAAATGATTCTTGCGCTCGTTCGCCTCCGCCAGGGCATCTGTCTGCGCGCGCAGTTCATTGCCTTGCTGCACCAGTGCCTCGTTCTGGCTCGCGAGCTTTTCGCTCTGCGCCTGCAGCTCTTCATTCTGACTCTGGATCTGCAGGTTCTTCGCTCGCAGGTCGCGTTCGCGCTGCTCGAGCGCGGCGGCCGCGGCCCCGAAGGCGCGCGACAGCAAGCGCATCTCGCTACGAGGGGGAGGCGATGTCGGGTTCTCGGGAGCCAGATGCAAGGCCGGCTGCCAGTCTCCCCGCTCGAGCGCCGCGGCGGTTCGAACGAGCGCGCGGGTGGGGCGGCGAATCGATTGAGCCGTGAACCACGCGATGCCGATGCACAGCACCGCCCCGATGCCGGCGAGCAGCAGCAGCCCGCGGCCCATCTTGTCTCGCGCACCAGACATTCGGTCGAGGGCTTCAGCGGCCCGTGCGTCCTGCGCATCCACCAATCGATAGATGCTCATGCTGGATTTTTCCCGGAGCGCGACCAGCGCCGCTTCCTCCTCTTCGGATACGGTTCCGGTCAGTCGCTGATCGACGAGCGCGTCGAGCTGGTCCACGAATGCGCGCGCAGCCTCCACCGTCTCCAGGACGTCGGTGCCGCCATCTTCAGAGGATCTCGCCGTCGCGCTCAACTGAGCCATCGTGCGCCGAGTCTGCTGCGCGTAGCTGCGATAGTTTGCGAGCCGCTGTGGCTCGGGCTGCAGCGTGTAATTGCGCATCGCCACGGCGGCGTACAGCAATGCCCGGTCGAGTGCCTGCGTTTGCTGAGTGAGCGGCATCACGCGCTCGGTGAAATCGCGTTGAGCGCTCACGCTTTGCGAGTGCCAAACGAACACAGCCACCGAGAACGCCGCGGCAACGAGGAGCAAGGCCCCGAAGCCAATCGCGAGACGCTGGCCGAGCGTCAGGTCGAGCTCACGATGAACAGCTGCCGCCTCTGGAGCTTCGACCGCGCTCACGCGTGCACCCCGCCACGCGAGGCGGCGCAGATCGGTTCGTGATGGATGACGAGTCTCAAGGTCAACATAGTGGCCGGCGAGTAGTGGGCGGGCGAGGGTAACTCAACGCGTACAGCGCGGGCCAGCCACGAGAACTGGATGAATTGCCGCGTACGAGCGACACAATTCGACAACACAACGGCTGCGCGTATGCTGTCGTCTATCCCATCGTCTCCGGTCGCCTGCATGGACGTCCTCGACACTTTTCACCCGGCGGTTTCCGCCTGGTTTCGC
>JBDZVF010000579.1:0-3341 GCA_040255575.1 Pseudomonadota bacterium | reverse complement strand
GCATGATCATGGGCGCGGTCGAAGGGCCGTTCCTGCCGGTGTGTCTTGCGATCATGGCGCTGGAGTCGGCACCCCATCGGCGTGGCGTCAACGCCGGCATCATGCAGAACTTCTTCGCGGCGCTGCTCGGCCAGAGTCTCGCGCCCGCCTTGCTGCCGATGATTGCCGAGTCGCACGGGTGGCGTGAGGCGTTCTATCTCTCGGGTGTCCCGGGTCTGCTCTGCGCGGTCGCCGTGTACTTCTGGGTGCGCGAGCCTTCCAAGGAAGCGCAGGCGTCGTTTCATGCGCCCGTGGCAGACGAGGCCGCGGAGGGCACGCAGAAAATGGGCATCCTGGACATGCTCAAGGTCCGCAACGTGCTCGTGTCCTGCCTGATCGCGATGTTCATGGTCGGCTGGTTCGTCATGGGCTGGGCATACCTGCCGAACTATCTCGTGAAGGTGCGCGGTGTTTCGGGTGAGACCATGGGCGCGCTGCTGAGCGTGCTCGGTTTTGCCTCCGCCGTGGCGGGGTTCGGCGCGCCGTGGCTTTCCGACCGCATCGGTCGCAAGCCCGTGATGATCGGGTTCTGCCTGGTCGGCGCGCTCACCGCGCTGGGCGCCATGTATTTCCAGGGGTCGAACGTCATCCTCGGGACGATGCTCTTCATCGGGTGGCTGGCGAGCGGCACGTTCCCGCTGTTCATGGGCGTGATTCCGGGCGAATCGATGCCGCGGAAATATGCGGCCACCGCCATGGGTCTTGTGGTGTGCGTCGGGGAGATCGCCGGCGGCACCTTGCTCGTGTACCTGGCCGGCGTGCTGGCGGACGCGACGGGCACGCTCTCGAGCGCCATCCTGATGATGGCGGCGTGCGGCGCCATCGGGTGCGCGCTGTGCTTCTTCCTCGTCGAGACGGCGCCCGTCAAGCTGCGGGCGGTTACGGCACAGGGGGTCGCGGCGAAAGTGGCCTGACCTGACGGGTCGATCCGAAAAGGAGTGGGCTTGCCATGAAGCGGGCTACGGTGTGTTCGTTGCTCTCGGTCGGTGCACTGGCGCTTGCCGGTGCACAAGCCCTGGCGGCGGGAACGATGAAGGCAGCCGTCATCAGTGGCGGCAAGGTCAGCATGCAAACCGTGCCGATCCCCGAGCCGGGGCAGGGGCAGGTGCGCATCAAGGTGCGCGCAGTGTCCGTGAATCCGGTGGACTGGAAGGTTGCGGACCGCACTCCCGCCGGAACCCAGGTCATCGCGGGCAAAGACATCGCGGGCGTGATCGACGCTGTGGGTGCAGGTGCCGCGCCGTGGAAGGCGGGGGATGCTGTCATCGGCGTGGTCGCACCGGGCTCGGGCTCCTATGCGGAATACGCGTTGGCATCCACCGCCGCCATTGCGGCCAAGCCGAAGAAGATGAGCTTCGAAGAGGCTTCGGGCATTCCGGTCGTTGCCGAGACGGCGTGGCGGGCCATCGTCACGGTGGGCAATGTGCAGAGGGGGCAGCGTGTGCTCATACATGGGGCCGCGGGCGGGGTGGGCTCGTCGGCCGTGCAGTTTGCGAAGGCGCGCGGTGCTTACGTGATCGGGACGGCGTCAGCGCGTAACCATGCCTTCCTGAAGTCGATGGGCGTGGACGAGACGATCGACTACACCACCACGCGCTTTGAAACCAGGGTGAAGGATCTGGATGTTGTCGTGAACACGGCGGACGCCGACACGAATGCGCGTTCCGTTGGCATCGTGAAGAAGGGCGGCATGCTCGTGTCGGTGGTGGGTCCGCCCTCGGCGCAAGCTTGCGCGGCGGCCGGCATCACGTGCACTGGCGTTGGGACCGTGAACGGGCAGATGCTGTCGGCGATCGTGGACTTTGCGGACAGCAACAAGTTCAGCATCAACATCGAGCAGAAGATGACTCTCGCGGATGCGGCGAAAGCGTGGGGGATCAACCGCGCAGGGCACGTGCGCGGGAAGATTGTGCTCGTTGTATCGGAGGAAGCGGACGAGACCTGAACCGGCTCGTGCCTCGTGCGCCTGCGCGGCCTCGGGCTGTGCGCCCCCGCGACAGTGCGTCCTCGCGAATGTGCCCCCACGGCCGCGCGGCCCCGCGGCTGTCTGCTCTCGCGACTGTGCGCCTCGGGGCTGTGCGCCCTGGCAGCGTGCGCCCCCGCCCCGTTGCGGCTCTCAGCGCTGCGCTTGCGCCGCAGCCATGCACTCCTGATTGGCTCCAAGCCGCCGCATGATCCCCGCCAGCGTCTGCACCGTTTGTTCGGCGGCCGCACGATCCGGTGTGATATCGGCACTGCCGAAATCACCGATCGCCTGGGACTGAAGAATCAGCGCATCCCGTCTCGGCAGCATGTAGAAGTTGTTGTATGTGAGCCCATACGTCACTTCCGGTTGCGGAATGAGCCGCACGATCTGTCCCCGCACCGGGGTGACCGTCTCGTCCCCGAACAACGCTCGCGCCCCGTAGCCGGTGCAGTTCACGATCGTCTTCTCGCGCAGCTTCATGAGGTCGCCCGGCTTTTCGAACTCGCGCGTCTCGATGGTGCCGCCCGCGAGCAGGAAGTCGGACATCAGCATGTGCGTGAGGGCGCTGATGTTGAAGATGAGGTTCGAATACCGCCCGATGATCGGGTAGGGGAACGGGTGAGTGCCCGCCAGCATCGGCTCCAGCCGGGGCCCGAGATCGCGGATGCGCTGCTCGAGGTTCGGATACTCCGGCTCGCCGTCATGCATCCACGGCGCCGGCGCACCGTCATCGGGTGGCAGCGAATACCCGTCGCGCCATTCGATGGGATCGCCGGGCAGACCGAGCATGAACTGATACCTGCGGAAACTGATGCGCGCCATCTCTTCCCACCGATTCGCCACCTCCGGCGTCGCGCCTTCGGCCGTGCAGAAGCGGGAGTTGGGCGACCAGTTGCCGGTGGCGAAAGTAGAGCGCACTTCGGGCGGCCGCTCCTTCGCGTAGATGCGCACCTTGAGGCCCGCGCGCTGGGCGAGCAGGGCGGAGGTGAGCCCGAGCGCCCCGCAGCCGATCACCGCAATCTCGCGCGCCCGAGTGGCCAGCACGTGTCGGAGCGCCAGCGTGCTCGAACCCCAGGACAGCGACCACCCCGTGCCACCGTGCCCGTAGTTGTGAACCACGGTCTTGCGACCCATCTTCTCCGCTTCGATACGCGGGCCGGTCGCGCGGAACGGCCGCGTGCAAACCGTGATGGCGATGATGCGATCGGTCGTCGCGCGCACCAGCGGAAGCGGGCCGATGTAACCCGGCGCCGGCGGCGTGCATGCCGGAGTGGCAGGGGCGGGGGGTAGCGCTGCTGCCTGGCTGGCGGCGAGCCGAAGGGCGGTTGCCGAGCCT
>JBDZVF010000578.1:0-3346 GCA_040255575.1 Pseudomonadota bacterium | reverse complement strand
CAGGGTGGGAAGGAAGGCCGCGAGCGCCGGCAGGAAAACGAGCTCGGCGATCGCGAGGACGTTGAGTGACACCGACGACGTGAAGAGGAATGCGACCCTGCCCGCGAGCCACAACAGCGCGAGCACGACCAGCGGCCAGCCTGCGAAGCCCTTGTGGCCGGTCCAGCTTGGAACCGCCGTCAGCAGAAATCCTGCGATCGCAGGCACGATGAAGCCGAACAGCATCTCATGCCCGTGCCACAACTGCGGTGGTAGCGTCGGCAGCAGTGACGCCCCCGTCTGTCTCGCCACGAGCCAGGCGACGATCCCGATGAACGCGTAGAGAAACGCTGCAAGAAAGAACGGACGAAAACCGTAAGCGAACGGTGTCAGCCGGCGCGACACCGGAATGGACGAATCACGCGTCACCATGCCTCACCATCTCCCCGGAGCTGATTTCACTCCCAGTTGATTCGGGCAGGATACGACTCCTGCCCTGCCCCGCGACGAAGCTCAAATAGATCGCAGGCACCACGAGCAACGAAAAAAGCGGCGCCGTGATCATCCCACCGATCATGGGCCCGGCGACAGGATGCATCACATCCATCCCCACGCCGTTGGACACCATGATGGGCAGCAACCCGCCCAGGATCACGGCCACGGTCATGGTTTTCGGGCGCAGTCTCAGGACGGCGCCGCGCACCACGGCAGCACGCAGGCCCTCCGCGGCAACCGGCTCGCCACGCGTTCGATCCAGCGCCACTTCCTGATCAAGATACAGAAGCATGACTACGCAGAACTCGGCGGCAACGCCCGCGAGCGCGAGAAATCCAACTGCCGAAGCAAATGACCACTGATAGCCGAGCATGTACGTGACCCAGGCTGCACCGCTCACTGCGAACGGAAGGCTGCCCATGACGACGCCCACGCGCCGCCAGCAGCGAAAATGCCAGAACAGGATCAGCACGACCGCCAGGAGCGTCAACAAGCTCATCACGGCGAGTCGGAACGCAGCGGACTGCAGTCGCTGGTACTGGCCCACCCAGCTGAACGTGTAGCCCGCCTCGTGAAGATTCGCACTTTCGAGCGCCTCCTGCGCGCGGCGAAGAACGCCACCCATGTCGCGGTCGGCGACATCGAGCAGCACGAATCCCACGGGCCGGGAGTTCTCGCTGCGAATCTCCGACGCGCCGTCGACGAGCCTTATCGAAGCCACCTGCGAGAGCTCGACGACCGCCCCCGCGCTCGTGCGCAGGCGCAGGCTCCGAAGGCTCTCAATCGAGTCACGCTGCGCGCGCGCCAGCCGCACGACGATTGGATATCGCTCCCGCCCAACGCTCAGCGTATCCACGACGGCACCGCCCACTGCGCCGCCGATGAGCTGCGCGATTTCTGCCGCCCGCACGCCATGGACACTCGCGCGCGCGCGGTCGATCTCGATCTGCACGAATCGGCCCATTCCCGGCCGCTCGGACACCGCGGCCCGAACGCCTTCCACTTCCCGAAGCGCCTGTTCCGCCCTCGCCGTGAGCATTTGTATCCTGTCGGAGTCAGGACCGGAGATGCGCAGCGCAAGCGGCGTTCGAACACCGGTGGCCAGCATGTCGATGCGCGTGCGGATGGGGAAGCCCCACGAGTTGGTGAGGCCCGCGAGCTGCACGCGCTCATCCATCTGGCGAATGAGATCCTGTGTGGAAATCGGCTCAGGCCACTCCGAGCGGGGCTTCAGGAGAATGGTGGTCTCGAGCATCGAGAGCGGCGCCGGATCGGTGGCGGAGTCCGAGCGGCCCGCCTTGCCGTGAACCAGCGCCACCTGCGGCATCTGGCGGATCAGATCGTCTGTGATCCGCAGGATCTCGGCCGCCTGATCCAGCGACACGTCGGGCAGCGTGGTGGGCATGTAAAGCAGGTCGCCTTCATCGAGCGCCGGCATGAACTCGCGGCCCATGCGCGAGAACGGAACCACCGCGCTCACGCTGACCACCAGCGCGAACGCGAGCATCCAGCGCGGATGCTTCAGGGTTGCTTCCAGAACGGGCCGATACGCGCCGACCAGGTGCCTGTTGAGAGGATTCCCCATCTCCGGCGCGACGCGCCCCCTGATGAAGAGACCCATCAGGATGGGCACGAGCGTAATCGAGAGAACCGCCGCCGCGCCCATGGCGTACGTCTTGGTGAGCGCCAGCGGCGTGAAGATCTTGCCTTCCTGACCTTCGAGCAGCAGCACGGGCACGAAGGAGATCGTGATGACCAGGAGTGAGAAGAACAGGGCTGGCGCGACTTCCAGCGCTGTCTCGCACACGAGTTGCCAGTGGGATTGCTCGCTGCCTGCCCGGGTTTCGAGCTTCCGATGCAGCGCTTCGACCATCACGATCGCGGCATCCACCATTGCGCCGATCGCGATCGCGAGGCCACCCAGGGACATGAGGTTGGCGGTGACGTCCTGCCACTGAAGCACTGTCAACGCGCAGAGCAGCCCGACGGGGAGCGTCAGCACGATGACCAGTGCCGATCGCAAGCGCCACAGGAATATGCCGCACACGAGCGCGACGACGACCCCCTCTTCGATCAACCGATACGACAAGGAGGTGACGGCAGTGCGGATGATCTTCGAGCGGTCGTAGGTCGCGATGAAATCCACACCGGCGGGCAAGGCCGGTTTCAGTGCTTCGATCGCGGACTTCACGCGGCGTGAGACTTCTTCAGCGTTCTCACCTTTGCGCATGATCACGATGCCGCTGACCACCGGCCCTTCGCCATTCAGGTCGGAGATGCCCTCCTGCGGCGCCGGCCCGAAGTTGATCCGGGCGATCTGCCGAAGGCGCAGCGGCACGCCGCTCGCGTCCGTGCTGATCGGAATATCGAGCAGATCCTCACGCGAACGGGCGCGCTCATCCGCGGCGATGAAGAAGCGCTGGCCGCCGAGCTCGAGCGTGCCTCCGCCCGTGGCCTGGTTCGCGTCGCGCACCGCTTGCGCCACTTGATCCGGCGTGAGGCCGAGCGCAGCGAGACGACCCGCGTCCACTTCGATCTGCATTTGGCGCGGAGCGGAGCCGAAGGAGGCGACCTCCGCCACGCCTTGTACGCTCTGCAGCTCCGGCTTGATGACGAAGTCCTGGAGCGCGCGGAGTGCGTCGGGGGCGACGCGCCCGTCCGCGGCGGCGAGCGCGTACTGGTATATCCAACCGACGCCCGAAGCATCCGGGCCGAGGGCGGTCGAGGCGTCCGGCGGAAGATTGGGCGCGAGCTGGTTCAGCCGCTCCAGCACTCGCGAGCGAGCCCAGTAGGGATCGATGTCGGGTGCCAGCACCACGTACACGTACGCTTCCCCGAACATGGAGAAGGCGCGGATCGTCGTGGCGCCAGG
>JBDZVF010000067.1:0-18252 GCA_040255575.1 Pseudomonadota bacterium | reverse complement strand
GCTCGAGTCTCGCAAGGTCAAGATCGTCGGCCCCGCTGCCGGTGAACAGGCCTGCGGCGAAGTGGGCGAAGGCCGCATGCTCGAGCCGCTGGAAATCATCGAGCGCGTGGCTCCCCTGATCACGCCGAACGGTCCTCTCAAGGGCAAGCGAGTGCTGATCACCGCAGGCCCCACTCGCGAGCGCATTGACCCTGTTCGTTTCATCAGCAATCGAAGCTCGGGCAAAATGGGCTTCGCTGTCGCACAGGCGGCACAAAGAGCGGGTGCCGAGGTCGTGCTAGTGAGCGGCCCAGTGGCTCTGCCGACGCCGGCAGGCGTGCGCCGAGTCGACGCCGACAGCGCCGTGGACATGCTGAACGCCGTGCTCAAGGAGGTCGCCGGCGCCGACATCTTTATCTCCACCGCCGCGGTGGCCGACTACAAGCCGGCGAAACCGGCAGATCAGAAGATCAAGAAGGCCTCCGATCGCATGGACCTCGAGATGGAGCGGACCACCGATATCCTGGCGACCGTGGCGGCGAGCCCGGAGCGGCCGCGCCTCGTGGTCGGGTTTGCCGCCGAAACCGAATCGGTGGAGCAGAACGCCCGCACCAAGCTGCTGAAGAAGAACCTGGACATGATCGCGGCCAACGAGGTGGGCGACACCAAGGCCTTCGAGTGCGAGGACAACCATCTGATCGTGCTCTCGCGCACCACGCGGCATGACCTCGGCCAGGCCCCGAAGACCGTGCTGGCCGACCGGCTGATCGCTCTCATCGTCGAAGCGCTCGAAGAGCGCGCGGCGGCTGGCGCACCCCAGCGCGGCACCGTCCAGGCACGGGGTTGACGCGTGAGTCAGCCTCATCGTCGTCCGCTGAAGGTGCGGATCCTCGACGCGCGGATCGGCAAGGACTTTCCGCTACCCCACTACGCCACGAGTGGCTCGGCAGGGCTCGATCTTCGCGCCTGCATCGATGCGCCACTGCTCCTCGAGCCCGGCAAGTCCGAGCTCCTTCCAACCGGGCTTTCCATCTATGTGGAAGATCCGGGGCTCGCCGCCGTGATCCTTCCGCGCTCGGGCCTGGGCCACAAGCACGGCATCGTGCTCGGCAATCTCGTGGGGCTCATCGACTCGGACTATCAGGGGCCGCTCATGGTCTCGGTGTGGAACCGCGGCCGGGAGCCCTTCACCGTGCAACCGGGCGAGCGCATCGCGCAGCTCGTCGTCGTGCCGGTGGTGCAGGTGGATCTCGAAGTGGTCGAGGATTTTGCCGCCACGTCGCGCGGTGCCGGCGGCTTCGGCCATTCCGGCCGCAGCTGAGGAGCGTCCGGTTCTTCAGCGGCTGGCCGGGACTTTCCGCAGCTCGCGATAGCGATCGATGTCCGACTGGAACTGGGCGCGCAGCGCGGACTCCTCCGAATCCTTCGCCGCGAGTGCGGTTCTCTGTGAGCGCATCTCGTTCAGCGTGCGCATGAGGTCTTCCGCCAGATCATCGGGCATGCGTCGGGCGCTGGGCTTTTCGTTGTAGGGCTTGAAGCCGAGCGCCCGCGACTGGAGCGTGCTCAGCCGGCCGTGCAGCGTTTCGATGTACGCCTCGGCGGCGCGGCGCTGGCCATTGATCTGCTCGAGCCGCTCGTCGCGCAACGCTTCGATGTCTTTCACCGACGTGTAGGTGGTCAGCAGGAAGCTGTCGTGCTGCTTCTGCCGGATCATCGCTTCCTTCTCGAGCGCTTCGCGGGCCAGCTCTTCCGGGCTCTTCTGCGCCTCGGTGCGACCCACCACCATGCCCTGCTTGTTGAGCACGGTGCTTTCTTTCTTGGCGTACTGGGCGGGAACGCTATCGCCGTAGTGGGTGATGCCGCTTTCGTCTTCCCACTTGTAGGCACCGACGCCACTCTTCTCGGCGGCCAGCGCGGGGCCCACGAAACAGAGCAGAGCGACAGCGAAATGAAGCGGCCTCATGCGCATCCGGCAACTACCAAACGGGCCCCCGACGAGTGATGGCGCATATTCTGACGGACCGTAATCCACCCGCAAGCCTCACGCGACGCCGTAGCGGTCGCGATAGGCCCTGAGGGCTGTGAGCTGCTCCGCAGAAATGCGGGATGAGCCGCCGCCCGCCGACGACAGCGCTTCGATGAGCGCAGCGAGTGTGATCACGCTCACACACTTGAGACCCTGCTCCGCCTCGAGCTCCTGCACTGCCGAGCGCGTGCCCTGGCCGCGTTCCTGGCGATCGAGCGCCAGCGCCACGGCGACCGGTTGCGCGCCGGCCTTGCGAATGATGTCCAGCGATTCGCGGATCGCGGTGCCGGCGGTGATCACGTCGTCGACGATGACCACCCGACCGTGCAAAGGGGCGCCCACGACGTTGCCTCCTTCGCCGTGATCTTTCGCTTCCTTGCGATTGAAGGCGAACGGCACGTTGCGGCCATGATGCTCGGCCAGCGCCACCGCGGTGGCCGCGACCAGCGGGATGCCCTTGTAAGCGGGCCCGAACAACGCATCAAACTCGACGCCCGACGCCAGCAGCGCAGCGGCGTAGCACTGCCCGAGAACGGCGGCGGCCTCCCCGTCGCTGAAGAGGCCGGCATTGAAGAAGTAGGGGCTTTCGCGACCCGATTTCAGCTTGAAGTTGCCAAAGCGAAGTGCCTCGCGCGACAGCGCGAGATCGATGAAGCGAAGCTGGTAGTTCTGCACGAAGGGCCTCCGTGATGTGGCGGCATGAGGGCCCGAAAGGGCGCCGCACGGTGCCACCCGGCCCAGAGGCTGTCAACGCGTGATTTGAGCAGCCGCGGCCCGCGCGCCAGGTCGGTGCAGACGGAGGAAACGACGCTTGTTGCCATCGCCCGCGCAACGCCGGCCCCGGGAAAACCGCGCAGCGACTTTTATCCGATCCACTTAGAATCGGCGGCTCCATGCGCATCATCACAGTGAACTGCTGCGGCATTCGTTCCGCGGCCAGCAAGGGTCTTTTCAAGTGGCTCGCGAAACAGAAGGCGGATTTCATCTGTCTGCAGGAGACCAAGGCCCATTTCCATCAGCTTGCCGAGCACGATATCGACATCTCCGGCTACAAGGCTTACTTCTACGACGCCGAGCGCAAGGGTTACGCGGGCGTCGCTATTTACACACGGCATGAGCCGACGAAGATCGTGAAGGGTTTCGGCGTCCCCGAGTTCGACAGGGAAGGGCGCTACCTCGAGGCGCAGCTTGGCGATCTTTCCGTGGCGTCACTCTATCTGCCGTCGGGCTCGGCGGGCCCGGAGCGCCAGGCGTCGAAGTTTCGCTTCCTCGAAGAGTTCGCGCCCTACCTCGCGCGGCTTCGGCGGCGCAAGCGGCACTACATCCTGTGCGGGGACTGGAACATCGCGCACAAGAACATCGACCTGCGCAACTGGAAGTCGAACCAGAAGAACTCCGGCTTCCTGCCCGAGGAGCGCGCGTGGCTCGACCAGCTCTTCGATCACTCGGGCTACGTGGACGCTTTCCGTGAAGTGAATACACTGCCCGATCAGTACACGTGGTGGTCCAATCGCGGCCAGGCTCGCGCCAAGAATGTGGGGTGGCGCATCGACTACCAGGTTGTGAGCAAATCACTCGCGGGCAAGGCGCGCTCTGCGTCAATCTACACCGCGGAGAGATTCTCCGATCACGCTCCGCTGACGATGGACTACGACATTTGAGCTCCTCCCCGCATACCGAGGCGAAAGCGAACGGCAAGGCGAACGGCACCTCGCGCGGATGGGTCGAGGCGTTCCTCGTCTATCGCCAGCGCCCGGTGCTCTCGATGCTGTTCCTCGGGTTCTCGGCCGGGCTGCCCTTCTATCTCGTTTTCCAGACACTCACCGGATGGCTGGCGCTGGAAGGGGTCAAGCGCTCCACGATCGGGATGCTCTCGTGGGTGGGACTCGCGTACTCCTTCAAGTTCCTCTGGGCGCCGGTGGTGGATCGCGTGCCCCTGCCGCTTCTCACCCGATGGCTCGGGCGCCGGCGAAGCTGGATGTTGCTCGCGCAGGCGGGCATCGCGGTCTGCCTGTTCAACATGTCGTGGGCTCATCCGGCCGCCGGCGTGTTCTCGATTGCGGTGTGGGCGTTACTGCTCGCGATTTGCGCGGCGACTCAGGACATTGCAATCGACGCCTGGCGCATCGAGAGCGTGAGCGTCGATCTGCAAGGCGCGATGGCCGCTGCGTATCAGATTGGCTACCGCACGGCGCTGATCACCGCGAGTGCCGGCGCATTCGCGATCGCGGACAACTTCAAGGCCCTGGATAAACCGAATTGGCAGCTGAGCTACGGCACGATGGCGGTGCTCGCGTTCGTGGGCGTGCTCACGACCTTGCTCATCCGCGAGCCGCGTCCCTCGCTCGATCGTTCGAAGGTGCTGGATAGCGAAGAGCGCGTGGTGGCGTGGCTCAGCCGTAACTCGCACCTCTCACCTCGCATGCGCGCGGCCGGTGCATGGTTCGTTGGCGCGGTCGTCTGCCCGGTCACGGACTTCTTTACTCGCTACGGGCTTGGCCTCGGCCTCATCATCTTCGCATTCATCTGCTCTTATCGGCTCAGCGAGTACACGATGGGGCCGATGGCGAATCCGTTCTATCTCGGTCACGGATACACGCTCACGCAGATTGCAACGGTGGTGAAGGCATATGGCCTCGCCATGTCACTCATCGGTGTGGTCATAGCCGGTGCGCTGATTGCGCGCTTCGGGCTTCTGCGCTCGCTCATCACGGGCAGCGTGCTCATGATGGCCTCGAACTTCGGCTTCGCGTGGCTCGCCACGACGAGCGATGCGAATCTCACCGCGCTGGGTGTCATCAACGGCCTCGACAATCTGGCGCAGGCGGTGCACGGCACTTCGCTGATCGCGTTCCTGTCGAGCCTCACGAGTCCGCGATACACGGCCACTCAGTACGCCTTGTTCTCTTCGTTGTACTCGATGCCCGCAAAGTTGTTCTTTGAGGGCACCTCCGGTTTCGTGGTGGAGGCGGTGGGTTATCCAGTGTTCTTCAGCTACACGGCCACACTCAGCATTCCTGGCCTGCTTCTGATCTGGTATCTCGCCCGGCGCGGCGGGGTTTTCAAGACGACGCAGGCGGCCGCGGCGTGAGCGATATCGATCTCGAGCGGGTGATCTGCCGTTTGTCCGACATCGCCGATCCCGGCTCGCGCGCGTTCACGGTGGGTCGCGGCGATTGGCCGTTACGCGGCTTCGTCGTGCGCACGGACGACAACGTGTGGGGCTACGTGAATCGCTGCCCGCACGCAGGCCATCCACTGAACCTGCAACCGCACCAGTTCCTCACGCCGGGGCGCGAGCTCATCCTGTGCTCCTCGCACGGTGCGCTCTTCGATCGGCAGACCGGCTTCTGTATTGCAGGGCCTTGCGGCGGGCAGTCGCTCACGAGCGTGCCGCTGACGATCGAAGCGGGATACGTGATGCTCGCCGAAGGCGTGGACCCGGAAGCCTACGCCGACCGCTATTAGCGGGCGATCGCTACCAGCGTAAGGACGCTGAGTACTGCACGCTGAGTACCCGACGCTGCGTTACTCGAACAGATCGATACTGTCGAGGCCACTCGCACGCAGATCGCGGTCGCTCTCGCCATCGATGGCGCGCAGGCCATCATCATCGGGCTCCACGTCGACCGAGCCGCTCCAGTCTTCCGGCGGATCCGCACTTTCGAGCGCGCCGTCGTCCCACTGCGCCTCCCAGTCGTCGATATCCATCTCCTCGACGGTGCCGTCGAAGTACTGGATCTCGATGGTGCCGTCATCGTCGTCGAAGGCGACGACCTCGAAGAGGGCGCCGCCCTCCTTCTGACGGTACCAATCCCCGATGCCCGGTTGCGGAGCCACCATGAAGCCGACCTCCCTCGTCAAGATCTGGGATTAACAGGAGCGACGGTGCTGTTATGCTGACCGTGCTTGCGAGTGAGAAGCGCGTTCGATGCTGCACCTCACCTGTGACGATTTCAAGAAGAGAAGAAAGGTCTCGCGCAGAGCATCATGCTCGATCAGCTGCTGAAGTTCTTTGTGGTTTTCTTCGTCGTCGTGGAACCGCTGTCACTGCTGCCGGTGTTCAGCAGTCTCACCGAAGGTGCCAGTGTTAGTTATAAACACAAGATGGCGCTCAAGTCCGTGCTCGTCGCGGGCCTCATTCTCGTGTTCTTCGCGCTGGGTGGCGCAACGTTCCTGAGCGTTGCGGGCATCAGCATCGATGCCTTCAGGATCTTCGGTGGCACCCTGCTGTTTCTCATTGCGCTGGAAATGGTATTTGCCCGCGAATCCGGCACGCGCACCTCGAGCAGCGAGCGTGCGGAGAGCGTGCGCCGAGCCGACATTTCCGTATTTCCGCTCGCCTTTCCGTTCATTTCAGGTCCGGGCGCGCTCGCAACCATACTGTTGTGGTTCGGTCCTGTGCACATCTGGCAACAACCGCTGCTCTTCTTCGGGTTGCTCGCCGGAGTGGTGGTGGTGCTCGCGCTGACGCTGCTCGCCATGTGGCTCTCGACGCCGCTCATGCGGTTGCTCGGAGTCACCGGTGCGAACGTCGCCAATCGGCTCGCGGGCGTGGTGCTCGGAGCATTGGCGGTTCAGTTCCTCATCGACGGCATCCGCACCGTGTTCGGCGTCAGCAATTGAGCCGCATTACTGGCGACGAAACGCGAGATCCCACACGCCGTGCCCAAGACGCTGACCGCGCTTCTCGAAACGCGTGGTGATGCGTTCCGCCGGTTTCTCGATATAGCCGCGCTCGGGGGACAGGTTTTCGAGCATCGGGTTGGCACTCAACACTTCCAGCATCTGCACGGCGTACGGTTCCCAGTCCGTCGCCAGGCGCAGCAGGCCGCCACTCTTCAGCCGGCTCACGGCGAGCTCGACGAAAGGCGCCTGGATGAGCCGGCGCTTGTGATGGCGCTTCTTGTGCCACGGATCGGGAAACAGGATCAGCATCTCGTCCAGTGACTCGCGTGGCAGCTGATGCTCGAGCACTTCCACCGCGTCGTGACAGATGATGCGCACGTTGGTGAGTTGCGCCGCTTGCGCGGCGAGCATGAGCCGGCCCACGCCAGCCCGATGCACTTCGATGCCGAGGTAGTCGGCTTGCGGGTGCGCGGCGGCCAGTGCGGCGAGGTTCTCGCCGTTGCCAAAGCCGATCTCCACGACGCGCGGCGCGCGACGACCGAACAACGCGTCGAGATCGAGCGTCTTCGTGCCGTCGAACTCCACGCCGTAGCGGGGCCAGGATTCTTCCAGCGCGCGCTGCTGCGCCTCGGTGATGCGGCCGGCGCGGGTGACGAATGAGCGAATGCTTCTGGGATGTTCCACCCGCGCGAGTTTAAAGAAGTCGCGACGCGGAGGGGGGAGCCTTTCGCGTCGCGACTTTCCCGTGGGCGTTATCAGAACTTCAGGAAGGCACCCACGTTGAACGTTTTCGCCTTGTTCTCCACGCCGTTCTGCGCCTCGGACTTGATGTCGCTGAACTCGGCCAGCAGGATCAGGTTCTCCGTCATGTTCTGGTACACGCCGAGCGTGTACTTGCTGTTCTTCTTCACGAGTGTCGGGTCCGGCAGCTCGCCGCTCGCGAGGTCGAGATTGCTCTCGCCGTAGTTGAGCCCGAGCTTCGTCTTGTTGAGTGTGTACGTCACCTGCGCGAGGAAGCCGTCGGAGTCGCGTTCATGGCCCAGGCCGTCGCTCGCGTTGATGAAGAGGCCCGTCGTGCCTACGCCCTTGCCGTTGTAGTAGTAGGCCAGAAACTCCGCGCCAGCGAATTTCACTTTGCCGCCCACATCGAACGCGTGGCTGTCGAAGTCACCCGCATTCGTCACGCCTTCCTGCTTCTGCTGCAGGAAGCTTGCGGAGAAATAGAGAGTGTCATTCCCCCACGATGCCTTGCCGTGAAAGCCGGGTGCCGCTTTGGGCGTAGAGGCCGGGCCGAGCGGCTCGACGGGATCGAAGATACCCACCGTGATCTTGAAGCCGTTGAAGTCGGGCGTCGTGTAATCGATCTGCGCGAGCCAGTCGGTGTAGATGTAGCCGAGACCGATCGACCCGAGCGAGGTGTTGGCCGGTGCCGCGTGATCGCCGCCACCGGCGCCCACGCCGAGCAGTGTCATGTCACCCAGGATCGCATCCTGCCCGAAGAGTCCGATGTTCCGGCCGGCGAGCACCGTGCCCATGCGGTCGTTGCCGAAGGTCAGATACACCTGGCGCACATCGAGGCCGGTGGTTCCGAGCGCAGTGTTGGGGCTCAGGCCCGGCGGATTGTTCTGCAGATTCGGGCTACCGCCGTCATTGGTGCTGATGCCCGGATACAACCCGAAGGTCACGTTCAGATCGTAACCGGCTTGCGTCGTGGAGGCGCTGAGTGAGAGCGCCGCCGGCAGCAATCCATTGCTCACCGAAGAAGAAGTGTCTTCCGCGTCGGGTGCCGCGGTACAGGCGAGCCCACCCGCCACGGCTCCCGGTGTGTCATCGCATTTCGAGACGATGTAGTGCGCGTTAACGTTGCCGCTCGCGGTAAATTTCCAGTCACCCGCAGTGATCTCCACCGCGTGCGACGCCGTTGACGCGATGATCGCCGCAACGGATGCGGCAACCGTGAGGCCAATGCGTGTGTGAGTCATGGGTGCCTTCCTCGAGGTTTATTGGCGCATTTCGGCGGACGCGAAATTGCAACGTGCATGCCAGTGAGGAAGGGCGCGAAAAGGCGCCTGCACGGGCCAAAAAAGGTGCTTTTGTGCAGACGGTGTCACGCGGCTCGCGCGCTGTCTGACACAGATGTCCCAGCACTGGGTCGTTGCGTGAAATCCACGGTCGGCGGCAGGGGCTCGAAGGGGCGTAGTGGACCGGCCGCGCGCGGGGTTTATTGCCAAGGCGTCCGGCGTCGCGGCACCGCCGGGCCTAAAGTGCCGGGCCCGGCGGACACCGGGCAAAGCGCGCGAAACGGGGGTTGCACGGAGACAGTAGCTGCGCTCAACATCGCTGCCCTGAGAGGCGGGTACTGAGCAAGGTTTGCGGACCCCTACGTGTCCTTCCAGCGCCACAGTGTCATGCGGGGGCGTGGCACAGTTGGTGCACTGCTGGCAGGACGGGCCCGTGAGCGACCCCGGTGCCTTAATTGGAAAAAGGCGTAGCAGCCGCACGACGATGGATCGTCGTTGAGGGGACTCCAATGAACAACGTATTAGGAACCCGTCATTCCGATGACGTCATGCGCATCGTGCACAGCCTGCCTCGTCCGGGGCGAGAGCTGCCAGACCGCACCATCGCGCGTTCCTGGATCCGGTGTGCCAACGACTATCGGCTGGATCCGGCAAGACCCGACGCGCCACACATCATCGATACCCGCGCGCTCGCCACGCGCCGCGAGCAGTACGCGGACCTGCTTGCCATCGCAATCGCCGAGATCGATCGTCTCTACGATCAGATCTCAGGCTCGGGCTATGCCTTGCTGCTCACGGACGCAAGCGGCGTCATCCTTTATGAAAAGGCCGACCCGACCCTGAAGGATGTATTCCGCAGCGCCGGTCTCGTGCCGGGCGCGGATTGGAGCGAGCGCAGCCGCGGCACCAACGGCATGGGCACGTGCCTCGCCGAACGCCGGCCCGTCACCGTTCATCGCAACGATCATTTCTATGCCCACCACATTGGGCTCACCTGCTTCGGCGTGCCCATTCGCGGCCCGGTGGATGAGCTCATCGCGGTGATCGACGCGTCGTGCATCGGCGGGCAGGACGCGCGCGGCACCCAGACACACACGATGGCGCTCGTGCGCCTTTCCGCGCACATCATCGAGAAGTGCCTGTTCCTGCGGCATCACGAGCACAATGCCGTGCTCCGCTTCCACAATCGCCCGGATCTCGTGGATCTTTTTCACGACGGTGCGCTGGCGCTCGCGGAAGATGGCACGGTCATCGGCGCGGATTACACCGCCGCGCAGCTTCTCGAAGCGCGCGATCGATATGAGCTCGTCGGCCGCCCGATCGCCGAGATCTTCGATACGGATAACGCCGACGGCGTCTCGCTCGACCTCCTAAGGCGGGCGTCGCTGTCGCCGTTGCGTGACCCGAGAAAGGGTCAGGGTTATTACGCGAGCCTGCATGGGGGCCGCCGTCCGCCGTCGCAGTCGCGGTCGAGCCCACGCTCGGCGCCGGAGGTGGTGCACATGCCGGCAAATCCCAAGCCACCGGCGCTGTCCTTAGAGGACCTCGCCGGCGAAGACCCGCAGATGCTCCGCAATGTGCGCAGCGCGCGTCGCATCGTGGACTCGGGCGTATCCGTCCTGATCCAGGGCGCCACCGGCTCCGGCAAGGAGGCGTTCGCTCACGCGATGCATGCAGTGAGTAGCCGTAGCGCGGAGCCGTTCGTCGCGGTGAACTGCGCGGCCATTCCGGAAACGCTCATCGAGAGCGAGCTCTTCGGCTACAAGCCCGGCGCGTTCACCGGCGCCCGCAAGGAAGGCATGAAGGGCAAGATCCTGCAGTCCTCCGGGGGCACGCTGTTCCTCGACGAGATCGGTGACATGCCGCTTTCGTTGCAGACCCGCCTGCTTCGGGTGCTCGAAGAGCAGGAGATCGTTCCGCTCGGAAGCGAAACGCCAGTCAAGGTGGATCTGCACGTGATCGCGGCCTCTCACCGCAACCTGCGCGAGATGATCTCGCGCGGCGAGTTCCGCGAGGATCTCTACTATCGTCTCAACGGCATCACGCTCGAGTTGCCCCGCCTGGCCGACCGCGCGGATCGGGAGCGGGTCATTCATCGCGCCCTCTCGGCCGAGACCTGCAACGGGCGGCCCGCGGCGATCGAGGTCGACGCGCTTCAGCGCCTCATCGCGTATCCCTGGCCGGGCAATATCCGCGAGCTTCGCAACGTCATTCGCACCGCGCTCGCCATCAGCGAGGGGGGCGTGGTGAGGGTCATCGACCTGCCGCGGGAAATTCGTGAGCCGCCGCCGTCGGCCATCGCGGGCGTGGTGAGCATCATGCCGCCGCCGGGCGTGCCGGGGCCGGTGGAGGTCGAGCCGCTCGAGACCTGCGCGAATCCGCTGCAGGCGGCCGAGCGCCAGGCGCTGCTCAAGGTCATCGAAAAATGCCGCGGCAACATGACGCACGCCGCCGAGCATCTGGGTGTCAGCCGCAACACCCTGTATCGGAAGATGAAGACGCACGGCATCCCGACACGAAGCGGCTCATAGGCAAAGACCAGTATCAGGACAGGACTCATGGACAGCTTCGTGACGCATGCTGTGACACAAAGTGTCTCGTCCGCGGGAGACAGCCATCGCAACTGACGAGCGCAACGTCCTCACGGGCGTTTCAGGACTGGCCCGGACCTTGCAGAAAAACGAGTCGAACGCGCAAATGCGCGCCAAGACCAGACTGTCGCCGGCCCAGGTGCCGGCGACGGGGCAAGGCACGGGAAGCAGAGCAGTGTTGTGCCGGACCAGGAATCGCCTCGAAACCGGTCGACAGATACGGGTGGAATGGCGGAACGCCGGAACCGCGTCCGCGCAGCCCGTGCTGGTGCAGCCGGGGGGCGTCATCCCGCTGAACGAGAGCGCCGCGGCGTTGATCGAGCTGTGTGATGGCACCCGCTCGTTCGACGAAGTGATCGAGCAGTTCGTCGCGCTGCCCGGCAATGCGGGCCTCACCTCGGATGCGCAGGACTTTCTCGAGGCCGCGCGCCAGCGAGGCTGGATCGTCGAAGTGTGAGCGATCGAAGAAGCGCTCGGCGCCGTCCGGCGACCGAGGGCTTCTTTCTCCCGACCTGTCTCTCCTGAAGTCCGCCCACCTCCGCGGGACTCGAGGGATGCGAAGAGCTCTCCCCGGTGTGTGGCCGGTTCTCCCCGCTGTGGCCAGACAGGGTCCTGGCTGTGGCGCGGCCCCCCTCTTCGTGAGAATCATGCATGCTTATAACGATAACGAGACCATGAGGCGGGGTTCTCAATGATTCGTGGCGTGATCTTCTTGCTGATCGCGGTGGCTGTCGTCGCGCTGGTGATGTCGCTCGTGCGGCGCGCGCGCCGTCCGCGCGAGGACTATCAGCCGTCCCCCGCAGCGCAGGCCGTGAAAGCGCCGCCACAGCTGCCTGCACCACAGGAGTCAGGCACGGAGTCAGTGCTCAGTGTCGATGAAGTGCTGCACAAGCTGAACGAACTCGCCTTCGCGCGCACGCTCACCACGTCCGCCGGCGGGCACGACGAGATCATCGCCGCGGTGGACGCGGTGCTCGAGACGGCGGCGGAGCAGCCCAAATACGCACCGCGCCGGCCGATGCTGCTGCCGCAGCTCATGAAAGCCGTGAACGATACGGATACGTCCCGCCGCGAGCTGTCCCTCATGATCTCCAGGGACCCCGCGCTCGTCGGCAGCTTGCTGAAGCTCGCGAACAGCCCGTACTACCGCGGCGGTGCCCAGCCGGTGGAAAGCGTGGATCGCGCGGTCGCCGTCATCGGCACGGAAGGCATTCGCTCCCTCATCGCCGCCGCGCTCGTGCAGCCGGTCTTCCGCGTGTCGGGAGGCGACTTCTCGCAGTTCCCGGAAGTGATCTGGGATCACACCTTCCTCGCGGCCAACGCCGCAGAGACTTACGCGGCCGTCGTCGTGAACTCGGATCCCTTCGCCGCGCAGCTGCTTGCGCTGATGAACGGGCTGGGTGCCATCGTTGTGTTTCGCGTGGCGCTGGATCAGTACGAGACGCACCCGGGCTTCCGGCCGGACGCGGCGACCATCGTGTCGCTGCTCGATGCCCACACGTCGCGCGTCGCCAGATCGGTGGCGGCGAGCTGGGAGCTTTCGGGGCGCATCCTTGCCGCGCTGGAAGACCAGCTGCCTGATGCCGCCATGCCGCCGGCGCCGACGCCGCTCGGCCGCGCGCTGAAGTTCGGTCGGTTCGTCGCCGCGCTCGCCGTCCTGCGCAACCGCGGGCTCATCGATGAGGCGACCGCGAAAGCCTCACTCAAAGCCGGCGGTGGCTCGGGTGCGCACTTCGAGCGCATCTGGGATCGCCTGACGGGCAAGCCTCCGGTGCAAGCGAAGCCACCGGAGAAATCCATCTCTGAATGGAAGACCTGACGCCATGAGCAACTACACGGCCACTGTGGTCTGGACTCGCGCGCCCGACGCGCCGTTCAAGGACAACAAGTATTCCCGCGCGCATGAATGGCGCTTCGACGGCGGTGCTGTCGTGAAGGCCTCGAGCGCGCCGTCATCCGTGCGCGTGCCGCTCTCAGACCCGGCGGCAGTGGATCCGGAGGAGGCGCTCGTGGCCGCCGTTTCCTCGTGCCACATGCTGTTCTTCTTGTCGTATGCCGCGCAGGCCGGGCTCGTCATCGATCGTTACGAAGACGAGGCGGTGGGGGAGATGGGCAAGAACGCGAACGGCAGGACGGCGATCGTCAAAGTGACGTTGCGCCCGAAGATCACATGGATCGGCGCGCCGGCGACCGCGCAGCAGCTCGATGAGCTGCATCACAAGTCGCACGACCACTGCTACATCGCCAACTCGGTGAGCGCGCAGGTGGTCGTCGAGCCTCGGTAGGCTGCCGGCGAGCTACGAGCTAGACGCCGCCCCACACGTCCGTCGCAATTTCGACGAGCAGTGACAGCTTGGCGCGCTGCTGTTCCTGCGACAGATGATTGCCTTCCTGCGTGCTGGCGAAGCCGCATTGAGGGCTGATGCACAGGCGCTCGAGCGGTACGTATTTCGCGGCGGCATCGATGCGGCGGCGGATGTCGTCCTTCGACTCGAGCTCGCCGCGCTTGGAAGTGATGAGGCCGAGCACCACGATCTTGTCCTTCGGCATGAAGCGCAGCGGTGCGAAATCGCCGGAGCGCTCGTCGTCATACTCCAGGAAGAACCCGTCCACCTTCGATTGATTGAAGTAGCGCTCGGCCACCATTTCGTAGCCGCCTTGCGCGGTCCACTGGCTGCGGTAGTTGCCGCGGCACATGTGGATGACGGCAGTGACTTCTCGCGGCCGGTTCTCGACAGCGCCGTTGTTGAGCGCGATGAATGAATCGACGAGATCTTCGGCCTTCTGGTTGCGGCCGCGCCAGAAGGTCTGCCAGTTCGCGTCCGCCAGGTTCGCGGAGTTCACGTCATCCAGCTGCAGGTACGTGCAGCCGGCGGAGGTGAGGTGGCCCACGGCGTCCGCGTAGGCGCGCGCGAGGTCGCCCCAGAAGTCCTCCATCCCTGCGTACACGTCTGGATCGAGGCTTTCCTGCGTGATGACGGTGTGGAACATCGATGGCGCAGGCATGGTGAACTTCGGCGTGCGCGTGGTGGCGGACTTGAGAAAGCGAAAGTCCTCGACCCCAATGCCCGCGGACGGACAGCGAACCTTGCCGGTGACGCGCGCGATAGGCGCCATGAAGTCGGTGCCGCCCGAGAACGGCACGCGGGTAGTGTCCGCGCCGCGCGTGATTCCGCGCAGGCTGAACATGAAATCGAGGAACCAGTCGTCGCGGCGATAGTCACCGTCCGTGACCGCGCGCAACCCCACACTCTCCTGCATCCCGACCGCGGCGTTGACGTAGTCGTCTTCGATACGCCGGAGCGCGGTGTAGGGCAGC
The DNA here is from genome assembly GCA_040255575.1 of Pseudomonadota bacterium. Classification (GTDB taxonomy): domain Bacteria; phylum Pseudomonadota; class Gammaproteobacteria; order Steroidobacterales; family Steroidobacteraceae; genus JADGHX01. The sequence goes on along the minus strand of JBDZVF010000067.1, from coordinate 3,687 downwards.
TTGCCCGCATGCCAGGCCGCGCGTGCTTCGAACAGTTCCTTCGGCCGCAGCAGGCTGCCGACGTGGTCTGCACGGAAGGGCGGTTTCTGGCGCGACGATGTCATGCTCACCTCTCGGATGGTCACAGATGTTACGGTTCGCGGGCGCGATAATACGCGCGTATAAGTTTGATGGAGCAGCCGTGAGCGCAGAAAAATCGCTAGCAGGCCAACGGTTTGCCCGATCCGGGACTCACGGTCTCGTCGAAGCGCCTCGGCTGGCGCGAGATCCGCATTGACTGCGGAGCGTTACGGTGAGCGCGGCTGGCGCACACCGTCCCGGTGACAGCGGGACGGATGCACCGTCGTTGGAAGTTGTCGGCCGCGTGGGGCACTCGTGCCCCGGAGAACGTTATTTCCTCGCGACGATCCGGATGCCGAGGAAGCCGCGCATCGGGCGGAAATAAGCCACCTTCCGGCTGAGCGCGCCGGGGAGTGCGCTGACGCAGGATTCGAGCGCCGTAATGGCGGGAACCGGCAGGCGCACGTTCCCTCGCGGCAGGAGCACCTGCGTGTGCTTGAACCCCACGCGCTTGAACATGCGATCGAGCTCCGCAACCGTGTACTCATGCAGGTGCAGGCCCGTAGCGACCGGATCGAACCCCCGGGACACATCGTGCGGCCCGCTGATGCTGTTGGGGGTGAAGCAGAGGTAAGTGCCGCCGGGCGCCAGCGCTGTGTAGATCTCGCGCAGCTGTTCGGCGGCGTCGTCCGGGTGCAGGTGCTCCATCAGCTGGTTGCTGAAGGCGACGTCCACACTTCCGGGCGGCACCGGGATGTTGGTGCCGTTCGAAATGACGAGCTCGAAATTCGGCGGTGGCTGCACATGCGCGGTGATCTCATTCGAGACATCGACCGCGATCACGTGCTTCACGCGCGACGTCAGCGAGAGAGAGAGCTGGCAGCCGCCAGCGCCAATCTCCAGAAAAACCGTGTTCGGGCCAATGTACGGGCCCAGCCGGGCGAGCTGCTCGTCGACCGTGTTCTTGACGTCCTCGGCGGTGCGCCGGGCATGAAGCAGCGGGTGATGACGCACGCGCCTCAGGAGTTCGTCGTAAACCTCGGTGTACAGCCCCCGGCGCTCCTCGCGTGAAGCCTGGCGCAGCTTCTGCGCGAGCTCTTTCTCGATCTGGTAATGCTCTAGGACCTGCTCTCTGGAGCGGGCGACCGTGCCTGGGCGTGCCATCTGTCTTCCCCTGCCGGGACTCGTCGTGAACCAACGCCGGGGGAAGCAACAAACGGTCCTGCTTGCGGCTGCGATGGAGCCGGCAGGTCCCTGCTGCGCTGGCCATCCCGCTCATTGCATCCGTGCGCACCTCGATCCGGCTGCTCTCTCGATAGGTGGCGGGGGAGTCCGCTTCCGGGTGCGCCAGGCGGGTGTGGTTGCTGCCTCGGCGGGATCACTCGTAGAATCACCGCCCCGCGCGGGTGTAGTTCAATGGTAGAACTGCAGCTTCCCAAGCGTGCGACACGAGTCGCATGGGCCTCCCGCGCGACGACTCGTAGTCGCACGGGTTTCACCAGCCCGGTCGGTGCTTCAAATCCGACGAACTGGTAGCTCGAAAGAGCATTGTGGTCCTTAGTGGACGTCCACGGAATGCGTTTCCAGCAAACTGTGGCGTACACAGTGCGGCGAAGGCTGCACAGGTAATTGTCCGGCGGTGGAGCTTTCCATCCTCTGACCGGACCGAGATTTCTGCATCTCGTAGCCAAAGGAGCTTTGCAGGCCCGCCAACGGGCTTGTGAAGAGCGCTCCGATAATGTAGCCGCCCCTACCCATGGGGCCTGACTCTCGCGCGAGGGGAAGTCATGTGAACGGGGAAACGCACCCCGCTCTGGCGCTAGGCTGGATTACAGGTCTAAGGCAACTGAACTGCCGCTAATCGTCGTCAAGCTGAACGAGCCAAAGCGTTTGTCAGGCTCGATCCAAAACGGAGTGTGGTCGGTTGTGTTGCTGCTTGGTCAGCACACGCAGACATGGCACCACCGGCGAAAAGGCAGAGTCCTCGTAGTTCTGTTACTTGTGCGGAACGTGGCAAGCCTCTTGTGGCGTCCGGATCAACATCATCGCGATTGAGTTCGCGTTCGTGATCTTGCGGTTCAACCTCGTTGATTCAGCATGGTCTGGCGCGCACGAGATTGTGTGAAGTGTTGTTCTACATGACTCATGAGCGGCCCCCACCAGTGCGCTAACACTGGCAGGGGCCTAACCAACCAACGCCTGTTTAGGAGGTGTCAATTGGCTAAGGCGAAGTCTACTGCTACTCGAAAAGCGAAACAGCGGCGTCCGAATCTGGAGCATGCTGGGCTGGATCTTCACGACGCGACTAGACGTATCGAAGCCGTGGAATGCATGGCGGAGTGTCTTCAACACGCGCTGCTGGAGAGCCAGTCCAGAACCGGTCGGGTTTTCGCTGTATGCGCTGAGCGGTACATAGCCGATGAGCTGAGAGCTGTTCGTCGGAATCTGGCAGCGCTCCTGGCTTCCTTCAATCTGGAGCACTACGTGCCCCTGCTTGAGTCTCCGATCCTCGGAGTTCGCGTCGAACGGCTCGCGGACAAGGTGGCCCGCAAGGGTTACTCAGGTCGCAAGAGGTAGAGGAGGCTGGAGAAAGCGAATGCCGAGCCTGTAATGGGCCCGGATAGGGGATGAAACGATCGCCCCGACGCGAAAGCGTGCTGAATTCCGGCTGGTGGCTTCTCGCTAGAGTGTTTCGTAATTGTCCGACCCCGGAGGGGACTGTACTATTCCCCTCACAGGGACAGGTACGTCTCCGATGGGCTTCTCAATCGGGCGGGTGTAGCTCAATGGTAGAGCAGATGGTTCCCAACCATCCGACGAGGGTTCGATTCCCTTCACCCGCTCCATCTCATCCTCGGAGACTGATATGGATGCATCCCAATGCGATGTCGTCTCCGGCGCTCGACAGAACTGGAACAGTGTCAACTGGACCAGAGTTCATCGGACGACGCGGAGATTGCAGACGCGTATAGCGAAGGCGGTAAGGGATGGTGATCGACGCGGCGCAAAGCGCTTGCAGAGATTGCTGGCCCACTCGACGAGCGGCAGGCTCTTGGCTGTTCGTCGCGTCACTGAAAATCATGGTCGCAAGACAGCCGGCGTAGATCACATCACGTGGCCGACGCCGGACAGCAAGTCAGAAGCGGTAGGCACCTTGAACAGCAAGGGCTATCGCGCACTTCCTCTGAGACGGGTTCACATTCCCAAGAACAACGGGGATGGCACTCGTCCGCTGGGAATACCGACGATGCGGGACCGGGCGATGCAGGCTTTACACCTGCTGACTCTGGAACCTGTCTCGGAAAGCACGGCGGACGAGAACTCCTACGGGTTCCGTCCTTTCAGGTCCACAGCGGATGCTTTAGTCCAGTGCCGCAATGTGCTGGATCGCAGGCATTCGTCCAAATGGATTCTCGAAGGTGACATCAAGGGATGTTTCGACAACATCAGTCACGACTGGCTGCTCGCGCATGTCCCGATGGACAAGCGGATTCTGAAGCAGTGGTTGAAAGCTGGTTACGTCGAGACTAACCGTCTGTTTCCAACCGAAGCCGGTACGCCGCAAGGTGGGATCGTCAGCCCGCTTACGCAAAAGCGAACTTTCAGTTTGAGCGTGTAGTGAAGGGC
>JBDZVF010000577.1:0-3356 GCA_040255575.1 Pseudomonadota bacterium | reverse complement strand
GTGGTGATCGCCTACACGCTGCCCGTTCTGATCAGTGAGTGGAAGCTGCAGCCGTTTCAATCCGGCCTGCTGATCTCCGCGGGATACGGCGCGCAGTTTCTCGGCGCCATCGTGTTCGGGTCGCTCGCCGAGCGTTACGGGCGGCTTCCCGTAATGAAAATGCTGGTGCTCGTCATGAGCGTGCTCGCCCTCGCGTGCGCGATGGCCGGCGATTACAACCAGCTCATCGTTCTGCGCGCTCTGCAGGGGCTTGCGATTGGCGGCGCGCTGCCTGTTTCGATCTGCTACATCAATGAGATCGCGCCCACGCCGACGCGCGGTCGCTTTTTCGGTACCTTCCAGTTCCTGATGACGAGCGGCTTCGGTCTGGCCGGGTTGCTCGGTGCCTGGCTGATCCCCGTGTATGGCTGGCGGATTATGTTCGCCATCGGCGCGGCGCCGCTGCTCGTGCTGCCTTTCACGTCCATCCTGCCCGAATCCCCGCGCTGGCTCGCCGGGCGCGGTCGCCTCGAAGAGGCCGCGCGTTCGCTCGAGCGGCTTGGCAGCGGCGCACTTCCGGCACCTGACACACGTACCCCAATCCCCGGAAGCGGCGAAAAGGTGCCGTACGCGATGCTGTTCGCGCGCGACGTGCGCAAGACATCCATCGTCACCGTGTTGATGTGGTTCCTGACGTCGCTCGTCTCGTTCGGCCTCGTGACGTGGATTCCCTCCATCTACGTCAGCATGTTCAACATTTCGGTGGCGGATGCGCTCCGCTACAACGTGGTAGTGGCCGTCAGCATCTTCATCCTGCCGCTCTTCCTGCGGCAGACGATCGATCGCATCGGGCGGCGCCCGCCGCCCATGCTCGGCACAGCGATCGGTGGCCTTGCACTCCTCGCCATGATTTTCATCAACGTGAATGCGACGCTCCTGCTGGTGAGCCTTGCCATCATCGGCCAGATCGGCATTTCGATCGGCTCGATGGTGCTCTGGCCGTACACCGCCGAAACGTATCCGACCCGCATTCGCTCGCTGGCGCTCGGCACGTCCAGCAGCGTCGCCCGCGCGGCCTCGATGCTCACGCCCTTGCTGGTGGGTGGCGTGATGCAGGCGACCGGATCTGTCACGCTGGTCTTTCTCGTGTTTGGCCTCGCATCGTTTGCTGTCGCGATGCTCTGGCTGTTCGGCGTTCGGGAAACGGCCGGTCGCAAGATGGCCGACTGACTGCAGAGGAGAGAGCCGCTTTGACACCGGAACGAAGAGCGATCGAAACCCAGGTGCTCTACATGAACATGGTCGACTACTGGTACGAAGTCGACCTGAAGGGCGGCGCCGGCGTCTCCGAGATGTATGTGGAGGATGGCATCTTTCATGCCGGCCCGGGCAAGGCACTGGTCGGCCGCGCGGCGATCGAGCAGTTCTACACGTGGCGCAAGGATCGCGGCGCGCGCACCTCACGCCACGTCATCACCAACTTCCGCGCTGAGTTCAGCGATGAGACGCATGCGACCACCTACAGCGTGATGCTGCTCTACGCGGCGGACGGCGCGCCGATACTCCCGAGCACGCCGCCGATCATGATCACCGACCTGATCGATCGCTGCGTGAAGGGTGAGGACGGCACGTGGCGCTACATCGAGCGCAATTTCGTACCGTTGTTCATGGGTGGCACAGCGCCGACCGTGGCGCCGGATGCCATCGCAGAGAAGTTCAACTCCGGTCAGAAGAAGGGCTGACGGCGCCCGGAGGACCGGAAGCGGGGAGAGTGCTATGTTCCGTGAAGTATCGATCGGCCGTTATTACGAGGATGCGCCCCAGCTCACCGGCAAGGGCATTCGTTCGTGGATCACGCGCGGCGCCAACTTCGCCATCGTCTGCAGCCTGGCCGACGCCGGCGCCACGTTGAGCGGAACGGCGAAGGATGAGCAGTTCATCTACGCGCTCGAAGGGGGCGTCACCGTTTCCGCAGAAGGTGAGAGTGTGACGCTCGGCGTCGAGGACCTCGCCATCGCCCCACCGGGCGAGTGGACGTTGCGTTTCGACCAACCGGGCCAGGTGATCCAGCAGATCACCGCGGAGGAAGAGTTCGCGAAGCTCGCGCCCAATTCCGCCGTCTACGCCAATGGCGCGCCCGAGGTCGCGAAGATCGAGCCGTGGCCTGAGCCGGCCGGGGGTTACCGACTGCGTCGCTACTCGACGTTGGAAGCGTATGCTCGCGGCGGTATGGTGCACGCCTTTCGCACGCGCAAGCTGATGATGGTTCCTTACGCTCGCTTTCTGCAGCCGCGTGATGAAACGCAGTTGTCGCCGCATTCGCACGCGGATTTCGAGCAGGGCTCCGTCGCGCTCGAGGGCGACTGGCTTCATCACCTGCGCGTGCCGTGGACCGCGAACAAGCACCACTGGCGGCCGGACTTGCATCTGCGGGTGGGCAGCCCTTCCACCACGATCATTCCCGCAGGCGTGATACACACCTCGCAAGGAATCGCGGGCGAGGGCATGCGGCTGATCGATGTCTTTGCTCCGCCCCGCGTGGATTTCTCGGAGCGCGGGTGGGTCGACAACGCCGCGGACTATCCGATGCCTGCCAAGGCTGCGGGCTGACCCGACATGGCTACATCGGAAGAGGCCACACTGGCGTCCGCCACGCCAACCGCGGTAAAGGCCTGGCTCGCGCGATTCGAGGCAGCGGTCAAGGCGCCGGCGAGCGCGGACTGGAGTGAGGTTTTTGCGGAGGAGTGTTACTGGCGCGATCTTCTCACCTTCACCTGGAACATCATCACAGTCGAAGGGCGCGAGGCGATCGCCGCGATGGTGAAGGAACAGGGCGGCGCTATCGCACCGTCTGACTTCGCGCCCGACAGCGCGGCGCTTCCGATGACGGATGAAGCGCAAGGTTGGTTCACCTTCAAAACCGCGGCCGCGCGATGTCGGGGGCATGTTCAGCTTCGTGACGGCCGCGCATACGTGTTGCTCACCGCGATGGTCGAGCTCATCGGCCATGAGGAAATTGGCGGGCCGCTGCGTCCGCGTCCTGACGGCATCGAGCACCGTGCGCAGAAGGGCCGGCGCCCCTGGCTCGCGCAACGTGAAGAAATCGCACGCACGCTCGGCCACAGCGTTCAGCCTTACGCTCTCATCGTCGGCGGCGGTCACAACGGGTTGATGCTCGCCGCGCGCCTGAAGCGGCTGGGCGTGCCGGCGCTGGTGATCGATGCTCATGAGAAGCCGGGCGACGGCTGGCGTGGGCGCTACGACTCGCTCTATCTGCACGACCCCGTTTTTCTCGATCATTTCCCCTATTTGCCGTTCCCGGATCATTGGCCGCTGTACACCTCCAAGGACAAGATGGCCGATTGGCTGGAGTTCTA
>JBDZVF010000576.1:0-3360 GCA_040255575.1 Pseudomonadota bacterium | reverse complement strand
GGACATCAGAAGGTAGCCACACGCACCGACTTCCATGGCACGGCGAATGCTGGTCTCGGTATCGTCGTGAGTGACGATCAGCACACGGCAACCTGTCGCAGCTCGGTTGGCCGCAAGCGGTAAACCTGTATCGCAGTCGGCAACCACCACGCCGGCGTGATCGAGCTCGCCGCTCTCGGTCAGGTCAGAGCCCGCCGTCGGTGCGACGATCTCCAGATCATCTTGTGACCTCAGCGCCGCTTCCAGGCCGGCGCGCACCAGCGGTGTTCGATGCGTAATCATCACCTTCGGTCTCGGGCTCTGCGACATGGCGGTTCCTCCAGCGAGATTGAATCGACAACTTTCGGTGGGGATTGTGCGGCATAGCGGGCACATGGAAATCCCCAAAAGAGTGATCGGCAGGCGCCCACATCCAATGGCGTTGGAGCCGTACGTACGCGAACGTGGCTCGAGCTGGGCCGCCAGCACCCTTGAGCACCGATAGGAGATCGGGTTCGCGGCATCACCTCGGTCACCGACCCGCGCGCAATGGCCAAGCGCTGCCGCGATGTCACTTCGTCGGCGTGTAGGTCCGCGCATCGCTTGGAAGGCACCTACGGCATTCGGCGATTGACGCTTGCTGAGGCGGTGGCATCACGTCACGGAGGGACTTTCATCTACCTCCATTTCCCAAGGTGACACTCAGGCGTAGAGAGGTGGTGCCCGATTCGAGCAGTGACTGATGATGCAGACACAGCGACGCAGCACCGCCTGTGGGCGTAACCCAAATCGTGGAGATCACATGACTGAAATAGATACTGCCATCGATCCTCAGATCGATGAGGCGCTTGCGCCGGAGGGTCCGCTCCCCGTGCTGCATTGGTACGACTTGCTGTGCCCGTTCTGCTACATCGCTCAGCATCGCAACTCGATACTGCTTCAGCACGGGCTCGAGGTAATCGAGTTGCCGTTCCAGATTCACCCCGAGATCCCGCCGGGCGGCGTCGACGTCGCGCCGCGCGCGGGCCAGATGTATGTGGATCTCGAGCGCGAAGCTATGGAGGCCGGCCTGCCTTTGCAATGGCCGCGCCATCTCCCGAACACGCGGCAGGCATTGGCCGCGGCCGAGTGGGTGCGGCGAAACCAGCCGGAGGCATTTCCGGACTTTCGAAAGGCACTGTTCGAAGCGCACTTCGCACTTGGTGAAGACCTCGAGGATCTGCGGGTGATCGCGAGCCACGCGAGCGACGCGGGTGTGGATCTCGCCGTGTTGCACGTGGCACTCGCGAATCAGAGCGCAATCGCCGCCGTCACCGAAGCCGAAGCGGCCGCGCGGGATCTTGGCATCGAGGGCACGCCAGCCTGGTTGCTTGGCGAGGAGCTCGTGAGTGGACTGCTGCCGGCCGCGGAGTTCGAACGGCTGGCGGAGGAGATGACGAACGGGGAATAGGCGGGCAGGGCGGACCGGCCCGGTTCGCTGATGGCGTGGTGCGGACTGATCTACCCGAGCGCCGAGCGCTCGATCCTTCGAGGAGCTGCAAAGATGAAGACGATTACCACAAAAGACGGCGTGACGATCGCATACAAAGACTGGGGCAGCGGGCAGCCGATCGTTTTTTCGCATGGCTGGCCGCTGTCATCGGACGATTGGGACGCGCAGATGATGTTCTTTCTGAGTCAGGGCTATCGGGTGATCGCTCACGATCGTCGCGGACATGGCCGTTCCACCCAGGTGTCGGACGGGCATGACATGGATCATTACGCGGATGATCTCGCGGAACTGACCGCTCACTTGAAGCTCGAGAAAGCGATCCACGTCGGGCATTCCACTGGAGGCGGCGAGGTGGTGCGCTATCTCGCGCGGCACGGCGAGTCGAGGGTGGCGAAAGCGGTTCTGATCAGCGCGGTGCCGCCGATCATGGTCAAAACGGAAGCGAATCCGGGTGGCCTGCCGAAAGAGGTGTTTGACGGGTATCAGGTGCAGCTCGCCAGCAATCGCGCGCAGTTCTACCTGGATGTTCCGTCTGGGCCGTTCTACGGGTTCAATCGCCCGGGCGCGAAGTCGTATCCGGGGGTGATTCAGAATTGGTGGCGCCAGGGAATGATCGGTGGCGCGAAGGCGCACTACGACGGGATCGTGGCGTTCTCGCAGACCGATTTCACCAATGACCTGAAGGAAATCAGTGTGCCGACGCTGGTCATGCACGGCGAGGACGATCAGATCGTGCCGTATGCGGATTCGGCTCCGCTCACCGCGAAGCTCGTCAAGAACGCGACGTTGAAGACGTACAAAGGGTTCCCCCACGGGATGATCACGACGCAGGCGGAAACCATCAACGCGGATCTGCTGAGCTTTCTGAAATCGTAGCCGCGCGACACAATGCATCCACCAGTGAAGCGACGGACGCTCAGTGCAGTCAGGCAGCGAAGCTGAGCCCACGAAGACAGCGAAGGGCCCGCGCGCGCGAGGGCGCGGCCCGTCGGCTCGATGCCGCCTGAACCCACTCGAGGCAGCGACGCTGAACGTTCAGCACTCAGGCAGCGAAGCGGAAGAGGTCACGTCATGACCGAGATCGAGCAGCAGGCCTTGAACGATACAGGCATGGCGGGCGCCAGCGTAGTTGAACGAGACCCGCTAACGGGCGCTCGCGATACGCCGACAACGCAGCCCGAGGCGAGTGCGACCGGCCACGCGCGTGAGGGCGTTCGCGGAACGCGGGGCCGTCTGGATCTTGATGTGGTCGTGCGCACGCACGTCAACGGAATGCTCCACACGCTGCCCGTCGACCCGCGCACGTCGTTGCTGGATTTCCTGCGGGAGCGCTTGGCGCTGACCGGTGTGAAAAAGGGATGTGATCACGGGCAGTGCGGGGCTTGCACGATTCACCTGGATGGACGCCGCGTTCTCTCGTGCCTCACGCCCGCCGTGCAAGTGGATGGGCGTGAGGTCACGACGATCGAAGGGCTGACCGCCAGCGATGGCACGCTCCACCCGATGCAGCGAGCTTTCGTGGAGCACGATGCCCTGCAGTGCGGTTACTGCACGCCGGGCCAGATCATGGCAGCGGTCGCATGCGTGAGCGAAGGGCACGCCGGCTCGGCCGAAGAGATCCGCGAGTACATGAGCGGCAATCTCTGCCGATGCGGCGCCTATGTCGGCATCGTCGCCGCTATCCAGGATGCCGCGCGTGAGATGACGGGCGGGCGTGGGCTGAGCGAAACGATAAGCGAAAAGACAAGCGGCAGGACGAGCGAACCCGCGAGTGAGATACCGAGCAAGGCAGCGAGTGAGATGCCGAGCAAGGCGGCGAGTGAGATACGGAGCAAGGCCGCGAGTGAGATACGGAGCAAGGCCGCGAGCGAGATGCCGAGCAAGGCGGC
>JBDZVF010000575.1:0-3361 GCA_040255575.1 Pseudomonadota bacterium | reverse complement strand
CGGCCGACACCCCCGCGCAGCTCGTGGTACTGATTGGCCGATGCGCGCTTCGCGGCCGCCTATGCAGACGATCTTTCAGAGTGAAACGCTCTGCGTTCGCCGGAATTTCCACACACCACGCCCATTTATATTCCAAGACACCGGCACCTGAGGTTCGCTGCATCGTCCCCCGCATAGGTGCAAGGCAGACGTAAGCAGCATCGGCCGCCAGATACACCGAGGCCTTATTTTTGGAGTCTCGGCGAACCCGCACGCACATAAGCTCGAGCTGGTGCTACGCGAGATCGAGCGTCGAATCCTCGAGCCAGGCGAGTAAATAAGAGAGATAGCTGCGCGCGACGTACAACTCGAACACGTCTGTCTGCAGCGGGCAATCGATGAACAGCTGGATCTGGGCAAATCGCGTGCGCGCACAATGCCCTACCGGAAAGCCAGCTTCGTCGAAATCGAGACCACATCCTTTTGTGAGCAGCTCGCGCACCGTAGATCCGCGAACCTCCACGACCGCGGTTGCATCTGACAGATCAACGACGCAAAACCCATGCGCATCGGTCTCGGTGCTCTCCAGAATAGTTGCCGCAGAATCCGTGTCAGACACCAGGAACCACTCACCCGGCCCAATGCATAGAACGCGCAATTCGCCGGCTGCTACCGTCGCACCCACCCGACTCGGCAGCGCTGCACCTGCGCACACCATGGAAGCGCCGCCGACCACCACTTCGGGCTGCCACGATTTGGCACGAAGACAGGCTCTGTCGGTCGTCAGGCGAATTTTCGGAGGCGCGCGTTCAGACATGCAAACGCTCACCGCGCGGATCGAAGAACGGAGTGGGCACGATACGTCCGTGTGTTACCACGCCACCGTCGTGGAGGGTGACGGCTTCATCCATGCGCGCCCGACCGCCCCGAAGAACAGCCAACGCAACAGGCTGGCCCGTGAGGACCGAGCGGCCAGCGGACGTCACCCAACCGTCGGTGGCCTCCGCGGAATTGCCGACGCGAAGATGAGCCCCGACCGGAATATCTTCTCCCGACGTCAGCCCGACGAGCTGCAACCGGTCCGGACGGACGTTATCGGCCAATTTGAGGGAACGCTGCCCGATGAACTCCGCTTGTTTCTTCGCTGCGACGCCTCCCCAGCCAATATCGTCTGGGACGGTGGTGCCGTCGGTATCCGTTCCTATGTGCAAGAAACCTTTCTCTAAACGCAGCTGCTGGAGTGCATCGATGCCATAAGGTTGCAGCTCGAACGGCTTGCCCGCTTCGATGACCGCTTCCCAGATTTCACGTGCAGCGCCAGCCGGCACATTGATCTCGTAGGTGAGCTCGCCGGTGAAACTTACGCGGTAAATTCGCGCAACGCGTCCGAGGACGCGTGCGTCACGCACGTCAAGGTGAGGAAACTGTGACGAGGAAAGATCGACTCCGGAAACGAGATGCGACAACACCTCGCGAGAGCGTGGACCGCTCAGCGACAGGGTCGCCCACTGCTCAGTGACCGGAGTGATAGCAACGCGAAGATGAGGCCATTCACATTGCTGCCACTCTTCCAGCCAGGCAGCAACACGCCCAGCGTTTCCCGAAGTGGTCGTGATCAGAAACCGATCGGGTGCGAGCATTACGATCGTTCCGTCGTCGAATATCACTCCCGTCTCGCGCAGCATGAAACCGTAGCGCGCCCGTGCGGGTCTCACAGTCCTCAGATCGTTGATATAGAAATGATCGAGGAACTCAAGCGCATCCGGACCGCGAACCTCGATCTTGCCGAGCGGCGAGCCGTCAAAGAGGCCCGCGGTCGTGCGGACGGCCCTGGCTTCGCGGCGTGAGGCTTCAACGCGTGACTCGCCGGCGCGCAGGTATGCCGCAGGCCGTTCCCACTCGCCGAAGTGCTCGAGCAGCGCGCCGTGAGATGCGTGCCACGCATGCAAGGACGTGCGTCGCGTCGGGGCGAAATGCTCGCCAACGGCTCTTCCTGCGATTGCGCCCAACGTTACCGCCGTGAATGGCGGACGCAGGGTCGTATGCCCAACCAGCGCAGGCTTCCTGTTGCGGAGTCGGGACAGCACATCGACAGTGGCCAGGCTCGACGTCTTGCCCTGATCCGCGGCCATGCCGACCGTCGTGTAGCGCTTTACGTGCTCGACAGAGGTGTAGTTTTCCCGGACTGCGAGCTCGAGATCCGCGACGGTGACATCGTGCCGCAGGTCGACCCACTGCCTCGAGGTATCGCCCACGGGACTGATTCGCGACCCCAATTCACCCGCTGTGCGATCGCTCTGCCCGGCCGCCGACCCGGCCAGCAAGACGTCTGGATGTGTCTGCCTAGATTTGAAGACGGCAGTGCCATCACGGTAAGTGAGCGCTCCGCCCGCCTGAGAAAACAGGTGCAAGGCCGGACTCCATCCGCCAGAAACGGCCAAGGCGTCACAGGCGACACGATGCGTGTGCTCAATTGCCTGCGAACCTCGTGCGAGCCGTGCGACTGTGACTCCGGAAAGCGCACCGAAGCCTTCCGTATTCACAGGCATCGACTGCTTCAGCACCGGCACCGAAAGCGCATTCATTGCCGCCTGCAGCTCGTCAGATACTGAGTCCCGGGTATCGACGACTGCCTCAACCCCGAGACCTGCAAGCTTCAGGTCTCGCGCGAAGGCGTAGGCGGAGTCATTGTTCGTCGCTATCAGCACGCGGCGTCCGACAGCGACGGCGTACCGACGCAGATACTGGTGTGCCGAACCCGCAAGCACGATCCCAGGCCGATCGTTGTTGCAGAAGACGAGCGGCTGCTCGATGGCGCCTGCTGCCAGAACGATTCGGGGAGCGCGCACGATCCAGTAGCGTTCGCGCGGCCGCCCGGGGCCGGCGACGGACGGGTCCGCGGTTTGAACGAGCGTGACGACTCCCGCGCCGTGAACACCCACTGCGGAGGTGCGCAACAGAGTCCGCACGGTGTCGCGTCGGGAGAGATCCGCGCTCATCCTGCGCACCCAGTCCGCTCCGGGCATGCCATCGATCGCGATACCGCTCCACGCGGCTCGCCCGCCGAGCAGGGAATCTCGTTCCGCGAGAATCACGCGTGCGCCGTCTTCGCCCGCTTGTCTCGCCGCTCGCAGCCCGGAAGCGCCGCCACCAATCACCAACACATCGCAGTGTGCGTTCTGCGCTTCGTATCGATCCGGATCAGGGCCTGCAGGCGCAGTGCCGAATCCCGCCAGCCGGCGTATCACGCTCTCGTAGAGGTGCCAGCCCGGCCACATGAAAGTCTTGTTGTAGAACCCGGCGGCCCAGAGCGGCGAGACGAGATCGAGGACACGTCCAAGGTCGAACCCGACCGAAGGCCACCCCGACCGCACGAATGTCT
>JBDZVF010000574.1:0-3363 GCA_040255575.1 Pseudomonadota bacterium | reverse complement strand
TTTACGACTCGCGCCAGAGACGCTTGTTCATGGCGCGGGACAGGGCTGGCGAGAAACCCATGTTCTACAGCGTGGGCCCACGCGGCCTGAATTTCGCCTCCGAGTTGAAGGGGCTGATGGCGAACCCCGGGCTCCGACGCGAGATCGATCCGGAAGCCCTCGATTGCTATCTTGCGATGGGTTTTGTGCCTGGAGATCGCTGCATTCTGCGCGGCGTCAGGAAACTGCCGCCCGCTCATGCGCTGACGTATGACCTCGCCAATAGCTCAAAGCAGATATGGCGGTACTGGCAGCTGCCGGAGCTCGACGGGGTCACCCGTACTGAACCGCAGTTGCTCGATGAGCTCGAGTCCCTCCTCGCCGACGCGGTGAAGAGACAGCTCGTAGCTGACGTTCCGGTTGGTGTGCTGCTGAGCGGTGGTGTCGACTCGAGCGTCGTGACGGCAATGGCCGTACGCGCAGTGCCCAAAGTTCAGACCTTCACCATCCGCTTCCCCGGGTTCGGGGCATACGACGAGACTGGCCATGCGCGCCTTATCGCGAATCACTTCGGTACGCAGCATGTGGAGTTGGATGCGACCGGGGCCGACGTGAATATGCTGCCCATGCTTGCGCGGCAGTACGACGAGCCCCTCGTCGATTCATCGATGATTCCAACCTATCTCGTCAGCGCGCTCATTCGGCGTAATTGCACCGTGGCTTTGGGAGGAGACGGGGGCGATGAGCTCTTCGCAGGCTACCAGCATTACGGCCGGCTGCTGCGGATGCAGTTGGGCACCGGCAGGGTGCCGCTGATGGTGCGAAAGGGGTTGGCGGCCACAGCCGGTGCCTTGCTACCCGTTGGGTTCAAGGGGCGCAACTGGCTTCAGGCACTCGATGTGGATCTCGAAAACGGTTTGCCGTTGATTGCCACTTATTTCGACGCTGGTATGCGACGTCGGCTGACTCATCGCTACCTTCCGCCCGGTTCGAGTGCAGAAGCGGTTCGGCAGAGCCTCATGCCATCGGCAACGGATCTGCTACAGCGTGCCACGCGTACCGATTTCCTCAGCTATCTGCCGGAAGATATCCTCGTGAAGGTTGATCGTGCCAGCATGCTGAGCTCGCTCGAGGTCCGCGCGCCGCTGCTCGACTACCGGGTCGTAGAGTTCGCATTCGGAAAAGTGCCCTCGCACCTGAAGTGCACGGTGGGTGCAAGCAAGATCCTGCTCAAGAAGCTCGCGGAGCGGCTGTTACCCCGTGAGTTCGACTTTGAGCGCAAGCAGGGATTCTCTATCCCCCTGGCCAGCTGGCTGCGCTCGGGACCGTGGCTCGAGTTTTTCAAGGAAGTGCTGCTCGCGAAGGATGCATTCTTCGACCGCGGCGCGTCTGAGGGCCTGCTGGCGGGGCACATCCGTGGACGATCCAACAGCGAGAGGCTGTTCGCTCTCGTGATGTTCGAGCTCTGGCGGCGCGAATACCTGTCAGGCCCGTCACCACGCAATTAAACGACACATTGAGGGTACAGGTGGAATGAATCCGCAGCTGCTCGAATTTCTTTGCGATCCGACCTCAGGCGAGCCGCTGGCGCTGCAAGATGAGACGCGCGATGCTTCCGGACAGATCCTGTCCGGTACGCTCGTTGCCGCGGGGGGCGCCCGCTATCCAATTCGTAACGGCATCCCGAGATTTGTGACCGCGTCGTCTCCTGCGGGCAGCGTCGAGTCCTTCGGCAACGAATGGAATTTTTTCAACTTCACTGATTTCAAGGCTCATTGGCTCAATCACACGGTGAAGCATACGTTCGGTTCGACCGAAGCATTTCGCGACAAGCTTATCGTCGATGCTGGCGGCGGAAGCGGGGCCCAGACGCTATGGATGCTGGAAGCTGGCGCGAGACACGTGATCCTGCTCGACCTGTCTCATTCCGTGGATGACGTAGTTCAGCGTAACCTGCGGTCAAGCGGCCACTCCAACTACGACGTGATCCAATGCTCGATCGATGCGCCGCCGCTACGGCGCGGGAGCATCGATGGCATCGTATACTGTCACAATGTCATCCAGCACACGCCGTCAGTGGAACGCACCGCACGCGCGCTCTATTCGTTGCTCGCTCCGGGCGGCGAGTTTGTCTTTACCTGCTATCGGATGCTTGATGAGGACGTCGACATTGTTCGCTGGCTTCGCTTCCACGGTATCTACAGGCCGCTGCGAGCCGTGCTCTCCCGTATGCCGTTCGGCGTAATTCTCTCCTATGCGCGGCTGATGGGAATACTGCGTGTCGTGCCGGGTCTCGGATGGTTCATGGAGAAAGCCGGGTTCTGTGTCTGCGGGCACGTCCCGCGCCGAGAGCCGGACACACTCTCGAGCCGCATCCGTAATCGCTATCGCGCCACGGTGCTCAACACATTCGATGGGTTCGGCTCGCATTCGTTTCAGCATCACAAGCGTGATAGTGAAATCCGCGAGCTGGTCGCGGAACTTCAGCCCGATCCCGCCAAAATCCTGAACACCGAACCCTATTTTCGTCAGCCGCCCCCCCCGGGCTGTGCTCTCCGGGTTTTTAGGTGATAGCCCAAAGTACTTATCACGAGTCGGCCTAATGCATTTAAGGTTAATCGAACGTCTGCGTTGTCCGGTCACTGGCGAGAGACTCGGATTGCAAGAGTCCGTCATGCACGAGGGGCGCGTGGAGTCGGGCCTGCTGGTCACCGAGTCCGGAGCACATCGTTATCCCGTGCGCAACTTTGTGCCTCGGTTCGTGCCGCAGTCGAACTATGCTGATAATTTTGGCATCCAGTGGAACAAGTTCCGGCTCACTCAGCTCGACAGCTTTTCAAAACAGACAATTTCGTCGGACCGATTCTGGGCAGCCACGAGCTGGTCCGCGCGTGACATGGCGGGTCGGTGGGTGCTCGATGCCGGTTGCGGCGCCGGACGTTTTGCCGAGGTGGCGCTCTCGACGGGAGCCGAAGTGGTCGCACTCGACTATTCGAGTGCGGCCGATGCGTGTTACGCAAATCTCTCTCACCATCCGAACCTTCATGTAGTTCAGGGCGATATTTATGCGCTGCCGTTCGCCAAGCGTTCGTTTCCGTTCGTTTACTCGCTCGGCGTGCTTCAACACACTCCCGATGTCGCGCGTGCTGTCGCGTCTTTGCCTCCAGTGGCGATGGTTGGGGGGCGCCTCTGCGTGGACTTCTACGAGAAGTCCTGGCGCGCCATGTTCCATCCCAGGCATTTCCTGCGTCCTTTCACCACGCGTCTACGCCATGACCGCCTGTTCGCAGCGCTGGAGCGCTGGGTGCCAGGCCTTCTTCGTTGCAGTGGCGCGCTGAAGAAGGTGTCCGTACTCGGGAAGGATCTCGCACGACTGGTTCCCGT
>JBDZVF010000573.1:0-3373 GCA_040255575.1 Pseudomonadota bacterium | reverse complement strand
AGCTTCGACTGCAGGCTTTCCTGCACATCGCCGAACTGCTCGGCCGCGCGATCCTTCTTCACCTGCGCTTCGATATCGGCGCGCGCTTCGGCGAGCGTGCGCACGTGCTCGGGCTCGATCGCCTCGAGCTTGAGGATGTGATAACCGAACTTCGTCTTCACCGGCCCGCGCACTTGCCCGGCCTGCATGCTGAACTCGGCCTGGTCGAACGCGGGGTCGAGGCCGGAGCTGCCCTTGGTGGCCCAGCCGAGGTCGCCCCCGTTCTGCGCCGAGCCGATGTCCTGCGAGTATTTCTTCGCAAGCTCGGCGAAATCCTTGCCGGCGTTCGCTTCCGCGAGCACCTCGTTCGCCTTCTTCAGGGCCGCCGCATCGTCGTTGCCGCTCTCGATGAGGATGTGGCGGACGTGACGGCGCTCGGGCTGCACGTACAGCGCCTTGTTCTTTTCGTAAAAGTCCTGCACGTCCTTGTCCGTGACGACGATCTGGCTCGCCACCTGGTCGAGGCGCAGCTCGCCGTAGGCGAGATGCACGGACTCGGTCGTCATGTATTTCGCCTGATTGTTCTTGTAATACGCCTCGACCGCGGCATCGTCCGTGACCGCTTTGGCGGCGAACTTCGCGGGGTCGAGCGAGATGAAGCGCACCTCACGCTGCTCGCCCTCGAGCGCCTGGATGCGCTGGATCTCGGTGGGCGTGAGGAAGTTGGAAACCACGATCGCCTGCTCGATCTGCTGACGCTCGAGCTGCCGGCGCAGCGACACTTCGAACTGCGCCTCGCTGAGACCTGCGTTCTGCAGGGCATAGCGCGCGGCTTCCGGCGAATACTTGCCCTCCACCTGGAACGCGGGGAGCTGCTGCACTTCCCGGTGAAGCGCCTCGTCGCTGATGCGGTAACCGAGCTTGCTGGCATGCGAATGCAGGAGCGCGTCGCCGATCATCGCTTCGAGCAGCTGATCCTGCATGCGGGTCTTCAGCTCCGCGGGGATCTCCGCGCTGCCGAACTGGCGCGCCAACGCGATCTGCTGGCGTTGCCAGGCATCCTGCGCCTCCTGCGCAGAGATCTTTTCGCCGTCGACCTTGGCCGCGTAGTTGGTGGGTCCGATGCTGACATCGACGATCCCGTAGGCGCCCCACGCCGCAAACACGAGGGCGAGCGCGCCAATCACCGTATAGGCGATCCACTTCTGCGACTGGAGGCTATCTCTGATCCGCTGGAGCATTCTGTTCGACCTTCCGGGGGCTCGACCACACGGGAAATTGAAGACGGGGGGGCTGAAAAAAACGGGGCGGATGATACCAAACCGCCTGCGCCAGGGCCCCGCGGGAGCGCTCGGCTCCCGGAAAGCCCATTTGGAGCTCAGTTAGTACCCCAGGGACCCGCCGAGGTTCACAGGCGGGCGGCCCGACGGCCCCCGCAGCAGCGACTCCCGGGGCGGCACCCACGGCACGTCGAACCGGCAATTCGGGCTGCCGCCGAGGGCGATTTCCGAGAAACCGAGCGATCGCTCGCGGTCGTAGCGCAGGTCCCCGATGACCCACTTGCCGTCGAGCTGAGTCGCGAACGGCGCACGCGCGAACTGCAACGTCTCGCGGGCCAGGCAGTCCTCGCCGGCCAGCATGGCGAGCCGGCCCTCGGGCATCGAGAACTGCCGGATCCACTGAATGGTCGGGGAGGATGGCGCGGGGACCGCCGTCGTCGGGGCGGTGCCGACGCGCGGGATCAGCATCCCGAAGCACTGGTCCGCGGGCATGAGCCCGGGCGCATTCGTGAGGGTCGCCTGCCGCACGGTGTACTGCCCGCCCCCGGTCTTCACCATCAGGACATCCCAGCAAAAGGGATTGGCGAACCCCGGGGAGAGCACGTGATCGAGACGCTGCTCCGTCGGAAAAGCCTGCCCGTCGATGGCTTCCGCCTGGCGTGCCGCCGCGAGCCCCGCCACGATGAACATCGACGTGACGCCCACCGCGGTGACCGCGCTGGTCCAGGCGGCGGCTTTCCCGGAGGCGCGCTTGCTCAGGAACAGGAACAGGCCCGTCAGAACGATGATGCCGACGTACCAGGCCGGCCTCGTGGAGTACGTGAGCACGGTCGCCGTGAGCGCGACGAGCAGCGCGATCCCGAGGACCACGCGCGCCCATATCGTTCGCAGCAGAAAGAACATCGGTGCGGCCGCAATCCAGTAGAGCGGCTCGACGATGAACACCGAATCACCATAGAACCACTCGTTGTTGAACGGCCAGAACGGGTGCACGCCATAACTGTTCAGCGAATCCATGCCGAGGTGCAGGAGCGTGCTGAACAACGCCATGCCGAGCAGCGCGATCCGATCGCCTCGTGAGAGCGTCAGTCTTCTGAGTTTTGCGACGAGCTCCGCCGCGCCATACAAGGCCAGTGCGAGGACAACGCATCCCAGAATCGTGTGCGTGTAGCCGCGATGCTGGAGCATGTAGGCGAGCTTGTCGCGCGTGAAGCCGCCGTAGGACATCAGCAGATCCGAGTCCGGCAGGCTGCTGCCAATCACGCTCACTGTCACGAGGAAGGCGCGGCGGGTGTCCGCAGTGAGCCCGCCGGCCGCCGGCGTGCTCGATCGGGCCACGATATCGCCCGCGACGGTCCCGATCAGCGAATGCGTGAGGTTGTCCATCCAGCGATATTGCCGGTTTGACGGCCGGTTTGCCGGCGTTGCGACTTGTCGATTAGTCTTGCGGCCATTCCGGAATACATGCCGCCCTCGCAAGGACTCTCCCGTGAAAACATCCTCCGTTCTGGTTGCGGCCGCGCTCCTCGCGCTGAGCGCCGTCGCGCAGGCTCACACTCACCTGAAGGAAGCCACGCCCGCCGACAAGAGCGTGGTGAACACGGCGCCCTCGAGCGTGGTGCTGAAGTTTTCCGAAGCTGCGAAAGTCACCGCGCTCACGTTGCACAAGGACGGCGAGGCCGAACAGAAACTCACCGCATCGCCCGACACCGCGTCGACGCAAGTGACGGCGGCTCTGCCGAAACTGTCGCCCGGCAAGTACGCGGTGGACTATCGCGTCGTCAGCAACGACGGGCACATCATGAAGGGCCAGCTCACCTTCACGTTCGATCCGCAGGCGACGCCGTCCGCGGGCAAGGCTCCCGCCCACGAGCACGAGCACGCTCACCAACACGAACATCACTGATCGCGGCTGACGCGCCGTGCTGGTAGACGGCCTGTCGGCCGGGCTGCGCGCGCTCAGCTTCGTCGCGCTCTTTCAGGCGACCGGCGCGGCGATCTATCTGGCCTGCTTCGGCGGGCTGCTCCTCACCACGCGGCGCGCCGTGCAACGGCTCTCGCTCGTTTCGGCGCTCGTCGCAATCGTGCTGCTCGTTCTGCAGTATCTGCTCGAA
>JBDZVF010000572.1:0-3385 GCA_040255575.1 Pseudomonadota bacterium | reverse complement strand
CAAATCCATCATGTCCGGCATTCGCAGCGGCCTTGCGGCCACGCGCGCCAATCTCGACGCGGCCGCCGCGCAGACCGAGTGCGACCTGCCGATGAAGTACGTGCTCATCGGCATCGTGGCGTTCACGCTGCCGCTCGCGGCGCTGTACTACGCGATCGTCGGCAAGTTTGGCGTCGCGCTGTCGATGACCGTGATCATGATTCTCGCGGGGTTCGTGTTCTGCTCGGTGTCCGCCTACATGGCCGGTCTCGTCGGCTCCTCCAACAGCCCGGTCAGCGGCATCACCATCTGCACGATCCTGTTCGCGGCCCTCGTTCTCACGCTGATGCTCGGTCGTGATGCCGCCGCGGGCCCGGTCGCCACGATCATGATCGGCGCGGTCGTGTGTTGCGCGGCCTCGATCGCCGGCGACAACCTGCAGGACCTGAAGGCCGGTCACATGATCGGCGCATCGCCCTGGCGCCAGCAGGTGATGCTCGGCATCGGTGCCATTGCGAGCGCATTGATCATGGCGCCGGTGCTCAACCTGCTGCTCAAGGCCTACGGCATGGGCCCGGCCACCGCGGAGCATCCGCAGTCACTGCAGGCCGCGCAGGCCACACTGATGGAGTCCGTCTCGCGCGGCATGTTCGGCGGCCACCTGCCGTGGGACATGGTGATCGCCGGCATGGGCATCGGCGCGGTGATCATCGTGATCGACGAGATTCTCAAGGCGGGCAAGAGCGGCGTGCGCACACCCGTGCTCGCTGCCGCGGTGGGTATCTACCTGCCCCTCGAGCTCGAAGTGCCCATCTTCGTCGGCGGCCTGCTCGCGTTCATCGCCGAGCGTCGGCTCTCGGCGGGCATTGGCCTCTTCAAGCCCACCAAGGAAGATGTCGAACGCCTCACGCGCCGGGGCATGTTGTTCGCGGCGGGCCTCATCACGGGTGAAGCGCTGATCGGCGTGCTCATCGCGATCCCGATCGTGGCCACCGGTCGCGCCGACGTGTTCGCATTGCCCGAGTCGCTGCAGTTCGGCGGCTGGCTCGGCCTCCTGATGCTCGGCGCACTCGCGGTGTGGATGTTCAGGGTCGGTACAACTGGCGGCAGGGATCCCGGCACGCCGAACGCCGAGCCTCAACCGTTGCGCCGGTAGATCTCCACCTTCGCGTTGGAGCCAATCAGCGCGGAGCCGATCCAGCCGGTGATGCTGACGAGGAGGGCGGCCCACAGGGCCGCCCAGAATCCTTCGAGGCGGAAGCCGGGCAGGAACAGTGCCACGAGGCCCAGCATGGCGGCGTTCACCACGAGCAGGAACAGCCCCAGCGTGACGATCGTGAACGGAAGGGTGAGGATCACCGCAATCGGCCGCACGAATGCATTCACGACGCCGAGCAGCGCGCCCGCCAACACGAGCGTGAGCGGGCTGTCGATGTAAATGCCGTCGACCCACAGCGTGGCGAGCCAGAGCCCCAGCGCCGCGATCACCGCCCGAAAGATGAACCCGACCATTGGCTGTCCCCCGGGGGTCGCGCCAGGGCGCGGCCGCCCGCGTTCGCTACCTTGCTTCAAGAGTGGCCCATTTGCGTTTCAACATAGACTTTCAGGCGCGCTAAAGCAGCCCCCCAGCCGATCTTCATACGCTTGTACTGCGTATCCCACTCGGGCCCCTCGGGAATGCCGGACCCGAGCACCCGCAGGATCGAGCCCCTCGCCGGCGCGGATGCGGGCTCCAGGATGAAATCGGCCACGATGGCCGTCTCGGCAGCGGGCAGCGTCTCCGACGGCAGGTAGATGAGCCGCAGGCGCCGGTTCGCGTCGTACACGTCGATGTGCGCCTCCATCCGTGTGACGCGGTCGACACTCGCGCGGAACAATCCACCAGCCCGTGGACGCAACTGCGCGTCGGGTGCACACCAACGCACGAGGTGTACGCCTTCAGTAAAGGCGCGCCACACAGCCGGGACTTCGCCCGCGATGTCCACCCGGTGTGCGTAGCCTCTCACTCGGTCACCCATGGGCGCGCATTGTATCCATCACATTCCGCAATACGACCCACGTCGGTAGCAGGACGCGGGCACCCCGCCGTTGGTCGGTTCGGCGGACAACTCAGTTATCTAACGTGTGAAGCCGGTCGCGCCCGTGGAGTGCCGGCCCGGACCGCGCTCGTTTATCCTTGCCTTTCACCTGATTCCCCCACGGCATGCACTGTTTTAGAGGCGGCACACGGTGACGCTCCACCCTCCGAGGAAGATGATTTGAACGGCGCACTGGTCTACTCCGTGGCGGCGGTGGTGGTGTTGGGCGTCGTCAGCATCGTGGTGTTCTGCCGCGCCCGGGCAGCGGAGCGTGAGAAGCTTCTCGCACGGCAGGAAGTGAGCGAGCGCGAACGCTCCGAAGCGGCGCTCAAGGCGGCGCTCCTGCGCAGCGAAGCGGCGGAAGCCCAGGTACGGCGCGGCCGCCATCTGCTCGACACCGTGGCCAACATGGCGCGCATCGGCGGCTGGGAGCTCGACCTCGCGACCATGATGCCCATCTGGTCCGACGAGGCGTACCGCATTCACGAAGTCGATGCAGCTCACCGGCCGACGTTCCCCGAGACGATGAGTTTCTATCCCGGCGAGGCGCGCGCGCTTGTCGAGACCGCCATTCGCCAGGCACTCGAGAGGGGCACGCCGTACGACCTGACTGTGCCCTTCGTCACCAGGACGGGTCGGAAGCTCTGGGTTCGTGTGATGGGCGCCGCGGAGATGAGAAGTGGCGTGGTCACGCGCCTCTCCGGCGCGCTCCAGGACGTGACCCAGCAGCATGAAGCCGAGGAAGCGCGCATCGCCGCCAAGGACGCCGAGGCCGCCGCCATCCGGGCGAAGGCGAACTTCCTTGCCAACATGAGCCACGAAGTGCGCACGCCGCTCAATGGCGTGATCGGCATGACGGAGCTGCTGCTCGATACGACGCTGCAGTCCGCGCAGCGCGAGTTCGCCGAAACGATCCGCACCAGCGCCACGTCGCTGCTCGGGATCATCAACGACGTGCTGGATTTCTCGAAGATCGAAGCCGGCAAGCTCGAGATCGAGCGCGTCGAGATGCACGTGCGCGACATCGTCGAGGATCTCGGCATGGAGATGGCCGTGCACGCCGCGGCGAAGAACCTCGAGGTCATCGTCAACGTGGATCCCGGCGTGCCGGATCGCGTGCTCGGCGACCCGGACCGGCTGCGCCAGGTGCTGCACAACCTCATCGGCAACGCCATCAAGTTCACCCACAAGGGCGAAGTGGCGGTGGAAGTCTTCCCGCTCGCGCTTCAGAACGGGCGCGCGCTGCTGAGTTTCGAAGTGCGTGACACGGGCATTGGCATGCCGCCCGAAACCGTCTCGCAGCTCTTCGAGCCCTTCGTGCAGGCCGA